>DATBEN010000084.1:0-10792 GCA_036276055.1 Caulobacteraceae bacterium
GACCGCGAAGCTGGGCGAGCCGGTCGGGACGATCGATGACGCGGTGCGCGCCTACTACGAGAGCCAGGGCTGGGGTCCGGGATATCGCCTGCCCGGCCTCTCGCATCGCACCGGCCACGGCATCGGCCTCGACGGCCACGAGGCCGCCTACCTCGTCCACGACGACCCCGCGCCGCTGCAGGCCGGCATGTGCTTCTCCGACGAACCGGGCATCTACATCCCCGGCGAGTTCGGGATCCGGCTGGAGGACTGCTGGCACATGACCGAGGCCGGCCCGAAGCTGTTCACAGGCCTGGCCAATTCCATCGACGATCCGATCTGAGCCTTCAGGCCGGCGGGGGCACGATCACGCTCATGCACGTGAGCCCAGCCTCGGCCTTGGCCAGCTCGCTCACGTCGATCAGGCGGGCGCGGAATCCCGCGGCGTCCAGCCGCTCGGCCGTCGCCGGATGGGCGGACTGGACGAACACCTGGCCGCCCAGCGGCAGGCAGTTCGCGGCGAACGGCTCGTGCGTCGGAACCTCGATCACGCGCCGGCGGAAGAGGCTCGCGTCGGTCCAGGCCGGATTGACCAGCACCGTCTCCGGATCGGGCGCGGTCACCGCTGTCTTGAGGTGCAGGGCGCCCGTCAGCGGCGCGGGCTCGACGCGGTAGCCGAAGGGCGCGAGCAGGTCGCCAAGCTGCTCGATCGCCGCTGCATTAGAGCGGCCCGACAGACCGACCCAGATCTCGTGGCCGATCCGCAGCACGTCCCCGCCGTCCAGCGTCGCCGGCGGCGACAGCCGCAGGACCGGACGGTCGCCCGGCAGCGCCGCCGACAGGCTGTCGACCTCCCCGGCCCGCGACGCCGCGCCGGGCCGGCAGAGGACGAACGCTTCCGGCAAGGCGAGCAGCCCGTCCTCGACGAAGACCGCGTCGCAGAAGCCCGGCAGGGCCGGCAGGTCGATGACCGCCAGCCCAAGGCTGCGGATGGTCTCCCGGTACTGCGCGTGCTGGGCTTCGGCCCGGTCGGCGTCGATCGGGACGCGCGGCAGGTGGGTGAGTTCGACCCGGGTCAGGTCCTCGCCCGGCCGGCGCGTGATCGCCACGGCGTTGTCGTTCACGGTTCCCTCCCCTGCGACGTCCTTCGCCATCCTGTTGACCTCGCACGGAGGCCCACGCCAAGTTTTTCCTCATCGAAGGCCAAGGAAAAACGGGAGGGATCATGGGGGGCTGTCGCGACGCGAGATCATGGGCGGGGCCGTGGATCTGCCGCGGATCTGAAGGGTGGGGTCTAAGGGACCAAGGATGGAGCGGCCGGGATCGCCGGCTCGGCGATCGCGACGGTCCTGTCGCGGGATTTGACGGGCGCGCTCTCCGGCATGAGCAGAAGGGCGACCTGGCCCACCGCCGTGGCGCCGACGAGATACCAGGCCGGGGCGATCGGGTTGCCGGTGACGTGGATCAGCCAGGTCACCACCAGCTGCGTCGTGCCGCCCAGAGATGCGACGCTGACGGCGTAGACCACGGCAAAGCCGCCGCCTCGGATCGTCTTGGGCAGGCTCTCTGAAAGGGCGGCGTAGAAGGCGCCGCCGGGGAAATTGGCCACCGTGGTGAGGAGGCCGACGCCTACCACCAGGGCAAGATCGGTGCGCGTGGTCGTGATCCACAGAAAAACCGGGTAGGCCAGGACCAGAAGCGCGAGATTGGCTCCGATGTTGACCGGTCGGCGCCCGATTCGGTCCGACAGCCATCCGCCCAGAAGCAGGGCTCCGACGGAAAGGGTGTAGCCTGCCAGTTCGGCCGCGAACCCGCTCGCCGCCCGCATGTGAAGCGTGGCCTGGGCGTAGGTTGCGATGTACTCGAAGATGTAGGTCCCGATCGTGCCGGCGCCCAGGACGAGCAGGCCCAGGACGATGACCCGGCGATGGCGCCAGGCGGTGAGCAGGCGCCCTTCGCCCTCGCGCGCCTGATGACGCACGGTCTCCGGTTGGTGCAGGGTCTCGGGCAGGCTGCGGCGCAGCCAGAGACCGAACGGCAAAGTGAGGGCGCCAATCAGGAAAGCGATGCGCCAGCCGTAGGCCTCGAAGGCGTGCGGAGCCAGGACACGCGTCAGGGTGAGGCCCACCAGGCTCGCCGCCGCCGAGGCGATGTACTGGCTGGCGCCTTGCCAGGAGACGATGAGGCCGCGGCGGCGGGGCGAGGCCGCCTCCATCAGGAACGCGGTGTTGCTGCCCACCTCCCCGCCCAGCGAAAATCCCTGGATCATGCGCACAAGGATGGCGAGAACCGGCGCTGCGACGCCGATAGCCGCATAGGGCGGGATCACGGCGAGGGCCACGATCGAGCCGCCCATCAGGGCGTAGCTCAGGATCATGGCCGGGCGCCGCCCCACGCGGTCGGAGAAGCTCCCGATCACCAGCGCCCCGAGGGGACGCGTCACGAACCCGGAGCCGAAGGCGGCCAGCGACAGCATCAGGCTGCCGTAGGCGCTCTGAGCGGGGAAGAAGGCGTGGCCGATCTGGATGGAGAAGAAGGCGTAGGTCAGGAAGTCGTAGAACTCGAGGGCGTTTCCCAGCGTCGCAGCCAGCACGTGGCGGCGCGCAAGCGTGGGCGGTCGAGCTTCAGTCCCGAGGTCCATGGCGTCTCCCCCCGCAGCGCGCCGGGTCGGCGGTCCGTCGCCGACTGTTGGCTCCGCCGGCCCCGTGATCAAGGGCCGGCGATCACGCCCCACATCAAAGCTCCCCGGCGCCTGTGCGCCAGGCGCCGGGCGGACGAGCTTTGCAGGCCTCTCAGCGGACGAGGCGGTATTCGGAATCCAGCGTCGGGTCGCCTTGGCTCGCCACACGCCCTGCGCGGACGAGCTCGAGCATGTGGGCCATCACCGAGTGGGCGGCCGCCGGCCACAGCCGCGAATCCACGGCGGCGTAGAGCGTGGGCACCATCTCTTTGATCCGGGTCTCGCCGGCGGTCAGGCGCTCGATGATCTGCCGCTCGCGATCCTTGCGATGGTCGATGTAGGCGTCGAGGAAGGGACGCACGTCCGCGACCGGGGGGCCGTGGGTGGGCCACAGCACCGAAAAGTCCCGATCCCGGATCAGCTCGAGGCTGCGCAGGTAGTCGCCCATGTCGCCGTCGGGCGGGGTGATCACCGTGGTCGACCAGCCCATGATGTGGTCGCCGCTGAAGAGGGCGTTCTCCGCGGCCAGGGCGTAGCAGATGTGGTTGGAGGTGTGTCCGGGTGTCGGGATCGCCTCCAGCGTCCATCCGGCTCCCTCGATCACCGCTCCGTCGCAGACCGGGATGTCGGGGACGAAGCGGTCGTAACCGGCCTCGAGCCGAACCTCGCCCGGCGCCGGCAGGTCGCGCACGGCGCACCCCCAGACCTTCGCCCCGGTGCGCGCGGCGAGCGGCCGCGAGAGCGGCGAGTGGTCGCTGTGGTGGTGCGTGACCACGATGTGGGTCACCGTCTCGCCCTTCAGCGCCGCGAGGATGGCCTCGAGGTGCTCGGCGATGTCGGGACCCGGGTCGATCACGGCGACCTCGCCGTGGCCGACGATGTAGGTTCCGGTGCCCCGGTAGGTGAACGGACCGGGATTGTTCGCCGTCACGCGCCGGATGAGCGGCGAGACGGTGTCGCAACGGCCGTATTCGATGTCGATGTCACGTACATAGGGAATCATTGGAGGTACCTTTCAGCGCAGGGTTTGCGTTGATTGCGAGGACGCGGCAGACTGCGCGACAGCTTCGACAAGCAGGACCACTATGAAAATCTTCACCATTTCGTTGATCTCGGCCTCCTTGACCGTCGGTGCGGGCCTACCGGCCCTGGCCCAGTCGACGAACGGCGCGCCGATGCAGGCCACCTTCCCCTCGACACCAACCTCGAGTCCTTCCGCTGCGGTCGCGCCGGCTGGACAAACCAAGAAGAACGACCCGAACCAGAGGGTCATCTGCAAGACCCAGGACGAAGTCGGAACCCGGCTCGGCGGCAAGCGGATCTGCATGACCAAGGCCCAGTGGGACCAGCAGACGCTGGACGCCCGCGACTCGGTGGACAACATCCAGCGCACGCCGAGGGGCTAAGCGGCGCGCGTCAACCCACCACGGCCCGCAGGTCGTAGCCGGCCGCGTCACCGAGACGGACCAGTTCGTCCGTCTCGCGTTGGCCGGCTTGGCCTATCGCCCAGGTAAATATCGAGCGCGTCCCCGACCGGCAGAAGGCGAGAACCTTCTTCGAGGGATCGGCGGTGGCGCCGGCCACCGACTCGACAGCCTGTGGGCTGGGCCGGCCCGACACGGGCGCGGCGAGATATTCCATGCCCGCAGCGCGGGCTGCCGCAGCGATCTCCGCCCCGGCCGGCTGGTCCGGCGCCTCGCCGTCGGGGCGGTTGTTGATGATGACCTGGAAGCCTTGGGCCTTGGCTTCGGCGACGTCCGCCACGGAGATCTGGGGGCTCACCCAGAAGGAGTCGGTGACCCGTCGAAAGCTGCTCATCCCGATCTCCTTTTGGACGCCCGCGGAAGGCCTCAGCTGTCGCGGTGGGCGCGGAAGCCGGCCTCGCCATCGATATCGATGAAGAAGCTGCCGAGCACGCCTTTCTTGATCACGATCGTCGAGCCCTTGCGCGGCTCCTTCACCGGCTCGTTGTCATCGATCTGACGCCACACCGCCCCGTCGTCCAGTCGTAGCACCCACTTCCCATATGGATTCTGTGAGGCGGCCGCGACCGTTGCGGTCAGGCGGTTCGCCTCCTCGGGCTTCTCGCCCTTGTTGAACAGGTCCAGGGCGGGGAGCGGCAACCCGAACGCTTGCCGCCGCACGGCCCGGCGCTGCTCGCGATCGAGGGTGAGCAGGTCACCTTTTGCCTCCGCATCACCCATCGCCGCCGTCGCGCGATCGAAACACGCGAGGCGTTGTGTGTCGTCTGTGACGGACCTGCAGGCGAGCACGGCCTGCACGGCGGGCGCCGTTGCGGCCGGCTGTTTCGTGGGCGCCGCATTCGCGCTCACTGCGCTGACGCTCAATGGGCAGATCAGGGCCCCCGTCACCGCCAACCCGATCCAGTTTCGACAAATCTCAGTCACGCTTTACCTCATCTCACCTTTTCACGGCCATTTTCCCCGGCCCAGGTTCCCAATCTGTGACCGTAAGGTGACAGGGGGACAAAGGAATGGATTACGGCGCGTTAATCCGCGTTGACCGGCTTGGCCACGCGAACCTAACACAATGGCAACCGAGGAACGCACTCGGGCGACATCAACAAGAGCGGCTGCACTTCACCGTGTCGTCGCCTGGAGGGATTGGAACTTGGCTACCACCAATTGCCGAGTGGGGCTCCTGGCCTCATCCATGATTACAAGCGTTGCCTTAGCATGCTCGGCGTCGGTCGCCCATGCCCAGGCCGCGCAGAACGCGACGGGGACGGCAGGAGCGGTCCCGGCCGCGCCTGCGAGCGGAACCGGCGCCACCACGGTGCAGGAGTTCGTGGTCACCGGCTCGCGCATCCCGCAGCCCAACCTGACCAGCGTCAGCCCGGTCACCGCCGTGTCCAGCCAGGAAATAAAGCTGGAAGGCACGACCCGGATCGAAGACCTGATCAACCGGCTGCCACAGGTGGTCGCCGACCAGGGCGGCAACCTCTCCAACGGCTCGACCGGCACCGCGAACCTCAACCTGCGCGGCCTCGGCGCGAAGCGGAACGTCGTGCTGGTCGACGGCACCCGCCTCGGCCCGGGCGACCCGATCGTCCCGGTTGCCGACATCAACTTCATTCCGCAGGCGCTGGTCGATCGCATCGACGTCCTGACGGGCGGCGCCTCGGCTGTGTACGGCGCCGATGCCGTGGCCGGCGTGGTCAACTTCGTGATGAAGAAGGACTTCGAGGGCCTGCAGATCGACATCAACGCCGGCGGCTATCAGCACGGCAACGGCGACGCCAAATCCCAGGCGGCCAACATCGCCGCCGGCTACACCCTGCCCCAGAGCAACGTGTTCGGCGGTCAGACGGTGGACGTGAGCGCGATCTTCGGCGCGAACTCGCCTGACGGAAAGGGCAACGTCGAAGGCTATGTCGAATACCGGCACATCGCGCCGATCCAGGAATCGACGCGCGACTACAGCAACTGCTCGATCGCCGTCAGCGGCAAGAACTTCAGCTGCGGCGGCTCGCTGACGGGCGCCCAAGGTACGCTGCTGCAGTACGGGCCCGGCTTCTCCACCGTGGCGGCGTTCCCCGGCAACACCTTCCAGTTCGGGAAGGGCGGCGCGGTCAACGCGTTCACCGGCGCGCCGAACCAGTACTACAATTTCGCCCCGCTGAACTACTTCCAACGTGATGATCAGCGCTATTCGGGCGGCTTCTTCGCGCACTACGACATCACGCCGCATTTGACGGCGTATGCGAAGTTCATGTTCATGGACGACTTTACGTCGGCTCAGATCGCCCAGTCCGGCGACTTCGGCCTGACGGCGGCGATCCCGTGTACGGACCCGCTGCTGTCTCCCGCGGAGTTGACCGCGATCTGCGTGACCCCCGGGTACACGACGGCCGCCAACCCGACCGGCGTCACGCCGGCCAATCCGGCGGGCGGCGTCGCAGCGGACGACCTGATCCTTCGGCGCAACATCGAGGGCGGTCCGCGGGTGTCCAACCTGCGCCACACCGACTATCGGGCGCAGGTCGGGTTGAAGGGCGACCTCGGGGCAAATTGGCACTTCGACGTCTACGGCCAGTACTACGCCGCCGTGTTCAACGAGCTTGACACCGGCTACTTCTCGAACACCAAGCTCGCGAACGCCCTGGACGTCATTCCGGGCGCCAACGGCCAACCCGTCTGCGCGAGCAATCCGACTGGCGCGAGCGGCGGTTGCCAGCCCTACAACATCTTCAACTTCCTCCCCGGCGGCGTGAGCAAGCAGGCGCTCAACTACCTCGAGGTGCCGGGCGAAGAATCGGGCGAGACGACCGAACAGGTCGTTAGCGCCTCGATCACGGGCGACCTCTCGGCATATGGCGGAAAGAGCCCCTGGGCCAAGGACGGCGTCGGCGTGTCGTTCGGCGCCGAGTATCGCCGGGAGTTCCTCACCTTCCAGCCTGACGAGGAATTCCAGACCAACGACCTCGCGGGCGGCTCCGGTGTGGTTCTGCCGACGCAGGGCGCATTCGACGTGAAGGAACTGTTCGCCGAAATGAGGATCCCCCTCATTCAGAACGTGCCGTTCTTCCAGGATCTGACCGCGGATCTCGGCTATCGCTTCTCGCACTACAACGAGGCCGGAAACACCAACACCTACAAGCTCACCGGCGAATGGCGGCCGATCGACGACATCCTGATTCGCGGCGGTTACAACCGCGCCGTTCGCGCGCCGAATGTCTCCGAACTCTTTTCCCCGCAATCAGTCGTCCTCGACGGCAACAGCGACCCCTGCGCCAGCGCCACGCCGAAGTTCACTGCGGCCCAGTGCGCCCTCACAGGCGTTAGCGCGGCTCAGTATGGGAACATCACCGCCAACCCGGCGTCGCAGTATAACGGGCTCACCGGCGGCAATCCGAACCTGAAGCCGGAAATCGCCACCACCTACACCATCGGCGCGGTGATCACGCCGACACACCTGGTGCGCGGGGTGAGCTTCTCGATCGACTACTTCAACATCTACATCAAGGACGTCATCCAGACACTCGGCGAGACGAATATCATCAACGATTGCGCGCTCAACGACGTCAACTGTAACCTGATCCACCGTGGCGTTGGCACCGGATCGCTGTGGCTCCAGCCCACCGACTTCGTGGTCGACACGACGCAGAATGCCGGCTTCCTGAAGACGACCGGCATCGACTTCACGTTCGACTACCGGTTCAATTTCCGCGATATCGGCCTGCCCGATTACGGCGGACTCGATCTGAACTTCCTCGGCACCTACACGTCGATCTACGAGTTCGAGACGCTCCCGGGGAGCGCGCCGATCTCGTGCCTTGGCAGGTACGGCGACACCTGCGCCGGCAGCCCGACGCTCGGCCAGCCGCTGCCCTACTGGAAGTCCAAGACGCGCCTCACCTGGACCACGCCGCTGCATGGCTTCGAGGTGTCGCTCGACTGGCGGAACATCGGCGGCGTCAACATCGATACCGGAGTCACCGGAACTGCGGACTCCCACATCCCGGCCTACAACTACTTCGACCTGTCGATGCAGTACCGGGTGAAGGATCGCTATACGTTCCGGGTCGGCGTCAACAATATCGCTGACGTCGATCCGCCGATCATCGGCTCCGGCGAACTGCCGGCGACCGTCGGCAACGGCAACACCTTCCCGCAGGTATACGACGCTCTCGGACGTTACCTCTTCGTGGGTGTGACGGCCGACTTCTGATAAGTCGAACAATCTATGGATTGCGGGCGGCGGACCACGGGTCCGCCGCCCTTTTCTTTGACTCACGCCTCACCGAGCCCGCCAGGACCGCGGGGGCCAGGCACGCGTGGACGATCAAGCCAGGGCGCCCCCACCCGACGCGATCGCAGGGCGCGCTGCGTGGGGGTCGGTGGCGCTCTGACAGGTCTGGTTCGACGGCCCTACGCCTCTGAGCTCGACTTGCGCGGAGCCTCCGCCCGAGAGTCGCGATGCCGAGTGCTCGCCAGCAGCCTGACGCTCAGCCCGCCGCTTCCTTGCCGGAAGTCCGAGACGTCACTCACCCGCACTAAGTCGCTGCATGCCCTCAAGGCATCCGTGGGATGAGCGGACCGACCGTGGCGCCAACATCGATGCCGTAACCACCAGAACGTCAAACGAGAACGTTCCATTGCGCGCCCCCGTTTGCGCGCACACGCGGCCATTATTGGTGAATGTCCACGTTCCTAGACTTACCGTATACAATATATGGCCAGTTATTCTGTATATATTCAATCGCCGTACGGAGTCACATCGCCGGCATTAGCAAGTTTGTTGCGATTATATACGCTACCCGTATAGTATCATCGGTATACAATTATGTATTATATCCGCGTAACGTAGATAACAAATCGGCTAATTGTACGTTGTGGAACTTCAATTACTGGATTATGCGTTGTACGTATCCGTCCTTTTCATCTTTAATTTCGTTTATATCTCCGTGCATTGCGTTTTCGACATTATCACACCATCATTGATACAAACCTAGCTGCGACTATTCTGCAACAGAGACTCCATAAGACTCGATTTGTACCGTCGAGATGCTTGACCCATTGCGTCCCCGATAGCTAACGGCGTCCCCACCCTTGGGGGTTCAAAAATTGTTCATGTTTAGCGCGCTGGCCCTTCCCCCCCGGGCCGCCAGGCGAGCTTGGGGATCCTGAATTGACAACACTCAGCGCACGTACGCGCCTGCTGGCCACTTCGATGATCACAGGCGTCGCCCTGACCGCGTCGACGGGCGCCGCCTTCGCTCAGGCCGCGCAGAGCACTGCCGCGCCCGGCGCCGGGGCGCCCTCGACGGGCTCGACCACAGTCCAGGAGTTCGTGGTCACCGGCTCGCGCATCCCGCAGCCCAACCTCACCAGCGTCAGCCCCGTGACCGCCGTGTCCAGCCAGGAATTGAAGCTGGAAGGCACCACGCGGGTTGAGGACCTGATCAACCAGTTGCCTCAAGTGGTCGCCGACCAGGGCGGTAACCTCGCCAACGGCGCAACCGGAACAGCCACCCTCAACCTGCGCGGCCTTGGCCCCAAGCGGAACGTCGTTCTCATCGACGGCAGCCGCCTGGGACCAGGCGACCCGACCTTGCCGGTCGCCGACATCAATTTCATCCCGCAGGCGCTCGTGGACCGCATCGACGTCCTGACGGGCGGCGCCTCGGCGGTGTATGGCGCCGACGCCGTGGCCGGCGTGGTCAACTTCGTGATGAAGAAGGACTTCGAGGGCCTGCAGGTCGACATCAACGCCGGCGGCTATCAGCACAGCAACGGTGACGCCAAGTCCCAGGCGGCCAACGTTGCGGCTGGCTACAGCCTGCCCCAGAGCAACGTGTTCGACGGCCAGACGGTGGACGTGAGCGCGATCTTCGGCGCCAACTCGCCGGACGGCAAGGGCAACGTCGAGGGCTATGTCGAATACCGCCACATCGCCGCCGTGCCGGAATCGACACGCGACTACAGCAATTGCTCGATCACGGTCACCGGCAAGAACTTCAGCTGCGGCGGCTCCGCGACCGGCAGCCAGGGAACCTTGCTCACCTACAACTCCGCGTTCTCCGCCACACCCAAGGGCGCCAACGCGTACCAATTCGGGCCGGGCGGATCTGTCGTCCCGTTCACGGGCGCGCCAAATCAATTATACAATTTCGCCCCGCTGAATTACTTCCAGCGCGACGACCAGCGGTATTCGGGCGGTTTCTTCGCCCACTATGACATCACGCCACATCTGACCGCCTACGCAAAGTTCATGTTCATGGACGACTTCACGCAGGCTCAGATAGCCCAGTCCGGCGACTTCGGATTCACAGCGGCCATCCCATGTACGGATCCGCTGCTGTCTCCCGCGGAACGGACCGCGATCTGCGTGGCTCCGGGCTACACCACAGCCGCCAACCCGACCGGCGTGACGCCGGCCAATCCCGCCGGCGGGGTTGCGGCCAACGACCTGATCCTGCGGCGCAACATCGAGGGCGGACCGCGGGTCGCCGACCTGCGCCACACCGATTATCGCGCTCAGGTCGGGTTGAAGGGCGACCTCGGGGCAAATTGGCACTTCGACGTCTACGCCCAGTACTACGCGTCCGAATACAGCCAGACCGACACCGGCTACTTCTCCAACAGCAAGCTCGTGAACGCCCTGGACGTC
>DATBEN010000085.1:0-14627 GCA_036276055.1 Caulobacteraceae bacterium
GCGCATGCCCTTCTTGATGTTGTGCAGGATCTGCTGGTCGCCGCTTTCGTAGCCTACCAGCAGGAGGCGCAGGCCCCCGTCCTTCAGCTTCTTCAGGCTCTCGTAGGGAACATTGGCCTTGGCGTTGCAGGACCAGGTCACGCCCAGGCGGCCAAGCTCCTTGGCGATGGCTTCGGCGCGCGGCAGGTTGTCGGTGAAGGTGTCGTCGTCGAAGAAGAACTCCTTGACCTGCGGGAAGGCCTTCTTCGCCCAGGCGATCTCCTCGATCACGTGCTCGACGCTGCGCGTCCGATACCTATGTCCGCCGACCGTCTGCGGCCACAGGCAGAAGGTGCAGCGCGATTTGCAGCCCCGGCCCGTGTAGATCGAGATGTAGGGGTGCTTGAGATAGCCGATGAAGTAGTTCTCGATCTTCAGGTCGCGCTGGTAGATCGGCGTGACGAACGGAAGATCGTCCATATGCTCGAGGATCGGCCGGTCGTCATTGTGGACGATGACTCCCTCGCGGTTGCGCCAGGAGAGGCCGGCGATGTCGGCCCAGGGCTTGTCGTCCGCCACGTCCTTGATCGTGAAATCGAATTCGTTGCGCGCGGCGAAATCGACCGCCGGCGCGCGCTCGAGGCTCTTCTGGGCGTCGACGGCCACCTTGGCGCCGATAAGGCCCGCCTTGAGGTTCGGGTTGACCGCCTTGAGCGCCTCGATCGTCTTCACGTCGGAGGCGAACGAGGGGGTGGAGGTGTGGACCACCACCATGTCGAAATCGCGCGCCTGCGAAGTCACGTCGGCGAGGCTCTGCCGGTGCGGCGGCGCGTCGATCAGCTTGCTCTTCTCCACCAGGGCGGCCGGCTGGGCGAGCCAGGTGGGGAACCAGAAGGACTTGATCTCGCGCCGCGCCTGATAGCGCGAGCCGGCGCCGCCGTCGAAGCCGTCGAAGGACGGAGCCTGGAGAAAGAGCGTTCGAAGCATGAGGCGGACTCGTCCAAAGCGTCTGCGAGGTCAAGGCCCGGCGACGCCGGGTCAGGTGTGCAGCAGCACCCCGTCGGGCCCGACCCTGAACCGGCGCCCCTGCCATCCCACGGTGTTGACCGCGAAGCTGGACAGGAAAACGCCGAACGACAACACGTCGCGAATCGGGAGGAGCCACCAGGGGCCTGCCCGACTGCCGGTGGCCGCATCGACGCAGACCTTCAGCAGCAGGCGCGAGGCCAATGTAGCAACCAGCAGGCCGATGGACCAGGGCGCCAGGCCGCTGAGCGCCGCCGCTACCATGGCCAGGGGCGTGGGATAGGTGACGATACTGCCCGCATAGCCGGCGGGATCGATCTGCCGGACCGTGCGGCCCCAGCGAAGCTCGTGGTCGAACAGCTGGGCGCCCGTCTCCTCGCCGCAGTGGTGGGAGACGATCATCGGCGGGATGGCGATGCGGTAGCCGCGCGCGCGGACCGCCCGCCCGATCTCGTAATCGTCGGCGAGGTGATCGGCGAAGGCTGCGAAGCCGCCGATCTCCTCCAGCACCTTGGCCGAGATGGCGATGGTCGAGCCGAAGCAGGGTTGGGCCAGGCCCAGCGCCTTGCCCATCGCCGCGCCGGGGAGGAACTGGTAGTCTATCTGCATCGCCGCCAGCCGTCCCCACATCCCCTTCCCGCCCCCGACATAGAGGCAGCTGACCGCGCCCACGCCCGGCGCGCTCATCGCGGCGACGACGCGGCGGAGATAGTCGGGACGCACGCCGATGTCGGCGTCGCTGAGGACCAGCAGCCCGTGCTTGGCGCGAGCGGAGATGTTGGTGAGATTGGAGGCCTTGCGGTTCGCCCCGTAAAGTCGGGGATCGACCACCAGCTCGATGTCGAGCTCCGGCCGCGCGGCCCTGAGCGCTTCGACGACCGCTATGGCCGGATCGCGCGCGTCCTGGACGCCGAACAGGATCTGCACGTCGCCCGGATAGTCCTGGTCACAGAAGCAGGACAGGGACCGCGCGAGCTGCGGATGGGCCCCATAGAGGGGTTTGATGACGCTCACGGGGGGGAAAGAGTCTGCGGGCTTGGCCCGGCGCGACACGAATCGCGCGGCCAGCACGCCGGCCGAAAAGGTGTAGACGACACCGACGCCGGCGAGGGCGGCGCAAAGCCAGCCCAGGCTCGTGGTCAGGACGATCGCAGGAGATTCCACGTCCGGTTCCGCTACTCGCCCGCGCCCGTCGCGCCTGGGCCTTATACCATAACCCGATGCGCCGAAATTGGCGGATACCGCCCGACAGCGCTCCGACCCGCGATCGCTGGGCATTTCGAAGCTGCAAACGACATTGCCTCGACGAAAGCAAGTGAACCCAGTTGTCTTCATGCGCTGTTCGAGCAGGACCCGCCGGGATGGTTCCAGGTGGGTCGGGCGCGCTCAGCCGATCGGGACATCGGAAACATGGGTGAGATAGGCAAGGCCTGACGGGCCCAGCCCGCGTCGCGCCTGACGCAGAACGACGAGCAGGATCGGCTCGAGTCGGGACTCGTTGGGCGCGAGGTCGACGAGGATCGTGTCGATCTCGGCGCGGGCGCGGGTGACGTTCCCCAGGCGCGCCTCATCGCGTGCGAGACCTAGCCGCGCCTCGTCGGTCAGCCATCGCGCCGTTGAATTCACGGCAGGCCCCTGCATCGAGGCGGCGTCGGCCAGCACCTGTTGGTCGATCCGCCAGGCGCCTTCGACATCGCCGCGCTGACGCAGGATCGAGGCCTGAGAGAGCGCGGCCTCGTCGGCGTACCGCCGCCAAACCCCCATCGAGGGGTCTCGGGCGCGCAGCGCCGCGGTGTGAGTGAACGCCTGATCGATCGCCGCCTGCGCGCCAGCGATGTCTTCCATCTCCAGCTTCGCCTGCGACAGGCGCGCACGCGCGATGACGCAGAGACTCTCGAGGTCCACGTCGGAACGCTTCCGGCTCCACAGGGTCTGGGCGTGATCGGCGGCCGCCTGGGCGCGCGACGCGGCGGCGCTGGCGTCACCTTCGAGAAGGTCCAGGTGGGCCAGGGCCAGACCGTTGACGATGCGATCGACGTCCGCGTCGCGATAGGTCGGATCGCGCGCGAGGATAGCTGGGTAGACGCCGGCCTCCGCCAACCGCTCGCCCCGGGACTGGGCGAGCCGCCCTTCCTTGTCCAGAGCATCGGCCATCGCGGCGTGGATCTGGGCCACCGCGATCTGGTGC
The DNA here is from genome assembly GCA_036276055.1 of Caulobacteraceae bacterium. Lineage (GTDB taxonomy): Bacteria > Pseudomonadota > Alphaproteobacteria > Caulobacterales > Caulobacteraceae > Acaudatibacter. The sequence continues at coordinate 3,194 of DATBEN010000085.1, forward strand.
TCGGCATCGAGCGTCCTGCGCGCCGCCGTCTCGAGTACGGGAAGCGCTCTTCCAAAGGCGACGATGGCCTCGTCGGGACGGTCCTGGGCCGCCAGCACGACCCCCAGGTCAGCATCGGCGTCAGCCGCCTCGGACCGCCAGGTCTGGTCCCCAGGATTCAACGCCACCTGGCTGGCGGCCACATACTGATAGCTGCGGAAGTCGCGCTCCGCTTCTTCGAGCAGGCCTTTCCGGTTGGCGATATCGCCAAGCTGATAGAAGGCCTGGGCTCGGGTGAAGATCGCCTGGTCCCGCAATGGCTCGCGCTTTGGCAGGGTGGCGGTGGCGTTCAGAGCTTCGTCGAACGCGCGCTTCCCTCGATCGAACCGGCCCCTGTCGACCTCTATCTTGCCCAGTGTCAGGAAGGCCCGCGCCCGCTGGACAAGACCACGGGCGTCGAGGGCGTCCGGGTTCTGGGTCTCATAGTAGCGGACGACACGAGAAACCGCGCCGTCGAGGAGATCGAGGTCCCCTTTCGCTTCCAGACGCTTGCCCAGGTCACCCAGCAACGATTCGATAAGGTCCTGGGCGTCGGCGCGCTGGGTCCTCGCCTCGTTGCGAGCCAGCAGGGCCACGGTGGCGAGGCCCACAGCAAGCGTCATGCCGGCGAGGGATGCAGCCGTGATGGCGACGAGCGCACGCTGGCGCCGCCGCTCGTCGCGCCGCGCCAGTTCGTCGAGCCCGACGCCCAGCATGCCCGCGAGGATCTTCAACCGGGCGAGACGCCAGCCATCCCGCCCGGGCCGCAGGTCCGCGGCGATCGGCTGTTCCCCGGCGCTGGCCGCGTCGGTCTCCTCCCCGTAGCGGAGGGCGGGCGGGAAGCAGTCGAGATAGCTGTCGGCCGGGCGTGCGGCCACGATCACCGGCAGGATCCTCTCGCGTCCGTGCATCGCCGCGAACCGGCGTACCTCCTGGTCCACCCATCGCGAGGCCGCCGCAGCCGGCGAACACAGGACGATCAGCCAGGCGGAGCTCTCAAGAGCCTCGTCGATCCGCGCCCGCAGGTCATGACCGGCGGCAAGATCGGAGCGGTCGCGAAAGGTCGGTCGCAGCCGCCTGGGCGCTGGCCCAGTTGCCGTCGGCGCGCCGACCAGGCCCGGGGGGACGCGATAGCTTTCGACCGCGGCCTGCAGGCGTTCCGCCCATCTGCGGTCTTCACTGCTGTAACTGAAGAAAGCCCAGTACTCGCGCCCCGTCACAGATCAACCATTGCCGGACGCTCGCCTGGATCTCGCGTTGCGGATCATGGCGACCGCAGCAAGGGCGGCCAGGGCGGCGAGGACCGCGATGACGATGATGATCGGAAGGATCGGCGGGCGGTGGATCGAAGGGCGATTGGAAACCACAGGGTCAATGGCGACGGGCAGGCCGTTTCCATTGAAGGCGGTCAAAGTGAAATAGGCGCAATATACTGAATTCGGTATCCGGAGGGTGAAATCCAGCGTCTGTCCTCTCACTACAGTATTCAGAGGCCCAGCCCTTCCACCTGGTCCGCATTGAGTCAAATCCAGGGTGGCAGGTCCGCTTTTGCCGCTTTGATCGCGCCACGTGTAATTTGGCGGCGACGTGATCGTGAAATATAATGTCGATCCGCCACTGCATTGGACCACGCTTATATTGTTCACGCTCCCGTTCGACCCAGTATATATCTGCACCGGGCACGATCCACTTGAATTATTGCTGGCAAATACGGGCTGATTGTTGGAGAATGATACGTTTATGTTGATCGGATGATTTGCCGGTTGAGCAGGCGATGAACCGGCGCCAATAAAAGCCAGAGCTACGATCAATGCGAATGCGTTCGTCAGTCGTGTCGCCCACATGGCCGTCCCCGTCTCACGGATCAGGCGGCAGTCTCCTGTCCGCCCGGGCGCAGCACGTTTCTCCCTTCCGGGAGAAATGTCAATTTTCGCACAATTGGAGCCTCATCGTTACATCTCCACCATCGCCTTTCCGTAGATCGCAGACCATTCCACGACCTCATCGATCGTGAGCGTCGCCACGTCCTCGGCCAGGCGCAGGGCGTCGAGAGCGCGGACCGGGCGCAGGTCGAGGAGCTCTGCGCGTTCGGCGACCTCATGGAGCTGCGCGGCCATGTGCTGCGAGCGGTCGGCAAGGCGGGCGCACTCCGACTGGAAGCGGATCCCCGCGAGGCTGGCGATCGCCGCCGGCAGGACCGCCGCAATCAGAATGAAGGTCGGCGTCAGCCGGTGCTCCACCCCCCGGGAGACTTCAGCGACGGCTCCGCTTCCGTCGGCCGCCCAGCTGAAAACGAGCAGGGCGAGGTCCGCCGCCACGACGGCGACGACCGTCCAGTTCAGGGCCCGGCTGAGCACCTCCAGGGCGGCGGTCATCCGCCCGAGGGTCCGGGCGTTCTTCTGGTGATAGGCCCTCTGGCCGTTCAGCCACTCGTGCCGGATCACCGTCAGCGCGGCCGCCGGCGCCTGGCGAAGCCGGCGGCCCTCCAGTTCGCCGTGGAGCGCCTCCAGAGGGCGCACCTGACGCACGATGCTCTGGAAGAGCTGATCGACCATTCCCTCGGCGGCGAGGCGGGTCGTGTAGGGCAGCGACCAGCTCACCGCCGCCCGCAGGGCGCCCGCGCACGGAAGGTACGCCATCGCCCGCAGGCGTTCGGTGAGATATCGCCAGTCCGCCGCACGATGGGCGAGACGACGGCGGTTGGCGTCGCGGGCGAGCATCATGATCGCGGTCAGGGCGACTAGCTTCCCTACGCCCAGGGTCGCCAGGATCGACTCCTGCCCCACCGAGGCGGCCGCGCCTGACGGCGGAAGCGCCATCAGGGACGCAGCCGCCAGCGCCACAGCCATGACCGCCAGCGCGTATCCGGCGAGAAAAGCCCCGCGGTATTGTCCGGCGTAGTAGTTCGCCAGGACGCTGGCGCGGGCGCGATAGACTTCGAACGGAGGCCCGTCCCTCGTCGCATGGCCGCGCCCGACTCCGTCGAACGCGCGCTCGAAGTTGCTCCACAGCCAGTTGCGCCAGTCGGGCCTGGGCGGCGAAGCGGCGAAGAACTCCCCAACGCCCAGGGCCGCCTCGCGCGGGAACTGCGCCTCAAGTCCCATCAGTTCCCCGACAAGCCGCCAGATGGCCTGGGCGGCGGCGGTGGGGGGCAGGAACACGGGCTCGTCGAAATCGGCCCGGGCGCGGAGGATCGCGACCCCCTCCTTGCTGGTATGCATGAGGGCCACAGGCATGCCGAGTTGGAGAGCCGCGCCGATGGTCTGCCGCGTGCCGCCAAGCCGGCCTTCATCGTCCGGATCGTCGATCGCGACGAGGAGGTCGGTGTGCCGCAGGAGGATCTCGGCCTGGGCCTGGAACGCCCCGTCGCGAGCCGAACCGTCCGCCATCGAGCCGTCGAGCTCTATGACGAAGGCGCACGCCTCGACCTGGCGCGTGAACCCCTCGACGTCCGCGACCGGGCTCTGGCCGATGTAGCAGGTGCTCTCGCAGGGCACGACGGCGCCGAGGACCAGCTCGATGGGCTGGCCGCGCCGCGGCGTGGCGAGAAAGGCGTCCACCGCCAGCCGGTCGGCGCCGTCGGCCAGGCCCGTCACCAGCATCAGACGCGGGGGGACGGTCAGGTCGAAGCGCGAAGAGAGCGGCGGCTCCGCTTCGGAATCCGGGATCGCGTGCAGTCGCTCGACCACAGCCTCGAACAGGGCTTTCAGCTGCGCCTCGAGGCGCTGCGTCGCCTCCTCCGGGACGGACCGCTTGCCGGCGACGGCCAGGGCGAGGGCCGCCGCGGGCCGGCTGGGAGCGGCCCCCGCCGACCTCCACGTCCGGTGAGCAGGCTCCACCGTCCCGTCCGCCCCCGCCGGGCCTAGAACATCCGCGCGAGCCGCTGGCGCACGATCGCCTCGGCCTCGCCGACGGTCCGGTCGATGAGCTCCTTGCAGGTGGGAATGTCGTGGATCAGGCCCGCGACCATGCCGCACGACCAGGCGCCCGCGTCCATCTCGCCGCGCTGCATGACCGCCGGATAGATTCCCGCCACTTCCGGAATGATGTCCTCGAACTTGATCGAGGCGCCGAGGGTCTTCTCCTTGTCGATCAGTCGCTCGACGCCGGCGTTGACCAGCACCCGCTCGGTGTTCCTGAGCGGCCGCATGATCAGCCGCGTATCCAGTTCGCTGGCCGCGACCAGCGCCTGCTTCACGTTCTCGTGGATGGGCGCCTCGACCGTCGCCATGAACCGGGTGCCCATGTTCATCCCCTCGGCGCCCAGGGCCAGGGCGGCGGCGAGGGAGCGTCCGTCGGCCATCCCGCCGGAGGCGACGAAGGGAATGCTCAGGGCCTCGGCGGCCCGGGGCAGCAGGATGAAGTTCGGGACGTCGTCCTCTCCCGGGTGGCCGCCGCACTCGAAACCGTCGACGCTGATCGCATCGCAGCCGATCGACTCCGCCTTCAGGGCGTGGCGCACCGAGGTGCATTTGTGGATCACCTTGATCCCGGCGGCCTTCAGGTCCGGAAGCCATCGCTGGGGATTGTTGCCCGCCGTCTCGACGATCTTCACACCGCCCTCGATGATCGCACGGACATAGCCGGGATAGTCGGGCGGGTTCACCGACGGCAGGAAGGTGAGGTTCACGCCGAACGGATTGTCGGTCATGGCGCGACAGCGCGCGATCTCCCGCGCCAGATCATCGGGCGTGCGCTGCGTCAGGCCGGTGATGATCCCCAGCCCACCGGCGTTGGACACGGCCGAGGCCAGTTCCGCCAGGCCGACGAAGTGCATCCCCCCCTGAATAATGGGTTGTTCGATCTGGAACAATTCGGTGATTCGGGTCTTCAATGCTCAAGCTCCAGCGTGTCTTCGGCGTCTGTGCGGCGGCCGCGACCGACATCCAAGGAGCGGACGCGACAATGTGTCAGGTTAGGGGCCCTGGAGTGACAAGTACACATCCGCTGGACATGGAAGCGGCGCTCGCGCGACCTGATCCTGACCTGTGTCAATGCGCCCAGGGTCTCGTGGGAAAAAAACTCTGTCCCGCCTGCGCGCTGAATGTTATCAAATGTGTCGAAAGAGCATTGGGGGTTTGGTTAACGGTTGATGAGCTACTTTGTCACATTGTAGGCAAATCGTGAGCTGTCAAAAGTCGACCGTGGGGGTCGGATCGCCGATGAGGCGGGTTGAGGGGACTGGGTAGATGTGCAGAACAACAACGTTTGTAACAAATTTTATCGATTCTGCACATGTCGCTGCGTTCCCGGGACATCACGCCGCTCGACCAGTTGAGCGGTGCGGAGACGATAAACATCCCGAGACGCGTCCGAACTTCGGACGTCAGGGTTAACCCAGAAAGATCGCGGAAAGACAAATGCTTAATCAGAACGTTGCTGACGCCCCGGCGACCAAGTCCGGGCAGAGCTCAGAGCGGACGCCGGAGCAGGGGAACTACCTTGCGGGTAATGTGAATTACCTGGAGGTGCTGGTCCTCGCCGAGCGCCTGCACCGGCAGTTCCTGGAAGTGATCCAGCTCGAGCTGGACGCCCTGGGAATTCGCGACATCAACAACGTTCGGGCGCTAATCCTCCTGAACATCGGGGACGCGGAAATGACCGCCAGCGAACTGCTGTGGCGGGGCTGCTACCTCGGCTCGAACGTCTCCTACAACCTCAAGAAGCTCACCGAAGCGGGCTATGTGATACAGGAACGCTCCACGCACGATCGGCGGGTGGTGATCGTGCGCAACTCCAAGAAGGGCCTGGAGCTGTGCGCCATGCTCAAGACCATGAACGCGCGCCACCTCGACGCGATGTCCCGCGCGGACTTCAAGATGGAAGACCTCAACGTCTGCCGTCACACCCTTCGCGCACTGCAGCAGTTCTGGAGCCGGACGATCCAGCCGGCCCGGATGGGCCTGGAGCCCCGCTTCAGCTGAGACGCAGGCGGCGCCCGCCTCACGGCGCGCCGCACGAAGGACAACAAGAGAAGAGGCCGCGGCTGACCCCAGCCGCGGCCTCTTTCTTTGCGTCGGACCGGGCGCGGCCACCGGAGGTGGCGCCTCGCCATCCCAGCACGCCGACTACAGATCATCAGTACGCGGCGCCGTCGCGGTCGCGGATGAACCTGCACATCGTAAACTGGTCGCGCCGACGGCAGAAGCTCGCACGCCTCTGATCCGCAAGCCGCCTCTGCCGAGAGGAGCGCCGTTCGGGGATCCACATGGCGACCGTGTCGACGGGATCCGGGTGTTTGGAAAGTCTCATCGTCATGCCGACGAGGATGAATGACGGGAGAGGCCCCTACTCGAGCATTTTGAGCGTCGTCGTGGTGGTTACGCCGCCGATTTGCTGCACGCCATAGGTGGCGCAGTTCGTATTGTTCAACGAATAGGCGGCGCCGTTCGAGAAGTTGATGTTGTAGCCGATCAGCTGAGCACAGTAGACCGTGGCGCTCGATCCGCTGGCGAAGTTCACGGTGGAGGCCGGGAAATAGTAGGCGCCATTGGCGTTCACCCGGGACCCGTCGCTGAAGTTCATGGTCCCGGTGCTGGCCGGGTCGCCGTAGAAGATGAGGCCGGCCGTCGGACCGGTCGTCGGAGCGGAGATGTCCAGCTCGGCGCCGCTGTCGATGTCGACGTTGGCGCCTCCGGTCAGCACGATCGTCACGCCGCTGGTCGCGCTGACCTTGGCGCCGCTGCCCACAGAGAAATTGCCGCCGCTGACGACATAGACCCCGGGATTCAAGGTCGTGGAGCTGGTGATCGCAAGGCCGTTGTTATAGTAGCCGCAGCTATAGGCTCCGGTAGAAACAACGTTCGCCGCGGCCGTACATCCCGTCGCGTTTGCGCCGGACTCAGCGTTCGCAAGGGTGATGTTGGCGTAGGGATCCGGCGTTGCGGATCCCCCGCTTTGAATATTGTAGGCGCTCCCGTCGTTCACGGTGAGGTGGGAGCCGTTGACTGTGCTGGTCCCCCCCACGACGTTCAGGGAATCGACGTTGACTTGCGCCCCGTTCTGGATGGTGAATGCGGTCGTAGACGTGCCGTTGACGTCAATACCGCATCCGCTGGTCGTCGTGTCGCTGGTGTCGAGCTTGCCGCCGCCGTCGATGGTGAGGGTGTTCAGCGCAAGAACACAACCCGGCGAACCCGAGCCCGTCGTCGACACCTGGTAGCCGCTGACCGCCCGGCCCGTGACGGTCACCGAGTGAAGGTACTGCGAGGAGAAGAAGAGGCTCTCCGATTTCTGGACGATGACCTCGAAGGTGCCGGCGACTCCAGCGTTGGGGCCGCTTGCGGCCGGCGCATTGATGGTGACCGTGACGCCGTTCACCCCGTTCCTGACACCGTTGGCCGCGGCCAGAGCCTGGGCCGCATTCTGTCCGTCCGTCAGCGCCGTGGCTGTCGCTGTATTGGCCTGCAGTTCGGTGGCGTAGGTCTGGCCCCCGGTCCACGCGGCGAGGTCCGCGATCCCCTGCAGTGTCCGCTTGTCGTTGTACCAGACGCCCGCATCCACAGCGAGGCCGGCGGCGCCGAGGATGGTGGAGAGACTGAGCGCCAGGACGATGGCGCTTGCGCCCCGCCGGTCCGCCCACAGCGAGCGGTTCAGCTGACGCAGGCAGCCGCGGTGCGAGCCGCCCTCCGCCGGGAGAGTGGGTCCCATCAGGTTGTCGCCGGACATACATCCCCCGGACAGATCACAGGATAGCATGCATTCGCGCTGAGATTAGGCGCGAACGGAAACAACCCTTTTGCAATAAAGGCGTAGGGATATGACGCCGACACGTAGGCGCACTCGGTGGCGCTGCACTGGCATGTCGACGTGGGCGTAGAGGCCTTGATCGAGGCTGAGAACGTTGAACTCGAGAAGCCGAGCTGCGGCGCCACGCCGGCCGCGAAACTCTTGGTCCCACTCGTGGTCGTGCAACTGGACACCTGCCAGGCATAGCAGCGAGCGGCCTGCGCCACGGACATCTGCAACGCCGACTGCGTCCACAGAAGCCGGCCGAACTCGACGCCCCCCATGATGAGGACAAAGAGCGTAGGCGCGATCAGGGCGAACTCCAGCGCCGCCGCTCCCGACCGATCCGATCGAAGGCGCCGAAGCGCGGCGCCCCGCACGAACGCCCGAAGGATCCGACGGATCATTCGAAACGCACCATTGCGGTGGTCGAGATGGTCTTCGGCAACACCAGCCCCGACCAGGACAACACCGGCGAGAACGACGTCTGGGCGTAGGCCACCGCGTATGAACCAGGCGCGGCGCACGTCCCCGAAGGGCAGGTCGTCGACAGAGCGTAGGTCGCGCTGCCGGCGTTGTTCGTGACCGCGTTCACATATCCCGAATACGCACAGTTCGGGGACTGACTGGCCCCCGTCCCGCTCGTCGTTATATTTGCGCCAAGCGGCGTCGCCGTCTTCTCGGCGGTAGTGATGAGTGCGGTCGTGCAGGCTTGGCCGGTCTGGGCCGCCGCCACGGCGGCCTCGGCGCCGGCGTAGGCTGCGGTGTTCACCTGCATGGTGTCGTAGGCGTAGCTTCCGAAATCGAAGACACCCATCATCAGGAGCATCATGAACGGAAGCGTCAGCGCCAACTCGAGCGCGGCCACACCGCGAGTGTCAGCCGCCAGCGCCGTGGGCGCGACGGACGGTCGCGGCCGACGCGATGGCACGGCCAGCCTAGACAGAATGGCAAGATTAAACATGGTACAACTCGGACCCACCGCCCTTCGTCCGAAGGAGCACTATCTTAACAATTCCTCAACTTGCCGCCAGAAGTTTCGAAGACGACTTGCTTCAAATTGTTTCGATTGACGACAAGGCATTATTCCTTGAGGAATAGCGCAGTGTCTACTTTGTCGCCGCACCGATATTGGGCAGTCCGTCGGTCAAGTGACCAGAAATTCATTTTCATATTGTAGGCTTCACGGAGGCCGGCGAGAACGAGTTCGCGCGTCGCGCTCTTGTCTCCTCTCGCCTTTTCAACACCTAGTGCCCTGGACAAGCCCGCCCGATGGTCGCCGCCCTCCACGTCATCCGAACCCGTCCGACCTCGGACGCCGGCGCGCGAGCGCCGCGGGCGCCTTTGCGGGCGCGGGAACAAACGGTGAGCCTGGCCGTGGTCCGACGCACCAGCGCGCGCCGTCCGTCCTGACAGCGACCCGGATCCATCCGTCTTGACCCTGATGAACCGCGAGAGCGCCGACCTGTTCGCATCCACGAGCGCGCCCAGTCGGCTGGAACTTGGCGTCGCCGCAGTGGCCGGGCTGATCATTCTCCTGCTCCTTGCAACGGCCGCGGCTTTCGCCCGGACGCCTCTGCCGGAGGCTCCTGCGGTCGTCGGGGCCTACGCCGCCTGGTTCGGGCTCGCCGAAACCGTCATCGGCATCCTGTTGTTCGCTCTGTTCCTCAACCAGCGCTCGCCAGGGCTCTTCGTCCTCGCCGTCGGCAGCCTCCTGATGCCGATGGCCCTCGTGGCGTACCTCACCACCCATGCGGTTCCGATGACCTCGGCCACCGCCGGCTCGGGTCTGGCTGCGCTCTGGGGCGCCGGCTATCCCGCATTTGTTCTCGTCTACGCGGCCCTCGGCGGCGCAACCGGCCGCGAGCCGGGCAGCGGCTGGAACCTGCTGCGCCTGAGCCCGGCCGCGCAGGTCGTCGTGCTCGCGGGCGGCACGGTCGTCGCCTGCGGCGCGCTGAACGCCATGATCCAGCCCGCCAGCCGCTGGCTGCTGACTCCGGTCGTGGCCGGACGCTGGCCCCCCGCCTACCATGTCATCTGCTTTGCGCTCTCTGTCCCGGCGGCAGGCGCCGCTACGATCATCGCCCTACGGCGCTCGCGCAGCGTGCTCGACCTGTGGCTCGCGATCGACATGACCGCCCTGGCCTCGGATCTGATCCTCAACGGCCTGAGCGGCGCGCAATACGATCTCGGCTGGTACGCGGGACGCGGTTTCGGACTGGTGGCCTCGAGCACGCTCCTGCTGGCGCTCCTGATCGAGAGCGCCGCCCACTACGGGCGCCTCGCCGAACTCAACGAAGCTCTCATCGTCTCCAATCGGGCGCTCGAGCATCTGTCCCTGCACGACGGCCTCACCGGGCTGCCGAACCGGCGGTATTTCGACACCCATTTGAACGGACAGGTCCTGCTCACACGTCGTCGCGCGCGTCAGCGGGACCTGGCCCTGGTGCTGATCGATGTCGACAGCTTCAAGGCCTACAACGACATCTACGGTCACACCGCGGGTGACGAATGCCTCACCCACGTGGCGATCGCGCTCAAGACGTGTTGCCTGCGCCCGGGAGATATGGCCGCGCGCTATGGCGGCGAGGAGTTCGCTCTGATCCTGCCGGATACGGATCTGGCGTCGGCTTTGCGTATCGCGGAGGCCGCGCGGGAAGCCGTGCTCAAGCTCGAGCTGTCCCATTCGGGCTCCGTGACCGGACCGGTCGTGTCGATCAGCGGCGGAGTGGCGACGCTCGGCGAGCGCGAGGAAACGACGGTGGAGGCGCTCGTCGCGGCGGCCGACAAGGGCCTCTTCATTGCGAAGATGAGTGGCCGCAACCAGATGGTGTCAGCGCCTCCGGACGCGATCCCGCGCCGCGCATGAGGACCCGCTGGAGCGAGAGCCCCGCCGTGCGGGCTATGCGCGCCGTCGACCGAACAGCCCCTTGAGAGATCCCTCAGCGGAATAGTCTCCCACCCGCAGTCGGCGCGTGGCGTCGTGCACGCTGAGCGGCCGGTCGAAGAGATAGCCCTGCGCCTCGGTGCAGCCCCACTCCCGCAGCATTTCGAACTGCCCCTGGGTCTCCACGCCCTCGGCGATCGCGGTCATCCCCAACTCGCGCGCAAGGCCGATCGTCGCCTTAACGATAGCCGCGTCCCCGGCCCCACTGCCCAGATGGCGCACGAAGGTCTGGGCAATCTTGATGCGGCTGGCGGGGAACCGGCGCAGATACTCGAGCGAAGAATAGCCGGTGCCGAAGTCGTCGATGGCGATCCGCACGCCCCCTTGATGCAGGCGCATGAGCAGGTCGCCGCCCTCGGAGGCGGTCATCAAAGCGGTCTCTGTGAGCTCGAGTTCCAGCAGGGCCGGGGGAAGTCGTGTCTCGGCGAGGACGGCTGCGATATCGGCCTCGAGCGCCGCGGGCGTCTTGAACTGCAGGGCCGAGACGTTGACGCCCATGCGGATGCCCGACAGGCCAGCCTCCGCCCAGGCCTGCGCCTGGCGCGCCGCCGTCCACAGCACCCAGCGTCCGAGCGCCCCGATCAGGCCCATCTGCTCGGCCACCGGCACGAAGACGTCCGGCCCGAGCAGGCCGCGACGCGGATGGCGCCAGCGGACGAGAGCCTCCGCGCCCACCACCCGGCCGGTCGCGATCTCCACTTCCGGCTGGTAGAGCAGCATCAACTGGCCGGCCTCGATCGC
>DATBEN010000086.1:0-47816 GCA_036276055.1 Caulobacteraceae bacterium
CAGTCCAACGTCGCCATCCGCGTCAGCGAGACCCCGGACAAGGACGCCTACGAAGTGGCCGGCCGCGGCGAGCTGCAGCTGGGCGTGCTGATCGAGGGCATGCGCCGCGAGGGCTTCGAGGTCTCCATCAGCCGCCCGCGGGTGGTGTTCCAGATCGACCCCGATACGGGCGAGCGCCTGGAGCCCATCGAGGACGTGATGATCGACGTCGACGATGAGTTCACCGGCATCGTCATCGAGAAGCTGTCCGCCCGCCGGGCGGAGCTGAAGGACATGGGGCCCTCCGGCGCCGGCAAGACCCGCATCAGCCTGATGTCGCCCTCCCGCTCGCTGATCGGCTACCAGGGCGAGTTCCTGACCGACACCCGCGGCTCCGGCGTGCTGAACCGGGTGTTCAGCCACTACGAGCCCTACAAGGGCGCCATCGACGCCGGCCGCAAGGGCGTGCTGGTCTCCAATTCCGAGGGCGAAACCGCGGCCTACGCCCTGTGGAACCTGGAAGACCGCGGGACCATGTTCGTGGGCGGCGGCGAGAAGACCTACCAGGGCATGATCATCGGCGAGAACTCCCGCCAGGACGACCTCGACGTCAATCCGATGAAGGCCAAGCAGCTCACCAACGTCCGGGCCTCGGGCAAGGACGAGGCCGTCCGCCTCACGCCCCCGCGCCGGCCGACGCTCGAGCAGGCCATCGCCTACATCGACGACGACGAACTCGTCGAGGTCACCCCCAAGGCCATCCGCCTGCGCAAGCAGACCCTCAACCCCGCCTTCCGAAAGCGCCGCGTGAAGGAAGACGCCTAAGCGACGTCCCTCCCCAGAAGGGGAGGGAGGGGCTAAAGGGCGTCATGGCCAACAGCCTCTACGCCAGTCTGCCGACGACCATCTTCACGGTGATGAGCGCCCTGGCGCGCGAGCACGGGGCGGTGAACCTTGGGCAGGGCTTTCCGGACGAGCCGGGTCCAGATGCGATCCTGCGCGCGGCGTCGGAGGCCCTGCTGCACGGGTCCAACCAGTACCCGCCGATGCAGGGATCGCCCGAGCTCCGCCAGGCGGTGGCCAATCACTATGTGCGCCAGGGGCTGCGGCTCGATCCCACGCAGGAGGTGACCGTCACCTCGGGAGCGACGGAGGCGCTCGCCTGCGCCTTCCTGGGACTTATCGAGCCGGGCGACGAGGTCGTCCTGTTCCAGCCGCTCTACGACTCCTACCTGCCCATGGTCCGTCGCGCCGGGGGGATTCCCCGCCTGGCCCGGCTGGAGCCTCCGCATTGGCGGTTCGACCGGGCTATGCTGGAGCGCGTGTTCTCCGATCGCACGCGCCTGGTGGTGCTCAACAACCCCCTCAATCCGACGGCCACGGTGTTCCGGGACGAGGACCTCGCCCTGCTGGCGGAGTTCTGCGTGCGCCACGACGCCGTCGCCGTGTGCGACGAGGTGTGGGAGCAGGTGGTGTTCGGCGGAGCGGTCCACCGGCCGCTGATGGCCATGCCGGGCATGCGCGAGCGCACGGTCAAGATCGGCTCGGCCGGCAAGATGTTCGCCCTGACCGGGTGGAAAGTCGGCTGGCTGCTGGCGGCGCCGGCCCTGACCGACATGATCGCCAAGGCCCACCAGTTCCTCACCTTCACCACCGCGCCCAACCTTCAGGCCGGTGTCGCCTGGGGCCTGGCCAACAGCGAGGCGTGGTTCGAGGCCATGCCTTCCGCCCTGGCGCGCTCGCGCGAGCGGCTGGCGGAGGGGCTGCGGCGCGAAGGGTTCGTCGTCCTGCCCAGCGAGGGGACCTATTTCCTCAATATCGATCTTGCGGCTTCGGGAATCGACGAGGACGATGCGAGCTTCTGCTTTCGCTCGGTGAAAGAGGCCGGTGTCGCCGGGATCCCGCTCTCGGCCTTCTACGAGACAGACCCGGTCACCAATGTCCTTCGCCTGTGTTTCGCCAAGCGCGACGCCACCCTGGATGCAGGCGTGACGGGGCTCGCGCGGGCTCGCGATCTCTCGCGTCGCGCCGCCGCGGCCTGAACGGGCGACTCAGCCCGCCGCCCGCCAGAACGCGTCGACCAGGCCCATGGCCCGCGCGTCGCCCATCGTCGTGTTCCCCATGCGGTTCATGACGTAGGCGATGGTCGTGCGCGCATCGAGGTCAATAATGATGATCGACCCGCCGTAGCCGCCCCAGAAGATGGTGTTCGGGTTCGGTACGGGGAACATGTCCGCGAGGCCAAAGCCGAGCCCGTAGCTCGCGTACAGGCCTAGCACCAGGTCCTTGCCCTCGATCTGCGGCTCCAGCGGCCGACGCGAGCCAGCCTCCGACAGAAGCCGCCGGCCGCCGGCGACGCCGCCGTTGGCCAGGACGACGTGGATCTGAGCGATGGCGCGCGCCGAGCCGTGCCCGCCGGCGGCCGGGATTTCGGCGGCCCGCCAGGCGGGGGTGCGCGTGTCCAGCGGGTTGACGGGCGGATTGTTCATCACGTTCGCCATGAAATCCGAGAGCGGCGGACCCCCGGCCGCGGCCGGGGGCGGTGGGATGAGGTCGGCCACGCGGGCGTCCTCGCTGACCGGCAGACCGATATGGAAATCTGCCTGCAAGGGTCCAGCGACTTCCTCGCGGAAGAAGGTCCCGAGCGAGCGGCCGCTGATCCGCCTCACCACCTCGCCAACCAGATAGCCCTGAGTCATGGCGTGGTAGCCCGGGGCGGTTCCCGGCGCCCAGAACGGCTCCTGCGCGGCGAGGAGGCCGCAGGCTCTGTCCCAGTCGTAAAGCGTCTCGAGCGCGATGGGCTCGCGCCAACCGCAGAGGCCGGCGGCATGGCTCATCAGGTGGCCGACGGTCACGCCGGACTTCCCGGCCTGGGCGAACTCCGGCCAGTACCGCGCTACGGGGGCGGCGAAGTCCAGCTGACCCTGGTCCGCGAGCATCAGGGCGCAGAGGGCGGTCATCGTCTTGGTCGTCGAATAGACGTTGACGATCGTGTCCGCCTTCCAGGGCCGCGTACGCGTCTCGTCCGCCCAGCCGCCCCAGAGGTCGATCACCGTCTCGCCATCGACCGTGGCGCACACCGCCGCACCGAGATCGGCGCCGCTGTCGAGATTCGCCTGGAACACCTCGCGCACCGGCGCGAACTTCCCGTGCGCAAACCCGCCCACTTCCGTTTGAGCCATGGCGCGCCCCCCCGTCGTGTTGTGTGCGCTCAGGTTCACCCGAACGCTGCGCCGCGTCCAGGCGCCATGCAGGCTGGCGAGACGCCGGCGCTCCGGGCTCAGTGCGCCGGCGCGGTCTCCTGGCGCTTTGCCATCATCTGATCGAAGGCCGACCAGACGCCGGCTTCGCCCTGCCACTCGCCGCGGGTTGCGGCCTTGGAGTACTCGGTGGCGCGGGCCTCGAAGAAGTTGGCGTGCTCGACGCCGGAGAGCAGGCTCTGCAGCCAGGGCAGGGGGTTCTCCTTCACCCCGTAGACGGCCGGCAGGGCGAGCTGGCTCAGGCGCCAGTCGGCGACGAAGCGGATGTACTGCTTGATGTCCTCGGGCGTCATGCCCTGGACCTCGCCCGCCTCGAAGGCCAGGTCGATGAACCGGTCCTCAAGTCCGACGACGGTCTTGCAGCAGTCGACGATGTCGTCGGCGACGCCCTTGGTCACCGCACCGGTCTCGGCGTTGAAGGCGTGGTAGAGCTGGACCATGCCTTCGCAGTGGAGGCTCTCGTCGCGCACGCTCCACGAGACGATCTGGCCCATGCCCTTCATCTTGTTGAAGCGCGGGAAGTTCATCAGCATGGCGAAGCTGGCGAACAGCTGCAGGCCCTCGGTGAAGCCGCCGAACATGGCGAGAGTCCGGGCGATGTCGGCGTGGGTGTCGACGCCGAACTGCTGCATGTAATCGTGCTTGGCTTTGAGCGCCTCCAGCTCCATGAAGGCCGAGAACTCGGTCTCCGGCATGCCGATGGTCTCGAGCAGCAGGGCGTAGGCGGCGATGTGGATCGTCTCCATGTTGGAGAAGGCCGCCAACATCATCTTCACCTCGGTGGGTTTGAACACACGGGCGTAGCGCTCCATGTAGTTCTCGTTCACCTCGACGTCGGACTGAGTGAAGAAGCGGAAGATCTGGGTGAGGAGGTTGCGCTCCTTGTCGTTGAGCTTGGTGGCCCAGTCCTTGCAGTCCTCGCCCAGGGGCACTTCCTCAGGCATCCAGTGCACCTGCTGCTGGCGCTTCCAGAAGTCGTAGGCCCAGGGATAGCGGAACGGCTTGTAGCCGCGCGACGGCGTGAGCAGTCCGGGTTGGGCCAGGCTCGCGATGGTCATGGGCGGCTCCTTCCGCAGCGCCGGAGTGATGCCGTGCGGAATCAGGAATCTAAGTGCGCTTGACGCCCACATCTAGTGGTTGAACCAGGCGTCAGCGCGAAATGTTGTGGATGTCCGGGGGGCAGCCACGCTACGGCTGCGTCGCGTAGGCCTTCACCAGATCGTACAGGAAGTCGCGGCCGTTCATCAGCGAGGTGATGCGGATGCGCTCGTTGAGGCCGTGCACGCCGTTGCCGTCTGGGTCGCCGAACATGCCGGTGACGCCGTAGGTCGGGATGCCGACCGGCGTGAGGAAGGCGCCGTCGGTAGCGCCGGCGGTCAGCACTGGAATCACCGGGACGCCCGGCCAGAGCTTGGCCGCATCCGCCTTGATGGGGTCCATGATCTGAGGCGTCAGCGGCGGGGGGACCTTGGCGATCGGGCTGCGCGCCGGCGCCATGGTGATGGTGACCTTCGGGTCCTGGACGAGTTGCACGAGGGTCTCGCGCACCTGCTCAGGCGTCGTGCCGGGGAAGATCCGGCAGTTCACGTTCGCCGTCGCCCGCTGCGGCAGGGCGTTCGTCGCGTGTCCGGCCTGCATCATCGTCGCCACGCAGGTGGTGTGCAGCATGCCGTTGTAGCCGGGATCGCGCTCGACGATCTGGGCGTCGTCGATGTCCTTGGGATCGTTGGCCAGGGCGATCATGGCCGCGCCCGTCTCGCCGCCGATCAGAGGGCCGGTCTTGGCCAGATATTGCTTGGAGGCGTCGGTGAACTCGAGCGGGAAGCTGTAGCGGCCGATCTTCAGCAGGCCGAGCGCCACGTGATAGATCGCGTTGTCGACTGTCGGCCGCGAGGAGTGGCCGCCGGGATTGGTCGTCTCGACGATGTAGTCCTGTGGGAATTTCTCCCCGTCCTCGACGTTCAGCGCGATCGGCTTGCCGCTGGCGTCGAGGCGGCCGCCGGCCCCCTCGTTGAGGGCGAAGGCGGCGTCGATCAGCTGGCGCTCGTGGTTGGCGAGGTATTCTGCGCCGTTGAAGGCCCCGGAGGTCTCTTCCCCGCAGGTCAGAGCCATCTTGATGTCGCGACGGGGGCGGAACCCCTCCTGCTTCAGGCGCATGAGTGTGTCGACCCAGACCGCGGCCTGCGCCTTGTCGTCGCTCGTCCCGCGTCCGTAGTAGTAGCCGTTCTCCTCGACCAGGGTGAACGGATCGCGCGTCCAGTCCTCGCGCTTGGCCTCGACCACGTCGAGGTGGGCGAGCAGCAGGATGGCCTTGGCGCTGGGGTCGGTCCCGTGCAGCACGGCGACCAGGCCACCCTCCTTGGGATGGCCGGGGCCGGCGAAGGGGTGCAGGTCGGCTGCGGGGAAGCCGGCGGCCTTGAGGTGCGCCTCCATCCGGTCGGCGGCGAGAGTGCAACTGCCGGCTGAGAGGCTCGTGTTGGTCTCCACCAGCTCCTTGTAGAGGGCGCGGAAGGCCTGCTGGTCGGGGCGCAGGGCGAGGGTGACCGCGGGAGTCGGCGCGGCGGGAGTAGCTTGCGCTCCGGCCTGAGCAGCCGCGAGGCCGGGCAAAAGGGCGGCGGCCAGGGCGGCGAGGCCGATTACAGAACGCATGGAGTTTTCCCCCCGATCAGACGTGGACGCGTTCTAGAGCGCTTTTCGCCGGAGTGGGAACGGTTCGCCGTTGAATTCCCTGGCGGCCCTGCGCGCGTAGAGCTTTGCCGCGACGCAAAGCGCCCGCAAACCGACGCGTGCACAAGGACTGCCGAATTCATCTCCGTGGAGGCCCAGATGATCGCAAGACCTCTTTCCGCCCTCGCCCTGGCCGCGGCCGTGGCGCTTCCGGCCGTGGCAGGCGCCCAGGCCGGCTCGCCCCCTGCCGGCCAGCCGCAGGCGCAGGGCCGGGAGAACGGCACGGGCGAGGCCATGATGCGCCGGCGCGAGGCGCGGCGTTTGCAGGCCCTGCACGACGTGCTGGAGATTCGTCCCGACCAGGAGTCGGCGTTCCAGGCGTTCGCCACGGCCCTGCAACCTCAGCACTTCGAACAGCCGCCCGAAGCGGCGCCCCCCCAGCAGGACATGGGCGCCCTCACAACGCCCGAGCGGCTCGACCGCGTGGCCAGGATGATGGCTGACCACGAAACGCGCCGGCGCGCGCGCTTCGAGCGCATCTCCGGCGCCGTCAGGACGCTCTACGCCGCGCTGAGCCCCGAGCAGAAGCGAGCCTTCGACGCCCTGCCTGCGTTGGCGGGTCCCGGCTTTGGTCTAGGCGGCCACATGGACCACGGAGGCCACATGATGGCCGGCGGCATGCACGGCCCGTCCCCGGGAGAATAAGCGAAACCTCGTCCCTCCCCGGAAGGGGAGGGATTGGTAGTCAATCCATTAATTTCTGGGTCAGGAAGATGTAGTGCCTGGCCCAGCGGCGGGCGTTGAGCTCGGGGTCGGCGTCGTTGGCGTGACCGCCGAAGGTGTTCTCGTAGTAGAGATAGGAATCGCCCAGCGCTTCGAGTTCCGCCGCGAACTTGCGGGCGTGAGCGGGATTGACCCGGTCATCCTCCGTATTCGTGGTGATGTAGGGCTCCGGATATTTCACGCCGGGCTTCACGTTGGTGTAAGCCGAATACTTGGCGATGAAGGCCCTGTCCGCCGGGACGTCGGGATCGCCATATTCGGCCATCCAGGAGGCGCCGGGCGGCAGGTGGTTGTAGCGCAGCATGTCCACCAGCGGACTTTCGATCACGGCGGCTCCAAACAGGTCGGGATGCTGGGTGATGGAGACGCTGGTCAGCACGCCGCCGTTCGAACGCCCGTAGATGCCAAGGTGGCGCGGTGAGGTGACCTTGGTCGCGATCAGGTCCTGCGCCACGGCGGCGAAATCGTCGAAGGCGCGCTGACGGTGCTCGCGCAGGGCCGCCTCATGCCAGGCCGGCCCGAATTCGCCGCCGCCGCGGATGTTGGCCACCACATAGGCGCCGCCGCGCTCGAGCCACAGCTTGCCCATTTCCGGCCTGTACTGGGGTGTCTCGGAGAGCTGGAAGCCGCCGTAGCCGAACATCTGCACGGGGGTCGAGCCGTCCGGCTTCATGTCCTTCGGCCGGATCAGGAAGTAGGGGATCCGCGTGCCGTCCTTCGAGGTGGCGAAGCGCTGCTCCATCACATCGCGCGAGGCGTCGAACTGTGCCGGCAGGGCCTTGACGCGCGCCGTGCGGGCGTCGGCAGCGCCGATCTCCCACAGGGCGGTGGGCTCGAGGAAGCTTTCGGAGCTGACATAGGCGCGGTCCGACTGTCGGCTGGCCGCGACGATGTTGAGGGTGGAGCCGCCGGGCAGCGAGAGCCGCTGGTGGCTCCAGGCGCCAGCTTGCGGCCGGTAGAGCTCGACCGCGCCGATGACGTTGTCGAGCATCTGCACCAGCACGCCCTCGCGGGTGAGCGCGGCGGCCTGGATGGTCTGCACGGGGCTAGGCCGGAAGATCAGTTCGGCGTCCCCGGTCTTCGGATCGAAGCCGATGAGGTCGCCGGCCCGGAAGGCGCCGTGGGCGCCGCTGGCCGGCCAGTCCTCGTTGATCGACAGGATCAGGCGACCGCCCAACTCGCCATACAGCTCGTTCTTGCGGGGAAGATCGAGCCGCCGCGTCGAGCCGTCCGGCTGCAGCTCGAGGAAGACGGTCTGGAAGAAGCTGATGTTGTGGGCGATCAGAACGTCGCTCACCCGCCCCTCGCCATCGCGCAGGACGCGGGCCGAGGCGCGCACGTCGGTGGGGACGCCGCGGAACACCTCCTTCGCCTGGTCCAGGCTCTGGCCGCGCTTCACAGCCTTCACCACGAAGGGATAGCCGGACGAGGTGAGGGTCCCGGGGCCGAAGTCGGTCGCGACGAGCACCGTGTCCGGATCCAGCCAAGCCACGTCGAGCTTCGCCCGCGGGAAATGGAAGCCGCCCTCGACGAAGGCGCCCGACCGGGTGTCGAACTCGCGCACCTCGACGGCGTCGCCGCCGCCGTCGGAGAGCCGCACCAGGCACAGGCGGTCGTCCGGGGGAAGGCAGGTCGCCCCCTTGAAGAACCAGCTCTTTCCTTCCGCTTTCGACAGCGCGTCGAGGTCGATCAGGGTGCGCCAGTGAGGATCCTCGCTGCGATAGTCCTCGGCGCTCGTCACCCGCCAGATCCCATGCGGATGGTCCGCGTCCTGCCAAAGGTTGCCGACGCCGTCGCCCAGCAGAGTGGGCTCGGGGATGCGCTCCTTGGCGGTGAAGATGGCCAGCGCCTCGCGATGGAATTGCGCATAGCGCGGATCGTCCTCGAGGACCTTGGCCGTGCGCGTGTTCTGCTGCGCCACCCAGGACATCGCGCGCGCGCCGTGGATCTGCTCCAGCCAGCCAAAGGGATCCGGCGCGCCCGGCGCGGCTGAGGGCAGTCGCGGCGTCTGGGCGTGGGCCGCCCAGCCGAGGGCCGCGACGGCCAGGGACGAAAGAAGCACGCGCCGGACCAAGTCGATCCTCCCGATGATGTGACGTCAGTGGCTTAGCTGGCGCCGGGGCGACGCTCAACGCCACCGCGCCTCAGAAGCTGTAGGTGACCCTACCGTAGTAGAAGCCGCCATCGATGCCGCAGGGGGAGAAGCCGGCGGGGGCGTCGCGGACGTCCCCAGCGCCCGGCGTTCCGGCGAGGGCCGCGGGGAAGGGCGGCGGTTTATGCCTACGGACGCGCCGCCGGTTCTTGAGGCCCGGGGTCCTACGTCCGCGGCTGGGGCATTGCAAGTTCAGCTTCGGGGTCGAGCGGCTTGCCCATGCGGATCAAGGGGACCGGGCCCAGCTCGGTTTCCGAGATCACGGGTTCGATCTCGACATAGCCGCAGGCACGGTACAGCGGCAGGCCCGAGAGGGTGGCCATGAGCTCGACGCGCGAGAACCCTGCGGCGGCGGCCGCAGATTCGCAAAGCGCCAGGATCCGCCGGCCGACGCCGCGGCGGGTGAAGTCGGGGTTGGTGTACATCGCCCGCACGCGGGCGGCGTCGCGGGCCGGATCGAGCAGGGCGGCGTCGCGCAGGGCGGTGGAGTGGTCGCCGCCGTAAAGGGTGCCGCGCCGGCTCCAGCCGCCGCAGCCGGCGATGCGGCCCTCCGCCTCGAGGACGAAATAGGTCCGGTCGGCCACGAGCTGCGTATCCAGCCCCATCACGAGGCGGCTGGCGGCGATCTGCGCTTCGTCCAGGAAGCCGCGCTGCAGCTCGGCGATCGCGCGATCCATCACCTCCCGGAGGGCCGGAAGATCGTCCTCGGTCGCCAGGCGATGGGCGAAGTCAGGCGCGGCGGGGGTTTGCAGGCTCACGCGCGCCAGGTCTCCAGCGCCGGGCCCAACGCCGCCCGAGGATCGAGCGCGAGTGCGGCCGAGGCTTGGGCGCCGGCGTCGTTGTTCGGCCGAATGGAGACCGAGATCATAAGCGCACCTTGACCGATCCGCCGGCGGGAGTCCCATTCGACACGCGAGGGGGTGGGCGATCTGTACTGAAGCGCAAAGCGGCAGGGAAGCTTGGCCTCGTCGCCGGACGCCTGTCTCCAGGGCGCGGCGCGCGGCCGGGCGAGGGGAGGCGCAAGCGCCATGAAGCTTCGAATGCGGTTCCAGCAGCTGCCCATCCGCTTCGATGCGGCGCGCTTGGCCGAGGAGGTCGCCGCCCTGCCGGCGCCGGCCTGGCGGCCGCACCCGCAGGGGTATCCCGGCAATGACGCCCTGCCTCTGATCACGACCAACGGCGATCCCGCCAGCGACGCGCGCGAAGGCGCAATGGGGCCGACGCCCCACCTGCTCGCCTGCCCCTATCTGATGCAGGTGCTGGGCGAGCTGGGCGCCACCTGGGGACGCTCACGGCTGATGCGCCTGTCGGGCTCGGCGGAGGTCACGCCGCACGTGGATACGGACTACTACTGGCGTGACCGCATGCGGGTGCACGTCCCGATCGTGACCCAGCCGACCGTGCGTTTCTGCTGCGGCGGCGAGGAAACACACATGCGGGCCGGCGAGGCCTGGATCTTCGACACCTGGAGCCTGCACAGCGTCCACAACGACGCCGAGAAGGCCCGCATCCACCTGGTGGCCGATACGGTGGGCGGCGATGGTCTGCTGAGCCTGATCGAGCAGGGGCGGTCGCCGGCGGAGACGAAGCCTGGCTGGTCGGCGCGTCTCGCGCCGCCGCGCGGGTGTCCGCCGCCCGCCCTCGCCTACGAGAGCCGCAACGCGCCGGAGGTGATGACTCCGTGGGAACTGCGCGATCACCTGGGCTTCCTGATGAGCGAAGTGGCTCAGGGGGACGCGCGCGCCGCCGCGATCGGCCAGGCGCTCAATCGCCTGAGAGCCAACTGGCATGCCCTCTGGGCGCGGTCCGGCGACGAGGAGTCGGCGCGGCCCGAATACGCGGCCCTGCTGGCGGCGACCTGGAGCCGCCTGCTGGCGCTCGGCGTGGACCAGGTGGCCCTTCGCAACGGCATGGGCCTGGGGCGATGCCTTCGCGCCCTTGTCTTCGAGTCGGCTCTGCGCGGCGGCTCGCGGGCGATGGACGCGGAGACCCGCGCTGCGCCTCCTGCCGTCCAGCGGACGGCGCCCGCCCCACGGCGCACGGTCGGCCAGGACCCTGTGTTCGACCGCCCGATCTTCATCGTCAGTCCGCCAAGATCGGGCTCCAGCCTGCTGTTCGAGACCCTCGCCGGCGCTCCCGGCCTCGCGACGGTGGGCGGGGAGTCGCACCGCCTGATGGAGACCATTCCGTCCCTCGATCCCGCATCGCGCGGCTGGACGTCCAACCGCCTGACGGCGAGCGACGCCGACGCCCACACGATCGCGACGCTGCGCGAGCGGTTTCGCGGAGCCCTTCGCGAGAGGGACGGCGCGCCGCCGCGGGGCGAGCGGGTGCGGATGCTGGAGAAGACGCCGAAGAACGCGCTTCGCGTTCCCTTCCTGGCCGCGGTCTTCCCCGAGGCGCGGTTCGTCTACCTCCATCGCGATCCGCGGCCGACCCTGGCAAGCATGATCGAAGGATGGCGCTCGGGCGGCTTCCGCACCTATCCCCATCTGCCAGGCTGGCGCGGACTTGCGTGGTCGTTCCTGCTCATTCCGGGCTGGCGGGATCTCGTGGACGCGCCCCTCGAGGAGGTCGTCGCCGCCCAGTGGGCGGTCACCACCCGCATCCTGCTCGACGACCTTGCCGCCCTCCCGCGCGAGCGCTGGGTCAGTGTGAGCTACGAGTCCTTCGTGGCGGCGCCGCAGGACGCGATCGTGCGGCTCGCCGGCGCCCACGACCTGGCCTGGGATCGGGTGCTCGGCCCGGAGCTCCCCTTGTCCCGCCACACCCTCTCGCCGCCGGACGCGGACAAATGGCGCAGGCACGCAACGGTGCTGGAGCCGGTGCTTGCGCGGGTTGCGCAGGAAAACGCCCGGGCGCGCGCTCTTGTCGGCTGAACCGCAGGCCATCCCTCCGGGAGAGGGAGGGATGGCCCAGGCGCGTCAGAAGCTGACGGTTACGCGACCGTAGTAGTAGCCGCCGTTGGGGTTCCAGGCCGAGCCGATCGGAACGTCGAACACCAGGGCGCCGTCGACCGGCTTGCCTTCCACGATCGGCACCGGCGGGGGCTTGGTGTTGAACAGGTTGTTCGCGCCGATATCGAGCTTGAGCCACTTGGTGAACTTGTAGCCGATGTCCAGGTCCACCAGGAATACGGTGGGCACCGATAGGAAGACCGGCGTCGAGGTAGCCGTATACTGACCCGTGCTGCCCCACAGGGTGCCGCGCACATTGGCCGACCACTTGTCCAAGGTCCAATAGGCCTGCACGATGGTCTTGGTCCTGGGCGTGCCGGTGGTCAGGGCGCTGGCCGCAGCCGCGCTTTGCTCGGCGACCTGGCCGAAGCCGACGTTCTGGACGACCCCTGGCAGGCTCTGCAGTTCGGTGATGTGGGTCTTGTTCCAGTTGAAGCCCAGCGACCAGTCGACATGGCCATACTCGCCGAAGTCGCTGGAGTAGCTGGACGTGATCTCGGCGCCATTGGTGACCGTGTTGGCGCTGTTGGTGAATAGCGAGATACCGGTGTAGCTCAACCCCGAGTCGAGGCTGACGCCGCGAGCGGCGATGGCGTTGAGCACGCCCTGGGAGATGACCGAGGCGCCGGGCGAAGAACAGCAGGTGCCGTAGATGAAGCCGGTGGTCAGGATCCGGTCGCGCAGGATGATGTGGTAGAGGTCCGCGGTGATCAGCAGCCGATCCAGGGGATGGAAGACGAAGCCGACGCTGTAGTTGTGCGAAAGCTCGGGCTTCAGCGGCCCGAAGCCGGCCAGGGCGGCGGCCGACGAGTTAGGCGGCAGCTGCACCTCCGCCGAGGTCGGGCTGACGTTGGTGCCCGAGTAGTGTTCTTCCGCCAGCGTCGGGGCTCTGAAGCCGGTGCTGATCGTGCTGCGCATGGCGAACTGAGGTGTGAAATCGTAGCGCCAGGTCGCCTTGCCGATCTCAGTGCTGCCGAAGTCGCTGTAGTGCTCGAAGCGACCGGCGAGGTCGACGTGCAGGTGTTTGATCGGGTCGGTCGCGAAGTCGACGTAGACGCCAACATTCGATCGCGAAAACTCGCCCACGTCGAGCGGCGTATATCCGTCGAACGACTGGGCGCCGGCGCCGTAGTAGGACGACGGCTCCCCGTCCGAGATGCCGTAGGTCTCGCGGCGATACTCGACCCCGAAGGCGACGTTCAGCGGGGCGGCCAGGCCAACGGGGATACTGCGGTCGATATCGAGGTTGTTGGTCCACTGGGTGGTGTGGAACTGGCCGTTATAGAAGTTCGTCTGCGGCACGATCGGCGTCGCCGACAGCGCCTGCAGGACGGGGAACAGCTGGGCGTTGGCCGAGTCGACGACATAGACGTCCGTGCGGTTTCCGCCATAGGTGGTCGACAGATCCCAGTGCCAGCCTTCGATGGTCCCGCGGAAGCCGGCCGTCGCTGAATAGTCGGTCTCGTCGAACTTCTCGCGCGGATCGAAGCCGTTCGGGAGCGGATAGACTGTCGCCCCGTCCGAGGTCACGCCTGAGACCTTAGTCGGAACGCGATAGTTTTCGTAGTGTTGGGATTCCATGTAACCGAATGTATCGAACGTATAGAATTCGATATTGTCGGTGATATTGTAAGCGGCGTTCACTAGCGCGTTGTATAGATTGTATTGCGGATCGCCGTTCAGCTTGTTGAATGCGGGAAAACCGGACGCGCTTCCGACGTTTGAACTCGGATAGGTCAGGCCCGGCAGCGGACTGCCGCTCGAATCCGTAAGGCGGCGGTCGCCGATCCCGAGCTCGCTGAAGTCGTGGTAGCGCTCCTCCAGGGTGACATTGATGAAGCCTCTGTCGCCGAGGTTGAAGCCGTGGTTGAAGGAGACGTCGCCCGTATCGCCCTGGTGGTCGTAATACTGGCCGCCGGTAACATCCAGCAGGCCTCCGCTCGGGTTCGACTTGAGGATGATGTTGACGACCCCGGCAATGGCGTCGGTGCCGTACTGAGCGGCCGCGCCGTCGGTCAGAACCTCGATGTGGTCGATCGCGTCGACCGGGATGAAGGACAGGTCGGTGGTCGCCGAACCCGAATAGGGGCTGCCGCCGTCTACGGCCAGGTTCGAGGTGGTGTGCCGGCGCTTGCCGTTGATCAGAACCAGGGTGTCGTTCGGGCTGAGTCCGCGAAGGGCGGCGAGGACCTGAACGGCGGCGGAGTCGCCCGATTGGGTGTCGATGTTCAGGGATGGAACGGCGACCGAGAGGGCGCTGCCCAGGTCCGGATTGCCCGTCCGCAGCAGTTCGGAGTGACCGACCAGTTGGATGGGAGCGGCGCTGTCAGCCGCCTTGATGCCGCTCTCGCGCGTGCCGGTGACGACGACCTCCTCGACGTCGCTGGAGCCGGAGTCTGCCGCCGCCGGCGCGGCAGGGGCGGCGGCGGCGGCTGCCGCCGCAGCGGCCGCTTCGGCATGTAAGGACGTGGCCGAAGCCAGCAGGGCAAGCAGGCTTGCGCCCGCTAACAGGTTCTTCATCTGCACGAGACCTTCTATTTTAAATGGAGTTGAAACACCTCGCTACCGAACTCAGGTTGCCTCCCCGCGGCGGGACTTTATTTGTGCTTATGTCCCGCTCGTTTTGATCTTGCCTACATGTGGGGCTTTACGGCCTGGGCCTCGATCTCCACGAGAGATCCGGCCGAGGCGAGACCGGAGACCTGCACGGTCGTGCGCGCCGGCTTGTTCGGCTGGTCGGCCGTTCCGAAGAACTGGGTGTAGCCGGCCATCATGCCGGCGAAGTCCATCTTCCCGTCCTTGGCCGGGTCGCCGACCAGGTAGACGCGCAGCATCACGACGTCGCCGGCGCCGAAGCCCTGGGCTTTCAGTCCAGCGAGGAGCTTGGTCAGGGAGTCGATGGTCTGGGCCTTGGTGTCGCCAGCCTTGGCCGAGCCCGGCGTTCCACTGGCGAAGGCGATGTCGACGCCGCCCACGTCATGCACCACGGCCACGCTCGAGATCGGAAAGTTCGCGGGTCCGACACGCGTGATCTGCGGCGCCGCAAGCGCGGGAAACATGGGCGCAGCCGCAAGGGCCGCCGCAGAGGCGAGCGCAAGTACAAATTTCATCAGTTGTCCCCCTGTGAACCGACCGAGCGGGGTCGGTCGCATTCCATCCTGGCTTTGCCAGATTATTCTGTGGTGGCCAGTAAGACCGAGTCGACGCTCTTTAAGGTTTCAGAAGCTAGGAGCGTATTGTCCAGATCAATCGTGATCTAGTCTGTTATTTTAGCGTTTAGCATGCGCATGTTCCCTCATTCACCCAGAGATGACTGCCCGGGGTGGCGCAAATGTTCAATGTCCGGACGTCGGGTGATCACGATGACTCGCGAAACGTTTGAAACGACCGTCGAATGAACAATGCATGACGGACCGGGCCCCTCCATCAACCGGGGCTCATTCAGGGCGCAAGATGTCGGAGGTGAATAAAAAACAATCAGGAGCGGTCACACGGCGCGCGCCGCGCAGGCGTTTCCGCCATCCGACAGCTGCACTGCGGCGCTCCGACCGCTGGTCAGGCGGCTGCTCGCCCCCGCCAGCCCTCCAGCGCCGGGCCGAGGGCGTCGCGAAGGGGGTCGAGCCACGGCTCATAGTTGCGCCACTGCTCAAGGGCGTCGCGGAAGATCGGCTGGCGGACCTGTTCGGAGCTGACCGTGCGCACGGCCCGCTCGGTCTCCCAGAAGCGCAGGCAGGCCTCCTCGAAAGCGAGGCCGCAATAGTCCAGCAGGCGGCGGATTTCGCCTTCCGTATCGGCTATCAGGTCCTCGTAGATCACGCGGTGGACCAAGCCAGGGGCGGCTTCGTCTATGGCGTCCATCAGTTCGACGTAATCGCGATAGTAGGCGCCGATGTCGGGCAGGTCGTAGGAGAAGGTCTGGCCTTGGTTGAAGTGTTGTTTGAAGACGGAGAATCCCGCGGCCATCGGATGGCGCCGAACATCGATCACCCGCGCTCCCGGGAGAGCGGCCCGGATCACCGCCAGATGGCGGAAGTTGTTGGGCATCTTGTCGACGAATCGCGGTGCGTCGGTCTTGCGCCAGATCGAGGCGCGCTCGAAATAGGTTTGCCCGAGCGCGGCGAGCTCTGACGGCGCGAGCTGGCCGATGAGGGCGGGATAGGCCTCGACGGCGCCCCCGCCGCGGGTGCGGATCAGCGACTCGCCGAGGGCGCCGACCTCCGGCAACTCCATCACGCCCTCCACGCGGGAATGGCTGGCGAGGATCTGCTCGACAAGAGTGGAGCCGGAGCGCGGCAGGCCCACGACGAAGATCGGGTCCTCGCGCGGATCCCCGCCGCTCGGCGGCGCGCGACCGGCTGGCGAGGTGAACCAGGCGATCGAGCGGCGTGCGAGGTCGGCCTCGAGGCGCTGGTCATAGGGCTCGAGGCGCCGGCGGGCCTGCGCGCCCTGCGCATAATGGGCGAAGGACGCCTCGAAGGCCTTCCGGTCCTCCAGCGCCTTGCCAAGGGCGTAGTGCAGGTGCAGTCGATCGTCCTCTTCCAGACCATCCCGGCGCAGTTGTTCCTGAAGCGCCTCGACGTCGGCTTCCGAGAGCGGAGCGACCTTCAGGTTGGCGATCGACCACCAGGCCTCCCCCAGCTGCGGCGCCAGATCGACCGCCCGCCGGTAGGCGGCCAGCGCCTCGGCCTGCCGGCCGACAGTGCGCAGGGAGTGACCGTGATTGAGCCAGACCCTCGGCTGGCGGGGGTAGAGCGCGGTGAGCTCGGCGTTGATCGCGATCGCCGCGTCAAAGTCGCCGAGGAGGGCGAGGATCGCTGCAAGCAGGTTCTGGTAGGGCGCAAAGGCGCCATCGCGGGCGACGAGCGCGCGTGCGTGGGGCAGGGCCTCGGCCGGCTTCTGCTGGTTATAGAGGGCGGCGGCGAGGCCGAAGCGGGCGGCCGGATCGTCCGGCAGTATCGCCAGCCGCTGCTCGAAGGCCCCGACCGCAGCGGCGAAGCGCCGTTGACGCAAGAGCATGTCGCCCAGCAGGCGCCACGCCTCCGCATCAGCGGGTCGGGCCGTCAGGTGCTGCCGCAGAAGGGCCTCGGCGCTTGCGAGCTGGCCTTCGAAGAGCGCGTTTGCAGCAGCGCGCAAGGCCGGATCGCGCACGCTCGCGCGCTCGTGCTCTGCGAAGGCGCGCTCAGCCCCGGCCACGTCGCCGGCCGAAAACAGGACGTCGCCCAGAGCACGCCAAGCCTCGGCCAGATCGGGACGGGCGGTGATCGCCTGGCGCTGGGCCCGGGCCGCGCCGTCATGGTCGCCATGCGCGGCCAAGACCAGGCCGAGTTCGTACTGGGTCAGTGCGGCGGCCGGAAAGGCTTGGGCCAGCGGGCGCAGGATGGCCAGGGCCGACTGGATCTCGCCCAGCCGCCGGTGGGCGGACGCGAGGATCAGCTGCGCGCGCGGGTCATGGGGCGCGCGGACCAGGATGGCCTTGGCCTGATCGAGGGCCATTCGCGGGTCGCGACCCAAAATGTCGGACGCGCGCGAGACGGCTTCATTCAGCGACAGGGGAGGCGCGGTCGACATCTTCCAACTTATCTAATGGCGCCCCCGCGCCAGCAAGTCTCGCCCGGCCGACCTCGAAGGGCTCAACGCGCCGGGCGTCGCCCGCCAGTCATGCCCGGAGTTCGCGGGAGCTCATCTCTCTGCGCCGCGCCGAAAGCCAGTTCTGGCTTCACGACGCGGCGCCGGATCGCGATGCTCCGGCGGACGAGCCGGCTCGATCGACTCGTCAGAAGCTGACGACCACGCGACCGTAGTAATAGCCGCCATTGGGGTTGTAGGCAGACGTTTGGGGAACATTGAACACATTCCCGCCTTGAATGGGGTTGCCGTTCAAGTTCGGATACGGCGGCGGCTTGGTGTTGAACAGATTGTTGGCCCCGACATCGAGCTTCACCCACTTGTTGAAGCGGTAGCCGAGATCGAGGTCGACCAGGAACACCCCTGGCGTCGTTATAAATACAGGGTTGCCCGTGGGGGTGAACTGACCGGTCTCGCCCCAGTACGTGCCACGCAGGTTTGCCGAGAAGGGGCCCTTCGACCAATAAGTCTGGAGAATGACCTTGTTGCGAGGCGTGCCGGTGGTGAGCGCGCTGGCGGCCTGGAGCGACTGTTGCGACGTGTTGAGCGGGGACGAAAAAACGACTGCGGGCAGCGGCGCAAGCTCGGTGATGTGCGTCTTGTTCCAGTTGTAGCCCAGCGACCAGTCCACGTGGCCGAAGTCGCCGAAGTCGCTCGCGTAGTTGGCCGTGACCTCGAGACCGTTGGTCACCGTGTTGGCGCTGTTGGTGAACAGCTCGATTCCGGCATAGCTTATACCGGGCTCCAGTGTCACGCCCCGGAATTGGAGGGCGTTGACGACCCCCTGCGACACCAGGGGGGGCAGGGTGTTGCCCGACCCAGGTGAGCAGCAATAACCGAAGATCTCGCCGGTATCGAGAATCCGGTCGCGAAGAATGATGTGATAGAGGTCGGCGGTGATCTGCAGCCGATCGATGGGATGCGCCACGAAGCCGACGCTGTAGTTGTGCGAAAGCTCCGGTTTCAGAGGACCGAAGCCCGCCAGCCTTGCAGCCGCCGAGTTCGGCGGCAGCTGAACGAAGGCGAAGCTGGGCGCGACATTTGTGCCCGAATAAAATTCCTCGGCGAGGGTGGGGGCGCGGAAGCCGGAACTTACCGTCGTGCGCACAGCGAACATTGAACTGAAGTCGTATCGCGCCGTCACCTTGCCGATCTCGACACTGCCGAAATCGCTGTAGTGCTCGAACCGCCCCGCCAGATCCAGGTGCAGGTGCTTGATCGGATCGGTAGCGAAGTCGACATAGACGGCAGTATTCGTACGCGAATGGTCCCCCGCATCGAGCGGTGTGTAGCCGATGAAAGACTGCGCGCCGGCGCCGAAGTACGCGGCGGGCTCACCTGCCCCAATCCCGAAGGTGTCACGCCGCTCTTCCACCCCGAAGGCGACGTTCAGCGGAGCGGCGAGGCCGATCGGGAAGCTGCGGTCGATGTCGAGATTGGTGGTCCACTCTGTCGCGTGATACTGGCCGTCGTAGAAAGTCCTCTGTGGCGCCACAGGCGACGCCGACTGCGCCTGCAGTAGCGGGAACAACTCCGCGTTGCCCGAGCCGACGACATAGACGTCGGTGCGATTGCCGCCGTAGGTGGTGGATAGATCCCAATGCCAGCCCTCGATCGTCCCACGCAGACCGCCGGTGATCGAATAGTCGGTCTCGTCGAATTTTTCGCGCGGGTCGAATGCCTGGGGGAAAGGCTGCACATTGAAGCTCTGGCCCAACACGCCGCCATTCTCCCCTGTCACGCACGAGGTGAATGGCGCCGTCGGGACGAAGTTCGAGGTGCATCCCGTCACCCGGTCGGGCGGGCGGACATTCTCGAAGTGCTGTGACTCCAGGTAACCAAACGTGTCGAATGTATAGAACTCGATGTTATCGGTGATCTTGTACGCGGCGTTCACCAGCGCGTTATAGATGTTGTACTGAGGATCGCCGTTCAGCCGGTTGATGTAGGGAAAGGTGGGATTGTCGACGACGCCGGCATTCTGTGGGGACAGGCTGGTCAGGGGCTGCCCCTGAGAATTGGTGAACCTTCTGTCGCCGATGCCGAGCTCAGAGTAGTCGTGGTACCGCTCTTCCAGGGTGATGTTGACGAAGCCCCTGTCGCCCAGATTGAAGCCCTTGTTCAGGGACACCTGCCCCGTCGCGCCGTGGCCGTCGACGTTGCCGTTGTAATAGCGGCCGCCGGTGAGGTCGAGCATCCCGCCGCCCGGGTTCGACTTGAGGATGATATTGACGACCCCGCCGATGGCGTCGCTGCCGTATTGGGCGGCCGCGCCATCGGTGAGGACCTCGATGTGGTCGATGGCGTCGACTGGGATGAACGAGAGGTCCGTCGTCGCCGAGCCGGTATAGGGACTGCCGGGGTCTACGGCGAGGTTCGAGGTCGGGTGGCGACGCTTGCCGTTGATCAGGACCAAGGTGTCGTTGGGACTCAGGCCGCGCAGGGCGGCGAGGATCTGCACGGCTGCCGAGTCGGCGTTCTGTGTCGACAGGTTCAGGGATGGCACGGCCGCGAGCAGGGACTCCGCCAGGTCCGGCGCGCCGGTGCGGAGAAGCTCGGAGTGTCCCACCAGTTGGATGGGGGCGGCGCTGTCGGCTGCCTTGATCCCGGTCTCGCGCGTGCCGGTGACGACGACCTCCTCGACTTCGGCCGTACCCGTGTCGGCCACCGCCGGCGCGGCGGGAGCCGCTGCAACTGCCGCCGCAGCATGGAGAGATGTGGCGGATGCAAGGAGAGCAAGCATGCTCGCGCCCGCTAACAGGTTTTTCATTTGCACGAGACCCTCTGTCTTGAATTAAGTTGAACTACCTCGCTAAGGAACTTGAGTAACCCCGTCGCGGGACTTGGTATTACCTATCCCATTCTTCATTATTCTTGTGTTTACGTGTGTGGTTTGACGGCCTGGGCCTCGATTTCCACGAGGGATCCGGGCGAGGCGAGGCCGGCGATCTGAACGGTGGTGCGGGCCGGCTTGTTTGGCTGATCGGACGTGCCGAAGAACTGGGAGTAGCCGGCCATCATGCCGGCGAAATCCATCTTCCCGTCTTTGGCGGGATCGCCGACCAGGTAGACGCGCAACATCACGATGTCGCCGGCTCCGAAGCCCTGGGCCTTCAGGCCGGCCAGAAGCTTGGTCAGTGAGTCGATGGTCTGGGCTTTGGTGTCGCCGGCCTTCGCCGAACCCGGCGTTCCACTGGCGAAGGCGATGTCGACGCCGCCCGCATTGTGCACCACGACCACCGAGGAGATCGGGAAGTCGGCTGGTCCCACTCTGGTGATCTGCGGCGCGGCGAAGGCTGGCGCCATCGACGCAGCGGCGACGCCAATCGCGCAGGCGAGCAGCCCTGGAAGCTTCATCAATTTCCCCCCCGCATCGCCGACTTCTGGTCGACGGTGTTTGTTACATCGTTGCCGGTCGCAGTTGTTTTGTATTCCTGCTGACCGGGAAGTCAGTGATTCCGAAGAACCGCCAAAGGGTGCTGCTTGATTTCGTTTCCTGTCAAGTCGTCTTGCATCGGAGCGATTCAATTGCTCTCCCGGGAGTAGAACAATCGCCTGTAACATATCGGGAAAGTTGAGATTTTCTGATCTGGAAAGACTGGCCGCGCGCGATTCTTCGGTGGGCCCTCGGTGCATCCTCCGACGAAACCCTCGCGATCCAGAAGGCCGACTCATCGACCGGCCCGTAGTCGGTTCGCTCGATCTCCACATTGAAACAAACGGTCAGGGAAGGTCGCCCATCGGGCGCCGCGAAGGCGTTTCCGCCTTCCGTCGCCTGCGCTTAAAGGAGCAGATGGCCCCTCCGACCCGCGCCGACCTCGCCCGCCTCGACGCTGGCGACCCCCTCGCGCCAGTCCGCGCGCGCTTCAGCCTTCCCGCCGGCGTCATCTATCTCGACGGCAATTCCCTGGGGGCCTTGCCGGCCGCGGCCGCCGCCCGCGTGGCCGAGGCGGTGGAGGGACAGTGGGGCAAGGACCTGATCCGCAGTTGGAATGTCCACGGCTGGATCGACGCGCCCCGACGTCTGGGCGCGCGCATCGCCCCCCTGATCGGCGCGGAAGCCCACGAGGTCGTCGTCGCCGACTCCACCACGGTCAACCTGTTCAAGCTTGCCGCCGGGGCGCTGGCCCTCAGGCCGGGTCGCACGACGGTGCTCGCCGAGGCCGGGAACTTCCCGACCGATCTTCATGTCCTGCAGGGTCTCGAGACGCTGGCGCCGGGGCGGATGCGCCTGAAGGCGCTCGCCCGCGAGGCCCTGCTCGAGGCGCTCGACGAGGACGTGGCTCTCGTGGCGCTCACGCACGTCCACTACAAGAGCGGCGAGCGCTGGCCGCTGGCCCAGATTACCGCCCGCGCGCACGAAGCCGGGGCGCTGATGCTATGGGACCTCAGCCATAGCGCCGGCGCCCTAGGGATAGACCTGGACGCCGCTGGCGCCGACCTGGCCGTCGGGTGCGGCTACAAATACCTCAACGGCGGTCCCGGCGCGCCGAGCTACGTGTTCGTCGCGGAACGCCTGCAGAAGGCGCTGCGCTCGCCGATCTGGGGCTGGATGGGGCATGCCGCGCCCTTCGAGTTCGGCGACTCCTATGTCCCCGCCCCAGGGATCGGGCGCCAACTGGCGGGCACGCCCGGCATCCTCGGCCTCGCCGCGCTGGAGGCGGGTCTCGACACCTTCGAGGGGGTGGACATGCGCCAGGTCGAGGCCAAGGCGGCCCGCATGGGCGACCTGCTGATCGAGCTCGTGGAAGCGAGGTGCGGACTGTTCGGACTCGCGCTCGCCAGCCCCCGGGACGCCGCCGAGCGCGGCTCGCATGTCTCCTTTGCTCATCCCGAGGGCTACGCGATCATGCAGGCCCTGATCGCGCGCGGCGTGATCGGCGACTTCCGCGCCCCTGACATCCTGCGCTTTGGCCTCACGCCGCTCTACCTGCGCTATGTCGACCTCTGGGACGCCGTGGAACATCTGGCGGCTGTCCTGGAACGGGGCGAGCAGACCCAAGAGCGATTCCGGCGCCGACAGAGGGTGACCTGAAGATGAAGCTGAGAATCCTCTCCGGCGCCGACGTGCGCCGCCTGGCGCCCATGGGCGAGGCGATCGAGCTGATGGCGCGCACCATGGTCCAGGTCTCGGCGGGCGAGGCGGTCAATCCCCTGCGCTCCGTGACGGTCTTGCCTGGCGGCAAGGGGCGTCTGGGGCTGATGCCGGGCGCCCTGCCGGACGCAGGGTTCGGTCTCAAGGCGCTCAGCCTGTTCCCGGACAACCCGGCGGCGGGGCTCTCCTCGCACCTCGGCCTGATCCTGCTGTTCGAGCCGGAGCACGGCCGGCCGGTCGCGATCGTCGACGCTGCGGAGGCCACGGCGATCCGCACGGCGGCGGTGAGCGGCCTGGCGACCCGCCTGCTGGCCAGGCAGGACGCCGGCGACCTGGCGATCCTCGGTTCCGGCGAACAGGCGGCGTCCCACCTGGCGGCGATGGCCTCCGTTCGTCCCCTGCGCCGCGTGCGCGTGTGGTCGCGCAACGCCGCCCACGCCGAAGCCTTCGCGGCGCGGGAGGGCGAGCGCCGTGGCCTGCGGATCGAGGCGGCGCCGGATGTCGAGGCGGTGGTGAAGGGGGCGGACCTGATCTGCGCGGTCACCGCCGCCCGCGAGCCGATCCTGCGTGGCGCCTGGGTGACCGCCGGCGCCCATGTCAATGCGGTCGGCGCCTCGACGCCCAACGCCGCCGAGGTCGATGCCGAGCTCGTGCGGACGGCGCGTTTCTTCGTCGATTTCCGGCTTTCGGCGGAGACGGAAGCCGGCGAATACCTGATGGCGAAGGCGTCGGGAGTGATCGGTCCCGACCATATCGCCGGCGAAATCGGCGAGGTCGCCGCCGGGCGCGTAGCCGGGCGGCGGACGCCAGAGGAGATCACCCTCTTCAAGTCCCTCGGGATCGCGGCGGAGGACATCGCGTTCGCGCGTTTCCTGCTCGATCGCGCCGAGGCGCAGGGCGCCGGCCAGACGGTCGAGATCTGAGCGGCGTGACCACGGGGCTGGAACGCCTGCAGACCCAGCGCCGCACGGGGTTTCGCCTCGATGCGCGGGGTCGCCTTCTCGGCCTCAACAGTCCTGAAGACCTTCCGCCGCCGCGCTTCGTCCTCGCTGGATGCGCCGTGGGGAACCTGGCCAGCGTGAGCGCCTGGCTCGACGAGGCGACGGCTGCCGAGTTGCTGACACTCGCCCTCGATGAGCCGCCATTCTGGTCACCCGGCTCGGCGCCGCTCCACCTGGAGCGCTACCTCGCGATCCTTGACGCCTCCGAGGCCGAGATCGAGCTGGACCATGAGCTGACGCCGGATCTTCCGCCCTGGAGCCTCGAGGGCGCTCTCGTTGCGTCCGAGACGGCGGAGGGGGCCGGGTTGCTCGAGGCCCTGCGGCGGGGCGGCATGCCCGCCGGATTGTTCGACATGGGCTTCGTCGATGTGGGCGAGTTCTGGGCGCCCTGGTGCGCGGTGATCGTGGAAGGGGAGGTGGCCTCCATCGCCTTCGCGGCGCGCCTTTCGGACGCCGGGGCCGCCGTTGGCGTGGCGACCGCGCCCGCCTTCCGTGGCCGCGGCCTTGGCGCCGCGGCGGTCGCCGGCTGGACGCGCCTGCCCGCCCTGCGGGGACGGCGATTGTTCTACAGCACGCGGCTCTCCAACCGCGCTTCCCGGGCGGTCGTCGAGCGGCTCGGGCTGACCGCCTTCGGCCTCACCCTCTCTGTGCCATGACGAGGCGCGACCCGTCCGCAAGGGGCGCCCCGTTCAAGAAAAGCTGAAGGGCTGTAGAGACAACCGCGCGTTGACCCGGGGCGAGCGGCCGCATTGAACTTGTGGTAGGCTCGACGCGTTGCGGGCCCCGCAAGGAGGGACATGTGGGCCACGTGATCGACCCGCTCTACGTCGTGTCCGGCCTGGCCGTAGGCTTGCTCGTCGGTCTCACGGGCGTGGGCGGGGGGTCGCTGATGACCCCGCTGCTCGTACTGGTGTTCGGCATCCATCCGTCGACCGCGGTCGGCACGGACCTCCTGTACGCCGCGGCCACCAAGAGCGTCGGCACGGGCGTGCATAGCTCGCGCGGGACGGTCGACTGGCGGGTCGTGGGCCGGCTCGCCCTCGGCAGCGTGCCGGCCACCGCCGTGACCCTGCTCCTCCTCTCGAGGATGAATGCGCACCTGGACTCGCGGCACGGGGTGGTCAGCACGACGCTGGGCGTGGCGCTGATCCTCACGGCGGCCTCGATCCTCTTCAGGCGCCTGATCCTGGAGCGGTTCACGCGTATCTCGAGCAAGTGGAGCCCGCGCACGACCGCCATCTCGACCGTGGTTCTCGGCGCGGTGCTGGGCGTGCTGGTGTCGATCTCCTCGGTCGGGGCCGGGGCGATCGGCATGACCGTGCTGCTGGTGCTCTACCCCTCGCTCCCGGTGAACAAGCTCGTGGGATCGGACATCGCGCACGCCGTCCCGTTGACCCTGATCGCCGGCTTCGGGCACTGGCTCATGGGCTCGGTCAATCTCGGACTGCTCGGCTCTCTCCTCGCCGGGTCGATCCCGGGCATCATTGTGGGCAGCCTCCTGGGCGCCCGCGCGTCCGAGCGGCTCCTGCGGCCGATCCTGGCTTCGACCCTGGTCATCGTCGGCGGCCGATTGATCTTCTGACCGAGCCGTGGGAGGGCGCCCTGAAGGAAGGGAGCGCCCCATGAGGCCTGTCCGCAATGTCGTCCTGGTCCTGTTGGACAGCCTGAACCGTCACATGCTCGGCTGCTACGGCGGGACCGAGTTCGCCACCCCGAACATCGACCGCCTCGCGCGGCGCGCCGTGCGGTTCGACCGTCACCATGTCGGCTCGCTGCCCTGCATGCCGGCGCGCCACGACATCCTCTGCGGCGCGCTCGATTTCCTGTGGCGGCCGTGGGGATCGGTGGAGATCTGGGAGGATGCGATCACCGCCCGCCTCCGCGCCGCCGGCGTCGCCAGCCAGCTGATCACCGACCACCCGCACCTGTTCGAGACCGGCGGCGAGAACTACCACGTCGACTTCACCGCGTGGGACTATCAGCGCGGGCACGAGGGCGACGCCTGGAAGACGCGGCCCGATCCCTCCTGGACCGGCGCCCCGTCGTTCGGGCGCGGCCACATGCCGTATGACAATTCCCGCGGCTATTTCCGCGCTGAGGCCGACTTCCCGGGGCCGCGCACGCTGGGCGCGGGCGCGCGCTGGCTGGAGGAGAACGCCGGAGCGCACGACCGCTTCTTCCTGATGATCGACGAGTTCGACCCGCACGAGCCGTTCGACACACCCGAGCCCTGGGCCAGCCTCTACGATCCGGAGTGGGACGGGCCGCACCTGATCTGGCCGCCCTATGTCGTCGGCGCCCAGGCGAAGGGCGTGATCACCCAGCGCCAGGCCCGCCAGATCCGGGCCTGCTACGGCGCCAAGCTCTCGATGATCGACGCCTGGCTCGGGCGCATGCTCGACGCCATGGACGCCAAAGGCCTGTGGGACGACACCCTGTTCGTCCTCTGCACCGATCACGGGCACTACCTCGGCGAGAAGGACATCTGGGGAAAGCCGGGCGCGCCGCTCTACGAGACGATCGCCCACATCCCGCTGCTGATCGCCGCGCCGGGGATCGAGGCGGGGGCATGCGATGCGCTCACCACCAGCGTCGACCTGTATGCGACCCTCGCCGACGTCTTCGGCCTGGGGCCCGCGCGCCAGGTCACCCATGGCGTGTCGCTCCTGCCGCTGCTGACAGGAGAAGCGCGGGAGGTGCGCGAGCATGCGCTGGCGGGCGTCTGGGGCCGCGAGGTCCACCTGGTCGAGCGCGATCTCAAGTACGTCCGCGCCCCGGCGGGCGCCAATGCGCCGCTCGCCATGTACTCCAACCGCTGGTCGACCATGCCGACCCACGTCCTCACACGCGAGCAGGAACTGCCGCTGCCGGACCATCGGGCCACGCTCGAGCGCATGCCCGGCGCCTCCGTCCCCGTTCTGCGCCAGGTCTGGGAGGCCGGCGACCGCCTCCCCTTCTGGGCCGCCACGCGCTTCCGCGGCAACATGCTCTTCGATCTGGCGAACGACCCGGGCGAGGACGCCAACCTCGCGGGCGGCCCGGCCGAGCCAGGCGCGATGGAGCGGCTCTCGGCGGCTCTGCGGGGGATCGGCGCGCCGCAGACGCAACTCCAGCGCCTGGGCCTCGAGGTCGCCTCGGAAGGCGTGGAGGTCTGATCGTCCCCCGCAATCGCCTCTGTCTCTGCGGTTCAAAACAGCCGCGCGTCCGGGGCGGCCTATCCGAAGGAACCACGACGACCTCCCCACTCTTGTCCTGAGCAGGAGAGGAGAGTCCCATGGCCGAATTGGACGCAGACGACCGCAAGCACCTGCCGAAGTCGAAATTCGCCGAGCCGGAGAAGCGCGCCTATCCGGTTCCCGACGCCGCGCACGCCCGCAACGCCAAGGCCCGCGCCAGTCAGGCGGTGAAGGCCGGGCGGATGTCGAAGGCGGAGGAAGGGAAGATCGACAAGAAGGCCGACAAGGTCCTGAAGAAGGACTGATTCCTCGATCGGTCCGCCCGCGACATCGCCCCCCGGATCATGCCCGAGCGCGGACAAGGGCGGCCGCCCCTCCTCCGGGCCGGGTGAGCAGCCAGAACCTAAGCGACATCGCTATCGCCGCGGCGGTCAGCGAGACGACGAACCCGATCCAGATGCCCAGGCCCTGGAGATGCAAGCCTAGGGCGAGGGCGAAGCAGATCGGGGCGCCGATCAGCCAGTACGAGCCGCCGGCCAGCAGCATGGGCATGTGCGCGTCCTTCAGTCCCCGAAGGGACTGAGCGCCCACGACCTGGACCGCATCCACGACCTGGAATGCGGCTGCGGCCTTCAGGAAGAGGGCCGCCAGACCGATCACCGCCGTGTCGCGCGCGCTGCGTCCGCCAAAGTACAGGCCGGCGATCTGCGGGCTGAAGGCGGCGAGGATCACCGCACAGACCACGCCGAAAATGATGGCGATGGCGAATGCGGTCTGCCCCGCCCGCCGCGCGCCCTCCAGATCGCCTGCGCCCACGGCGACGCCGACACGTACGCAGGAGGCCATGCCGATCCCCAGGGGAACCATGAAGGTGATCGAAGGCAGGTTGATCGCGATCTGGTGGGCCGCCAGCGCGGTGGTGCCGAAGCGGCCCATCAGCAGGGTCATGGCGTTGAACAGCATGCCCTCGAAGATCATCGTCATGCCGATCGGCAGGCCCAGGCGGAACACCTCCGCGAGGCGGGGCGTAACCGGGCGCGAAAAGCGGCGGAACATGCGGTACACGCGCAGCTTCGGGTCGAGCTGGATCACCACGACCATGGCCACGAAGCTGAACAGGGCGGAACTGGCCGTCGCAATCGCCGATCCGACAATGCCCAGCCGCGGCGCACCGAAATGGCCGAAGATCAGGGTCCAGCCGCCCAGGGCGTTGACCGCAATGGTGGCGACCATCACCCACATCGATGACGTCGGTCGGCCAAGCGCCGTGGCGAAGTTGCGCAGCACCAGATAGCCGAGGGAGAAGGGCAGGCCCAGGACGAGGATGGACGTGAAGCGGCCCGCCATCCTCGCAAGCTGCGGGTCCTCGCCGATCAGGCTGAGCAGGGGTCCGGCCAAGAGCAACACCGGCGCCATCAGCGCCCAGGTAATGACCACCGACCAGAGCCCCATCCGCAGGGAAGCGCGCACGCCGCCCCGGGTCCTCGGCCTGGCTCCGATGAGTTGGGCGATCATCGGTGAGACGGCCGCGGCGGGCCCGCCCCCGACCATCCAGGCGAAGAAGAAGAAGGTGTTGCCCATGGCCGCGGCGGCGAGCGCCGTCTCGCTGTAGTGGCCCAGCAGAAGCAGGTCGGTGGTCCCGATCGCCATCTGGGCCAGCTGGGTCAGGACGAGTGGGGCCGCCAGCACCATCAGCGCACGCGCCTCCGCGCCCCACGAGGCTTTCGGGGGGAGCGCGGCGACCGCCTCGACGGGCGGCGCGGTGACGGTCAACTGGGTCTCGTACAGGTCGGTCACGACAGGAACCTTGTCGGTGCCGAGCCTCGCAGGACGTGATCGGAGTGCCGAATGGCGGGGATGAAAAACCCCTCCGAAGCGCCTGAAGGCTCGGGAGGGGTGGGTGGCGTCGGGTCTGGTGGCAGGAACCCTAGGCGGCGAACTCCTCGCGAGCGCGGCGGCGACCGCCGACGCCGGACGGCGTGGGCGTGTCGATGTGCGCGAATTTGGCGACGGAGTTGGCCAAAGGGTTTGTCTTTCGGGATTTCTGAGGCACCCGTAAGCGGGCTGCGCCGGTAAGTCAATGCGGCCTAAGCTTGTCTTTCCACCTCCGCGTGCCATGCTCGCTGCTACGAATCGGACACAGAGGAAGCCATGGCGGACAAGGGTGTAGCGCTGGTGACCGGTGGCTCCGGGTACATCGGCGGATGGTGCGTGATCGCACTGTTACAGCAGGGTTACACGGTTCGCGCGACGATCCGAGACCTTGCGCGGGCCGAGGAGGTGAAGCGCTCGATCGAGACCATCGTCGACCCGGAGGGTAGGCTGACTTTCCACGCCGCCGACCTCACCTCCGATGCGGGTTGGGACAAGGCGGCGGAGGGCGTGGACTTCGTCCTCCACGTGGCCTCGCCGCTCGGCGTTCCCGAGCCTAAGGATCCGAACGATCTGATCAACCCTGCGCGCGACGGCGCCCTGAGAGCCATCCGCGCGGCGATCAAGGCGGGCGCCAAGCGGGTCGTGATGACCTCCTCGGTGGCGGCGACCAGTCGACCGCTGAGCGAGCCCGACAGCGAAGCCGACGAGACGGTGTGGACCGATGGAGACGACGTTTCGGCCGGCGCCTACGCCAGGTCGAAGACCATCGCCGAGAAGGCCGCGTGGGAGCTCGTCCGCAATCAGGGGAACGGAACGAGCCTGGCGGTGGTGAACCCCGCGCTCGTGCTGGGACCGGTGTTCGGGCCCGACTATTCGGACTCCGTGCAGATCGTCGAACGCCTGCTTAAGGGGCGTATCCCGGGCCTGCCGCACCTCGGCTTCTGCGTGGTGGATGTGCGCGACGTGGCGGACCTGCACCTGCGAGCGATGACGGCCCCGGAGGCGGGGGGCGAGCGCTTCATCGCCGCCGGCGAGTTCGCCTGGATGGCCGAGATCGCCTCCATGCTGCGGGCCCGATTGCCGGAGCGGGTCTCCAAGATCCCGACTGCCAAGGCGCCGGACCTGATGATCCGTCTCGCCGCGCTGGTCGACCACGATCTCAAGACCGTCACGCCCAGCCTCGGGCACAAGCGGGTCTTCTCGTCGGCGAAGGCCGAACGGGTCCTTGGCTGGAAGCCCCGCCCGATCGAAGAAACCCTCTTCGACTGCGCCCGCAGCCTGATCGACCGCGGCCTGGCCTGAAACCGCGCCGCGCGGGGCCGGCGTCCTCGCCCCGAGTCTACCCCTAAGATCCGTCACAGCGGTGGGACTGACGACCGGCCATGACGGTTCTTAAGGAGAGCGGCCGCTCCTATTAAATTCACCTTCCCCTTACAGCACCACCTCGATCAGCCGCGGCCCCGTCTGGTCCATGGCGGAGGCGAACTGGGCGTCGAACTCTTCCAAGGTCTCGGCGCGGCTGGCCTCCACGCCCATGCCGCCGGCAAGCTTGACGAAGTCCAGCTCGGGGTTGTGCAGGTCGAGCATGGAAAGCGCGCGGGGCCCCGGATTAAGGGCGCCCACGCGGGCCAGCTCGACATTCAGGATCGCATAGGAGCGGTTGGCGAAGATCACCGTCGTGACGTCGAGCCGCTCGCGCGCCTGGGTCCACAGGGCCTGCAGGGTGTACATCGCCCCGCCGTCGCCCTGGATGCAGACGACCTTGCGGCCGGGACAGCCCACCGCCGCGCCGGTGGCGAGCGGCACGCCCTGGCCGATCGATCCGCCGGTGAGGCTGAGCTGGTCGTGCGGCGCGGCCGTAGCCGTGGCCAGGATTGTGCCGCCGCCGGAGGTTGCGCCCTCGTCCGAGATGATCGCGTCCTCCGGCAGGCGCCGGGCGATGATCTGGCCGATGGTGTATTGGTTGAACCGGCCCGAAGGTATGTCCGGCAGGGCGTAGGGCGCCGGCGCGATCCCCTGGGCCGGCGCGCCCAGGGCGTCGGCGAGGGCGAGCAGCGCCGCGGGGCCATCCTCGTGCGCGAAGGCCAGATGCAGGATCTCGCATCCTTCGGGCAGGCCCCAGCTCGGCTTTCCGGGATAGGCGAAGAAGGACACCGGCGGCTTGGCGCCGACCAGGACGACGATCTCGAGTTCGCCGAGGAACTCCACCATCTGCTCGGCGAAGTATGGGATCCGCTCGACGGGCGTGCGTCCCGCGCCGCGCGCCAGGCGGGGGGCGAAGGTGTCGCACATCAGCCGCGCGCCGGTCTTGGCTGCGACGCGACCGGCCGCCTCGAGACCCTCGCGTTGCAGGACATTGCCCCGCATCAACAGGGCGGCCCGCCGGCCTGACCTCAGGGCCGCGGCCGCGCGATCGACCGCCGCGTCCGAGACGGCCGCGGGAAGCGGGCGGGGAAGGGGCGGCGCGGGACCTTCGGCGGCGTTCCAGGCGGTGTCGGCCGGAAGGATCAGGGTGGCGACCTGTCCGGGCGGCGACAGGGCCGCGGCCACGGCCCGCGCGCCATCGGAGGCGACCGTCAAGGCGCTGACGGAGCTGCAGATCCAGCCCGAGACGGGCCGGGCGAAACCGACGATATCCGAGGCCAGGGGCGCGTCGTACTGGGCGTGATACGTCGCGTGGTCGCCGACGATGTTGACGATCGGCGTGCCCGCCCGCCGGGCGTTGTGAAGGTTCGCAAGGCCGTTGGCGAGGCCCGGGCCCAGGTGAAGCAGGGTCGCCGCGGGGAAGTTGCGCATCCGGCCGTAACCGTCGGCCATGCCGGTCACCGCCCCTTCGAAGAGGCCGAGGATCGGCCGAACCCCGGGCTCGCTGTCCAGGGCGGCCACGAAGTGCATCTCGGACGTGCCCGGATTGGCGAAGCAGGTGTCGATCCCCGAGGCGGCGAGGGTCCGCACCAGGCTCTGGGCCCCGTTCATGGCTCGCGCCTCCACGCGCGATCCCGCGCTCACAGCAGCCCCGGGAACTGGCCGCCGTCGAGCAGGATGTTCTGCCCGGTTATGAAGGCGGCGTGTTCGGAACACAGGAAGGCGCACACGGCGCCGAATTCGTCCGGCCGCCCCAGCCGGCCTGCCGGGACCTGCCGGATCGCCCCTTCGCGCACCTGGTCGAAGTCGCGCCCGCTGGTCTCGGCGGCGCGCTGGTGGTTGGCGCGCAGCCGGTCGGTGTCGAACTGGCCGGGCAGGACGTTGTTGATGGTGACGCGGTGCTTGGCCACATCGCGGGAAAGGCCGCCGACGAAGCCGGTAAGTCCCGCGCGTGCGCCATTGGAGAGCCCGAGGTAGCCGGCCGGCGCCTTCACCATCGAGCTGGTGATGTTGACGATGCGACCCCAGCGCCGGGCGATCATGCTGTCGATCGTCGCGCGGATCAGGAAGATGGCCGACAGCATGTTGGCGTCGATCGCGCGGATCCACGTGTCGCGATCCCAGTCGTGGAAGTCGCCAAGAGGCGGGCCGCCCGCGTTGTTGACCAGGATGTCGGGGTCAGGACAGACCGCCAGCACGGCCGCGCGGCCCTCCTCGGTGGTGACGTCCGCGGCCACATGGCGAACGGGACGGCCGGTCTCCGCCGCGATCGCCTCGGCGGTCGTCCGCAGGCGATCTTCCGTGCGCGCGGCGATCAGGACATCCGCGCCATTGAGGGCGAGGGCTCGGGCGGCGCCGCGGCCAAGGCCCGCGCTCGCGCCGCAGACGATGGCCCTGCGGCCGGCGATTTCGAGATCCAAGCGGCGCCGCTCCTCTTCAGGGGCTGGTTGGCGCACGCTCGAAGGCGGCGCTGATGTTCAGGTGTACGTCGTTCCCCACCATTGGCACATAGGCGGAGACGCCAAAATCGCTGCGCTTGATCACGCCCCGCGCATGGAAGCCGACAGTGTAGTGGTGGTCCAGTGGGTTTTCCCCCGCGTGGTTGAACCGGGCCTTCAGGGTCACGGGCCGGGTCACGCCATGCAGGGTGAGTTCCCCCTCGACGAGGGCGGTCTCGGGCCCGGTGCGCGTGACCCGTGTCGAGCGGAAGGTCATGTCGGGATAGGACGCAGCGTTCAGCCACCGAGGGCCCTGCAGGTCGCGGTTCAGCCGCGGGTTAGGCGTGAGGACGCTGTTCACCGGCACGCTGACTTCCAGGCGGCTGGCGGACGGATCCGCAGGGTCGAGCACGAGCGTCCCCGAGGCGTGGGAGAACACACCGTAATACATGGTGAAGCCCAGATGGTTTACGCCGAACATGACTTCGGTGTGGTCCGGCTCGA
Source organism: Caulobacteraceae bacterium (assembly GCA_036276055.1). Lineage (GTDB taxonomy): Bacteria > Pseudomonadota > Alphaproteobacteria > Caulobacterales > Caulobacteraceae > Acaudatibacter. The sequence continues at coordinate 32,878 of DATBEN010000086.1, forward strand.
CTCGGTAGGTTCCAAGCGACGGCGGTTGGGCGAGGGCGGATCCGCAGAGCGCCGCCGCTCCCAGAGCGAGTGCGACCATCCCGCGCCTGCCTGGAGTCTTGGCGCCCGATTCCATTGCGCGCGCCTTCCCGCCGCAGAGTGCGCGGACCATGATCCGGGCGGCAACGTCTGCCAAGACCGCTTGTCGCGGGGCGACGGCTCAGAGGTTCGTCACTCGCGCGCCGGTGACCCCGATAATCCGTTCGGCGACAATCGCGCGGTGGCAACGCGCCGCCTCGGCCTCGTAGCAGAGCAGGGCGGCGCGCCGGCGCTCGCTTGCCTGCGTCGCCTGGCCAAGCTGAGCCTGGGCCTCCGGCTCCTCGAGATGCGCCTCATAGATCACGCGCATTTCTTCGGTCCGGCCGGCGTGCGCCGCTTCGCGTCCGGCCTTGGGCGTTCCCAGCGCCCGCAGGTGTAGATAGTCGATGCCGGCCTCGGCGAGGCTTGCGGCGAGGACACTCTTCGAGAAGCCCGGCCGGCGCGAGGCGGCGATGGCGCGCACGTCGATGACGAGGCTGACCTTGGCGGCCTGCAGGCGCCCGATCACGTCGGCCTGTGTGGCCGCCTCATAGCCGATGGTGGCGAGGGGCGGAGGGTCCGCCATCCGCGTCCTAGCCTTCCACCTCGACCGCGGGGCGGTCGTCGCCCGGGGCGATCTCGACCCGCCACGCGCCGGTTTCGTCCTGGTACTCGATCATGCGCATGCGGTCGGGGAGCGCCTGCTCTGTCGCCGCGCGGCGCGCGGCGGCGAGGGCCGCGGCGTGCGTTGCGAAGGTCTCGGAATAGACGCCCATGGCCGTGTAGGCCCAGCCCTCGTCGTGCTCGACGATCCGATAGCGTTCCTCGCTCAACGGTCAGTTCCCCTCTCGTAGAGGCCCACGAGGCGGCCACGGGCCAGTACGTGACCGCGCAGTGCACGCAGGACAGCATCCTTGTCGGTATCGTGCCTCAGGTCGAGCGCGTGGTCGACCGCGAAGAGTTGGAACACGTAGCGGTGATGGCCATGCCCGTTCGGCGGATCGGGCGGCAGATACTCCGTTCTGCGGAAGCTGTTCTTGCCCACGGTGTGGATGCGGCCGGGGTGTCGTCTGCTCGGCAAGGCGCCTTCCGGAAGAGAGGCCTGCCCGGCCGGAAGGCCCCAGGCGATGAGGTGGAGCACGGGAATGGGCGTGGGGCTGTCGGCGCCTTCCATGATGAGCACCACCTCGGCCGCCGCCGGCGGCAGGTCCCGCCATGCAAGCGGCGGCGAGAGGCCCTCCCCATCGGCCGTGTATCGCGCCGGGATCGGGGTGTCGGGGGCGAAAGCTTCGCTGGTGACGACAATCGACTCAGGAGCCTGCAGAGCCTCGTCCTCCCAGACCAGCTTCTCCATTCCCGCCCGGACCTTCTCGAGCAGATGGCCGATCGGCGCGGGGGTCTTCTCGAGCATGACGGGCGCTCCTGATTTGGCCGACGTAGCCGGCGCTTCGGAATCTAACCCTTGGCCGCGATGGGAGTTTCCCGGACCTTCTCGACCATGGGCCCGAACGCGGCCATGAAGGTCTCGACCGCCGCCGCCACCTCCTTCTCGATCTCCTCTGCGCTGGGCCTGTTCATGGCGTTGCAGAGGCAGGCCTTGAGCATGCGGTTCTGGCAGAGGCCGATGAACTGGTGGGCGGCCTCGAGCGGGTCGCACGGGCGCAGGCGACCATCGGCGATCGCCTGGGCGATCCCCGCGGCCGCGCGCTTCGCCCCCGAGCCAGGTCCGGCCTCGTAGAAGGCCCGGCCAATCTCCGGCGCCCGATGGGCTTCGGAAACGACCAGAATGAGGTTCCGAAGCCCGATCTCGGAGAGCCCGACGGTGAGCAGGTTCCGTCCGAGCTTGAGCAGCACCGTGCGGATGTCCTCTCCAGGCGTCAGGAAGTCGGCCATGATCGCCTCGTGCTGCCAGGCGCAGTGGCTGCGGATATAGGCCTCGAACAGCTCTTCCTTGCTCTTGAAGTAGTTGTAGAGCGTGCCCTTCGATCCGCCGACCCGGGCGGCGATCATCGACATGGAGGCGGCGGCGAAGCCCACCTCCATGAACACCTCTTTCGCGGCCTCCAGGATCACCTCGCGGCGCACGTCCCGGTCAAGCCTTGTTCGCGTCTCTGTCGTCATCCGTCCCCTCGGAAATCGCTTCCCGGTTCTTAACCTGCCTTGAATGGCAATGTTCTACGGCATAGTATGACCGTACGGTACGGTCAGACAAGACGGGGCTTGTCCATGGAAGCGGAAAAACACGCTCCGCGGCGGCGGTGGGCGGCGTTTGGCGCCGGCGCGGGGGCCGCCGTTCTGGCGGCCTGCGCCTCCGTGCCGCAGCCGCAGCCCGCCCGGATCGCCAAGCCGATCTCCGGTTATGCGACCAGGGAGTCTTTCGCCGCGCCGGCCGCGCCGTGGCCGAACGACCGCTGGTGGACGAGTTACGCCGATCCCCAGCTTGATCACTTGATCGACGAGGCGCTGACCGGTTCGCCGACGCTGGCGCAAGCCAAGACGCGGGTTGCGAAGGCCTTGACCTCGCGGGCCGCCGCCGCGGCGGCGATCCAGCCGATCATCAGCGGCTCGGGCAACATCCAGGAGACGAAGCAGACCTACAACTGGCTGTTCCCGAAGAACTTCCTGCCTGCGCTCGGCTACCAGCCGTACGGCGAAGTCCTGCTCAACTTCTCCTGGGAGCTGGACTTCTGGGGCAAGTACCGGGCCGCCATCGCCCAGGCGACGTCGGAAGCTCGGGCGTCCGCCGCCGACGCGGCCGAAGCGCGCCTGATGCTGAGCACCCAGATCGCCTCGGCTTACGCGACCCTCGCCCAGTTCTATGACGACCGCGACGTCGCCGTTCAGTCCGTGCGCGTGCGGAACGAGACCGCCGGCCTGGTCGCCCAGCGGGTGACCAACGGGATCGACACCCAGGCCGACCTGAAGCAGGCGCAGGCCGCCTCGCCGGCGACCGAGGAGACGGTCCTGGCGCTGGACGAACAGATCGCCCTGACCAAGGACGCCCTGGCCGCCCTCCTGGGGGCCGGACCGGATCGAGGGCTGCAGATCCAGCGGCCAAGGTCGCCGAAAGTGGCCGCGTTCGGCCTCCCGGCGGACGCCAGGCTGGACCTGATCGGCCGCCGGCCGGACGTCGTGGCGGCGCGCTGGCGCGCCGAAGCCGCTCAGAAGGGCGTGCGGGTGGCCAAGGCCCAGTTCTACCCGGACATCAGCCTCACCGGATACATCGGCCAGCAGTCGCTGTACCTCTCGCGGCTGCTCAACGCCGGCTCGACGCTGGGTTCCATCGGGCCGGCGGTCACCCTGCCGATCCTCGATGGCGGGCAGCGGCGCGCCAATCTGCGCGGCGCCGAAGCCGATCGGGACGACGCCGTGGCGGCTTATGATGCGGCGGTGACCGAGGCGCTGCACCAGGTGGCTGACGCCGCCGCCAGCGAGCGCGCCCTGGGCGATCGGCTGACAGAGTCGCGCCGCAGCCTGGCGGGCTACGAAGACGCCTGGCGGATCGCACGCCTGCGATACGAGGGCGGACTCTCCACCTTCCAATCCGTTCTGCTGGCCGAGGACGCCGTGCTGAACCAGCGGCGCGTGGTCAGCGACCTCGAGAGCCGCGCCTTCGAACTGGACGTCGAACTCGTGCGCGCCCTGGGCGGCGGCTTCCGCCAATCCTGAGCTCAGCCCGCGTCTCATGCCAAAGGACACGCCCAAGATGCCCGACTCCGGGGAACCCATCTCAACCGCGGGCAGCACGGCCGCCAGGCCGCGCCTGCCGCCGGTGAATCGCCGCCGCAACCTGCTGCTGGCCCTGGCCGGCGTCGTGGTGGTGGGAGCGATCGGCTACGGGGCCTACTGGGTCCTCGTCGCCTCGCACTATGTCTCGACCGACAACGCCTACACGGGCGCCGACGTCGCGCAGGTGACGCCGCTGATCTCCGGCCAGGTCCTGTCCATTCCCGTGGTGGAGACGCAGTTCGTCAGGGCAGGCCAGCCGGTCCTCAATATCGACCCGGCGGACGAGAGGATCGCGGTCGCCCAGGCGCAGGCCGCCCTGGGCCAGGCCGAGCGCCAGGTGAAGGGCTATTTCGCCAATGACACCGCCCTGGCCGCGGAGGTGGCGTCCCGCCGCTCGGCGATCGCCCAGGCGGGCGCCCAGATCGCCAGCGCCGCGTCTGACCGCGATCGCGCCCTGATTGATCTGCAGCGCCGGCAAAAGCTCGCGTCCTCGGGCGCGGTGTCGGGCGAGGAACTCACCACGGCGCAGGATCGGTTCAAGGAAGCGCAGGCGGCCCTGACGGCGGCCCAGGCTGCACGCGCCTCGGCCATCGCCAACGCCAGCCAAGCGGCGGGGTCGCGCGACGTCAATGAAGCCCTGATCACGGGGACGGACGTGGCCGACAATCCCGACGTGCTCGCCGCCAAGGCGCGCCTGGATGCGGCGGAACTGGCCCTGTCGCGCACCGTGATCCCCGCGCCCGTCTCCGGCGAGATCACCAAGAAGGTGGCCGAGATCGGCCAGCAGGTGCAGCCCGGGACCGTGGTGATGCAGATCGTGCCGATCCGCGAGATCTACGTCGACGCCAACTTCAAGGAGGTGCAGCTCGAGCGCGTGCGCGTCGGCCAGCCGGTGGTGCTGACCAGCGACCTCTATGGCGGCGGGGTGAAATTCCACGGTCGGGTGCAAGGGCTTTCCGGGGGCAGCGGCTCGGCGTTTTCGCTGATCCCGGCGCAGAACGCGTCCGGCAACTGGATCAAGATCGTCCAGCGGCTGCCCGTGCGGATCACGCTCGATCCCGACGAACTCGAGAAGCACCCGCTGCGCGTGGGGCTGTCGATGACGGCGACGATCGACGTGGCTTCGGCCCGGTAAGGCAGGAGACTTGAGAGCGATGAGCGCCCAGGACGCCGCCGCCCATGCAGCCGCGGCTCCGCCGAGCCCCTCGGCTGGATCGCGGCCGAGCGCCGCCGAACCGGCGCCCCTGACCGGCGTCGCCCTGGCGGTCACCGCGATCGCCCTGGCGCTCGGCACCTTCATGCAGGTGCTCGACACGTCGATCGCCAACGTCTCGATCCCGACCATCGCCGGCGACCTCGGCGTGAGTTCCGACCAGGGCACCTGGGTCATCACCTCGTTCGCGGTCTCGAACGGGATCTCCGTGCCGATGACGGCATGGCTGATGGGCCGCTATGGGGTTGTCAAGACCTTCGTCGTCTCGGTGGTGCTGTTCACCATCGCCTCCTTCCTCTGCGGGATCTCCTGGAACCTGCCCAGCCTGATCCTCTTCCGCGTGCTGCAGGGGGGCGTCTCCGGGCCGATGATCCCGGGCTCCCAGGCCCTCCTGATCTCGATCTTCCCGCACAACCGGCGGGGCGCCGCGCTCGCCATCTGGTCGATGACGACCCTGACGGCGCCGATCGCCGGGCCGGTGCTCGGGGGCTACATCTCCGACAACTACAGCTGGCCCTGGATCTTCCTGATCAATCTGCCGGTGGGGGCCATCTGCGCCTTCCTGTGCTGGCGGAACATGAGGAGCCGCGAGACGCCGACACGGAAGCTGAAGGTCGACACGGTCGGCTTCAGTCTTCTGGTGATCTGGGTGGGCTCCCTTCAGGTCATGCTCGACACGGGCAAGGACGCGGACTGGTTCTCCTCGCCCGCCATCGTGGTCCTCGCCCTGGTGTCGGCGATAACCTTCGTCGCCTGGATAATCTGGGAACTGACCGAACAAAATCCCATCGTCGATCTGTCCCTGTTCCGATCCAAGAACTTCGCGATCGGCGCCGCGATCACCTGCGTCGGCTACGGAGTCTTCTTCGGCAACAATGTGCTCCTGCCCCTCTGGCTGCAGACCCGGCTGGGCTACATCGCCACCTGGGCCGGGTTGGTCGCCGCGCCCAGCGGCGTGGTCGCGGTGCTGCTCACGCCGGTGGCCGCCCAGATCATGAGCCGCATCGATGCGCGATGGACCGCCACGGGCTCCCTGATCGCCTTCGGCATCTCCTTCTGGATGCGCTCCAACTACACCCCCGACGCCAGCTTCGGCGTCCTTGTCGTGCCGATGCTGGTGCAGGGGGTGGCCATGAGCGCCTTTTTCGTCTCGCTCATCACCATCACCCTCAACGGGGTGCCGCCGTCCCACCTGCCCAGCGCCACCGGGCTTTCGAACTTCACCCGGATCACCGCCGGCAGCTTCGCCGCCTCGATCACCACCACGGCCTGGGACCGCAGCGAGGCGATGCACCAGACCCGGCTGGCCGAACTCGTCGGCGGAACCGATCCAAACTGGCTGCGCGCCGTGGATGGGCTGAAACACGCGGGGTTCGACACGGCGCACGCGATTGGCGCCATGACCCAACAGTTCATCAGCCAGGGCTATCTGCTGGCCACGCTCGATTTCTTCCGCATCTCCGCCTGGCTGATGTTCCTCCTCGCCCCGGCGATCTGGCTCACGCGCAAGGCCGTCGGCGGCGGAAGCCACGCGGCGGCGGAGTGAGCGTCGGGCTACAGCATTCACGCGTCTGCCATGCCCGCGGGGCCGCGAACGCCGTCGAAACCACGGAGGTACGAAGGACACGGAGCATCACGGAGACGATGAGACGGCAGACTGTCGGGCGCTCCGGCTATCTTAATGCCGGCCGAAGGCCGGCGATTAAAGCTTCGCCGCCTCCTGGACCTTCAAAAGGATCTCAAACTCCGTGGCCCTCCGTGTCTCCGTGGTTAAATCTTCTTTCCGCATCGGGATGGTGGGGATTGGCGGCCACCTGGGTTCGTTGGAGAAGCGTGAATAGGAGCGTGGGGGGAGGGTGCGTGGCAAGTCGGCCGGATTGGTTCTTGTCGCAGTCGACGATATCTTTCGTTCATGGACGTTACGCCTGATCAGCTCCGCACGGCGCAGGACCCCGCAGCCCGGTTCGAGGACCTGCGCACCATCAGCGTGCGCAGCGCCGCGCGGCTGCAGGGACAAGACACGCTGACCGATTGTGATCTGTATGACGAGGACGGGCTGCCCGGGTGATCGTCGTCGGAGGATCGGCGTTTGTTGCGATCGTGCCGGTGGCCGTAGCGGCCGCGTCTTTCTGAGGCCGAAGGCGAACGCCACACGGGAGCCGTCGCTTGCTCCGCTGGCGGCTGCTGGGTAGGTGAGTCGCGGGACGTCAGGAGGCGCGCGTGTCGGTCGAAGCGGTGATCTGGGATTTCGGCGGCGTGTTCACCACTTCGCCGTTCGAGGCCTTCAACCGGTACGAGGTTGCCCACGGCCTCCCGCGGGACTTCATCCGCCGCATCAACGCCACCGATCCCGACGCCAACGCCTGGGCGCTGTTCGAGCGGGCCGAGATCGACGCCGCCGGCTTCGACGCCAAGTTCCTCGAGGAGTCGACGGCGGCGGGCCACGGGGTGCGCGGCCGGGACATCCTGCCGCTGCTCTCGGGCGACGTGCGTCCGGCGATGGTCGAGGCGCTGCGGCTCTGCAAGGCCAGGTTCAAGGTGGGCTGCATCACCAACAACATGGTGCAGGGCCACGGTCCGTCGATGTCCTCGAGCCGCGAAGGCGCCCACCGCGCCGCGGACATCATGGTGATGTTCGACGCCGTGATCGAAAGTTCGAAAGCCGGCGTGCGCAAGCCCGACCCGCGCATCTACCAGATGATGTGCGAACTGTTGGCGGTCGAAGCCAAGGCGTGCGTCTACCTCGACGACCTCGGCGTGAACTGCAAACCCGCGGCCCAGTTGGGGATGACGGCGATCAAGGTCGTCAGCGAGGGCCAGGCGCTCGATGAGCTCGCCCGCGCCACCGGACTGCAATTCCCGCGCACCGTCACGCAAGGAGCGCCCGCATGAGCCGGCCGACATTGATGGGCGCGGACGCCGCGCTGGCGACGCTTGCGGCGGAGGGCCTGGCCGGCTGGTCGCGGGCGGCCGACCGCGACGCGCTGACCAAGACTTTCAGCTTTCCAGACTTCAACGCCGCCTTCGGCTGGATGACCCGCGTCGCCCTGACGGCGGAGAAGCTCGATCACCATCCCGAATGGTTCAATGTCTACAATCGCGTCGAAGTGATCCTGGCGACCCACGATGTCGGCGGGGTCACCGAACTGGATCTCACGCTCGCCCGTTCGATGGAGCGCGCGGCCGGGGGCGAAAAGCCGTCGACTGCTCTTCCATGACGCCTTGCCAAAACCCACTTCTTGCCATGAGCCTCTCGGCGCCACCAAATACATCAGGTGAGCCGCGCGTGGCGCGCGCGTCTCACGCCATGAAGCGCGGGCCGACCTCAACGGTCGTCCGCGGTAATGAAAACATCAAGGACGACGTCTGTTCATGGCCAACATCACCCTGGTCGATGATGACGAAAACATCGTCGCGTCAGTATCGCTGGCCCTGGAGAGTCATGGCCACGCTGTAAAGGCCTATTACGACGGCGCGACCGGCCTCGCTGCACTGGAGACCGAACCGCCGGATCTGGCGATCCTGGACGTCAAGATGCCCAGGCTCGACGGGATGGAGGTGTTGCGGCGTCTTCGTCAGACGAGCAGCGTCCCGGTGATCATCCTCACCTCCAAGGATGACGAGATCGACGAGATCCTCGGGTTCAACCTCGGCGCCGACGACTACATCCGCAAGCCCTTCAGCCAGCGACTGCTGATCGAGAGGGTCAAGGCCGTATTGCGGCGGGCCAATCCCGACGAAGAGGACATTATGACCTCCCCTGCGGCGGCCGAGGCCGCGCAGAACAAGCCGATCAAGCGCGGACGCCTGACGCTGGATCCGGCGCGGCACGATTGCCTGTGGGAGGGCAAGCCCGTCCGCCTGACGGTCACCGAGTTCCTGCTGCTGCAGTCGCTCGCCCAGAGGCCCGGCTTCGTGAAGAGTCGCGACAACCTGATGGACGCGGCCTATGAGGATCAGGTCTACGTCGACGACCGCACCATCGACAGTCACATCAAGCGGATGCGGAAGAAGTTCCGCGAGGTGGATCCTGAGTTCGACGCGATCGAAACCCTCTATGGCGTCGGCTACCGATACCGCGAGTCCTGACGCCCGCCTGACTGCTGCGAGGCCTGTTGCGAGTCGAGTCCAAGGGCGGCGGCGCGATCCGCGTCGGGTCGGCTGGCCGCTGGGATCCAAGCTTGGCCGGCTGATCATCGTCCTGAACCTGCTGGGCCTGGCGGTCATCATCGGCGGGGCGCTGATCCTCAACGAACTGCGCCAGGGCCTGGTGAGCGCCGGTCTCGATAGCCTCACGCTGCAGGGCAAGCTGATCGCGAACGTCATCGACCAGACGGCCACCGTTGGCGAACCGACGCCGGCGCTGGATCGCGAGACGGCCGAAGGGGTCCTGTGGAGCCTCTTCATCCCCAAGTCGCAGCGCGCGCGCCTGTTCGATGCGTCGGGCCATCTGCTAGCCGACTCCGACATCGTCGCCGATCGCGTGGAGTCGAACCTGCTGCCGCCGGCGCGTCCAAGGGGCGATGCCGCCCGGCGCTCCTCGATCTTCGCCGCGAGACGCAGCCCGACCAAGGCCCGCCAGCAGCTGGCCGCAGAAGTCGCGGGGGCCCTCCAGGGTCACGCCGTCGGCGACGTCCGTTTGGACGACGACGGACGGCGCGTCGTCTCCGTCTCCATTCCGATCCAGCACGTGAGCCAGGTCCTGGGCGTCCTCACGCTGGAGTCGGGCGACGTCGACAGCGTGATCGCCGCCCAGCGCCGCGCCCTGGTGCCTTTCATCCTGATCGCCGTGGGCGTCGCCCTGATCTCGTCCCTGCTGCTGACGCAGCTCATCGCGGTTCCGGTCCTTCGCCTGGCGCGGGCCGCCGACAGGGTGCGCCTCTCGCGCGCCCGTGCGATCGCCTTGCCCGATCTGGCCGGGCGCGACGACGAGCTGGGGGATCTGGCGCGTTCGCTGGAGGCGATGACCCAGGCCCTTTCCGAGCGCATGGGCGCGATCGAGCGGTTCGCGGCCGACGTCGCCCACGAGCTGCGCAACCCGATGACCTCGATCCGCTCGGCGGTGGAGACGCTGGAGATCGTCAAGGCGGACGCGCCGCGTCAGCGGCTGCTCGGCATCCTGCAGCAGGACGTGAACAGGCTCGACCGGCTGATCACCGACATCTCCAACGCCTCGCGCCTCGATGCGGAGATGGCGCGGGATGCGCCCGCAGTGCTCGACCTGGGCCGCCTGCTGGCGGACATCTGCGGCTTCTACGAGGCCACGGTGCGGCCGGGGGAGCGGCACGTGCGGTTCCTCCGGCCGCCGGCCGGCGAGCCGCTGCGGGTGATGGGGCGCGAGGGCCCGCTGAGCCAGGTGTTCCGCAATCTGGTCGACAACGCCCGATCCTTCAGCCCGGTCGACGGGGAGGTGCGCGTCTCCATCGGCCGCGATCGCGACGAGATCCGCGTCTTCGTCGACGACGACGGCCCCGGCATCCCGCCCGAAAACATGGAGACGATTTTCGAGCGCTTCTATACGTCGCGGCCGAAAGGCGCGGCGTTCGGCGGGAACTCCGGCCTTGGCCTCGCGATCGCACGCCAGATCGTGGAAACCCATGGGGGGCGGATATGGGCGGAGAACCGCGGCGCGTCGGATCAGGTGGAGGGGGCGAGGTTCATCGTCGCCCTGCCGCGCGCCGGAGACCGCGATGATCGTCCACGCCGGCCTGATCGCCCTGTGGCGCCCTGACGGCTGGTGGGGGATTCTCATCGAAGGACCCTCGGGGGCGGGGAAGAGCGACCTGGCGCTGCGCGCCCTCGACGCGGGGTTCCGCCTCGTCTCCGACGACCGCACCTGCCTCTTCAGCTCATCGGGCCGCCTGTTCGGGCGCGCGCCGCCCGCGCTCCTGGGCATGATCGAGGCGCGGGGCCTCGGCGTTGTGCGCGAACGCGCGCTGGCGTTGGCGGAAATCCGCTTGCTCGTTCGTTGCGCCCATGAGCCGAAGGAACTCGACCGGATGCCGGATATGGAATTGCAGACACGGGCGGGGGTGAGCGTGCCAGCAATGGACCTGTGGCCGCTGGAGCATTCCGCACCTGCGAAATTGCGTCGCGCCGTCGAGTGGCTTGGAGGGCGGGAAGCAAAAGCGTATCTAGCACGCCTCGCGCATAGTCGCCCCGGCGCCGAGACATGAGGATGATGCCTTTGAGGCGCCTGACATGATCGGGCTCGTGATCGTCACACACGGGCGACTGGCGGAAGAGTTTGTTTACGCCATGGAACATGTCGTCGGCCCTCAGCCGGCGGTGGCGGCGATCTGTATTGGCGCCGAGGATGACATGGAGCGTCGCCGGCGCGACATTCTCAAGGCTTGCCAGCAGGTCGACTCCGGCCAGGGGGTGATCCTGCTCACCGACATGTTCGGCGGAACGCCATCGAATCTGGCGATCTCTGTGATGGAGCAGACCAAGGCCGAGGTGATCGCGGGGCTGAACCTGCCGATGCTGATCAAGCTGGCCAGTGTTCGAGGCCGCGAGCCCCTGGAAACCTGTGTCAGCTGGGCGCAGGAGGCGGGGCGGAAGTACATCTCCGTCGCCTCGTACGTGCTGGCCGGCGAGAAGTGATCGCCGAACGGACTGTCGAAGTCGTCAACGAACGCGGCCTTCACGCCCGGGCGTCGGCGAAGTTCGTCAAGCTCGCAGCCGGTTTCAAATCGGACATCCAGGTGACGCGCGACGACCAGACGGTCGACGCGCTCTCCATCATGGGACTGATGATGCTCGCCGCCGGGCCCGGATCGATGATCCGCATCACCGCCCGCGGCGCCGACGCCGAGGACGCCGCCTCCGCCCTGGCCCGCCTCGTCGAAACCAAGTTCGAGGAAGAACGCTGAGGCGGTAGCCGGCTGTGGGGGTGGTTCGCCCAGCGGGGCGAAGGAGCACGAGATGGCTGCAGAGCCGCGCGAGGTCGAGTTGAAGTTCCGCGTTCCGCGCGAGGCGGGCGAGGCGCTGCTCGCGAGCCTCGATCGGGAGCCGGACCGGGAGCGGCTGGAGTCCACCTACTTCGACACCGACCGGTGCAGCCTGCGCAAGGCCGGACTGACTCTGCGTGTCCGGCGCGAGGACGGCCGATGGCTGCAGACCGTCAAATCGAGCCGGGCGGCCGACGGCGCCCTGGGCCGGGGCGAGTGGGAAGCGGCCACGCCGGGGGAGGCGCCTGACCTGGACCACGCCCGGCGCACTCCCGCCGGCCGGGTGCTCGCCAAGGCCGGCGATCTTACGCCGAAGTTCACCGTCACCGTCGAGCGCCGCACCGTTCCGCTGGATACCTCGCGCGGGTCCGTGAGCTGCAGCCTCGACCACGGCCACGTGCTCGCCGGGGGACGCTCGGAGAGCTTCGTCGAACTGGAGCTCGAGCTCGAGACCGGCGAGCCGGCGGCCCTGTTCGACATCGCCGGGGGCCTCGCCCGGAGGTTTCCGCTGGCGCTCTCCTTCACCTCGAAACCGGATCGCGGCTTCGGCCTGCTCGCGGGGGAGGAGCGCGCGTTCAGGTTCGACCCGCCCATCCTCATGCGGGAGATGACCGCGGGCCAGGCGTTCCGCGCCATCGCGCGGGCCTCGCTCGAGCAGATCGCACGCAACGGCGAGGCGATCTGCGGCCAGGCGGGCGGCGAGACCGTCCATCAGATGCGCGTGGGCGCGCGGCGCCTGCGCGCGACGCTGAAGGTCTTCCGCCGCGTGGCGCAGGACGATCGCCTCCGCGCTGTGGAAGCCGACCTCAAGTGGCTCGGAGCCGAGCTCGACCCGGCGCGCAACCTCGACGTCTTCATCGGCGGCGCCTGGCGCCGCGCAGCCGAACGCTGTCCTGGAGCGGAGACGCAGGCCGCTCAGGAACGGCTCGAGGCCGCCCGCCAGGGCGCGCTCGCCCGGGCCCGCGCGGCCGCCGCCGGAGACAAGCTTCGCGACGTCCTGCTGGATACGATGACCTGGATCGAGAGCGGGTCGTGGACGGCGCCCGACGCGCCCGGGCCGCGAGACCGCGACGCCCCGGTCGCCGAGTTCGCCAGCAAGGCGCTGCGCCGCGCCCACCGCAAGGTGGTCAGGAAGGGCCGCGGCCTGGATGACCTCTCGCCCGAGGACCGGCACCATCTGCGGATCCGCGCCAAGGAGCTGCGCTACGCCGCCGACGTCCTCACGCCCCTGTTCGGCGCGCACCCCAAGCGGGCGAAACGCTTCACCTCGGCGTTGAAGGACCTGCTGGAGCACCTCGGCGACCTCAACGACATCGCCACCGCGGGCGAGCTGGCGCGCGACTACCCTCCAGCCGACGAGCTGCTGGCGGGGGAGGCGCGTCGGGAGGCCAAGCTGCTGGCCGAGGCCTGCGGCTGCTTCGGCGAACTGAGGTCGGCGCAGCCGTTCTGGGATAGCTGACCGAAGCGTCGCGTCACCGCGGGATATAAGGATCTCTTTATATCCTGGTTGCCGCCCGCGACCGCGCCGTTTATAGAGCGGCTCCGCAGACAGGAGCCTCACCGTGGTCGACTACATCGTCAGGGACACCGCCCTTGCCCCCTGGGGACGCAAGGAGATCGAGATCGCCGAGACGGAGATGCCCGGCCTGATGGCGGTGCGCGCCGAGTTCTCGAAAGACCAGCCGCTGAAGGGCGCGCGGATCGCCGGCTCGCTCCACATGACGATCCAGACCGCGGTGCTGATCGAGACGCTCGAGGCCCTCGGCGCCGACGTGCGCTGGGCCTCGTGCAACATCTTCTCGACCCAGGACCATGCGGCGGCGGCGATCGCCGTCACCGGCACGCCGGTGTTCGCGGTCAAGGGCGAGACCCTGGCGGAGTACTGGGATTACGCCCACAAGATCTTCGAGTGGGCCGACGGCGGTTATCCGAACCTGATCCTCGATGACGGCGGCGACGCCACCCTGCTCACCGTGCTCGGCCCCAAGGCCGAGGCCGATCCCTCGGTCCTCGACAAGCCGACCAACGAGGAGGAGGAAGCCCTTTTCGCGGTGATGAAGCGCTATCTGAAGGAGAAGCCCGGCTTCTACAGCGGCATCCGCAAGGCGATCACCGGCGTCTCCGAAGAGACCACCACCGGCGTGCACCGCCTCTACCAGATGGCCGAGCGCGGCGAGCTGCCATTCCCGGCGATCAACGTCAACGACAGCGTCACCAAGAGCAAGTTCGACAACCTCTACGGTTGCCGCGAGAGCCTGGTGGACGCCATCCGCCGCGGCACCGACGTGATGCTGGCCGGCAAGGTCGCGGTGGTCTGCGGCTACGGCGACGTGGGCAAGGGCTCGGCCGCCTCCCTGCGCCAAGGCGGCGCGCGGGTGATCGTCACCGAGATCGACCCGATCTGCGCCCTGCAGGCGGCGATGGAAGGCTATCAGGTCCAGACGCTCGACGACGTCGCCGGCGAGGCCGACATCTTCGTCACCGCCACCGGCAACAAGGACGTGATCACCGTCGATCACATGCGGGCGATGAAGAACAACGCCATCGTCTGCAACATCGGCCACTTCGATTCCGAGATCCAGATCGCGGGCCTGCGCAACTACAAGTGGGACGAGATCAAGCCGCAGGTCCACCATGTGGAATTCCCGGACGGCAAGAAGATCATCGTGCTGTCCGAAGGCCGCCTGGTGAACCTCGGCAACGCCACCGGCCACCCCAGCTTCGTGATGAGCGCCAGCTTCACCAACCAGACCCTGGCCCAGATCGAGCTGTGGACCAACGGCGGCCGCTACGAGACCAAGGTCTACACCCTGCCCAAGCACCTCGATGAGAAGGTGGCCATGCTCCACCTCGACAAGCTGGGCGCCAAGCTGACCACGCTCTCCAAGGCCCAGGCCGACTACATCGGCGTCACCGCCCAAGGCCCGTTCAAGCCGGACCACTACCGGTACTGACGCCGTCCTCGCACTTGTCCCACCCCATGAAGG
>DATBEN010000087.1:0-5702 GCA_036276055.1 Caulobacteraceae bacterium
GCCGATGAGCGCCAACGCAGGCGCATTGCTGGTGCTGGTGCTGTTCGCCGTCCTTGGCCTGCTGACAGGCGCCGCCTCGGCGGGCTTCGTGCGCGGCCTGCACCTGCTGGAGGATCTCTTCGACAAGATCGGCTCGCGCTACCTGCGCCACATCCTGGGCATGCTGCTGGTCGGGGTGATGATGTACCTGCTGCTACTGGCCTTCGGCCAGTACTACGTCGATGGCGTCGGCTACGCGACCATCGAGTCCATCCTGTCGGGCCGGCAGACCACCTTCTGGCTGCTCGGCCTGCTGTTCGCCTGCAAGCTCCTGGCGACGTCGCTGAGCCTGGGATCGGGCTCCTCCGGCGGCATACTCTCACCGTCGCTGTTCATGGGCGCGACCCTCGGCGGGGGCTTCGCGGCCCTGCTGAACGCGCTAACGCCTGCCCTGCACCTCAGCATTCCCGCTTTCGCCATGGTCGGCATGGGCGCCATGGTCGGCGGAGGCACCGGCGCGGTGATGACCGCCGTGGTGATGATCTTCGAGATGACCCTCAGCTACGACATCATCATGCCGATGATCGTAGCGGTGGCCGTCAGCGTGGGCGTGCGCCGGGTTCTCTCGCGCGAGACGATCTACAGCCTGAAACTGGTCCGCCGCGGCCAGGCGCTCCCCAGGGCCCTGCACGCCAACATGTTCCTCGTCAGGCGCGCGCGCGAGGCGATGGATCCAGACGTCGTCGTGCTGCCCGCCGAGTCCAGCTTCGACGAGTTCCTGCGCCAGCCCGACCATGGCGGGCGACTGCGGCATGTGGTGACGACGCGCGCAGGCCGGCTCAGCGGCGTGCTCCGGGTCAACACGGCCCTTGCCCGAGGCCCTGAAAGCGCGCGCACGGGGGTGACGCTGGGGGACGTCTCGAGTCGCAACTTCATCGTCGTCGGCGCCGAGCAAGTCGTCTTCGACGTGATCGAGCGCATGTGGCGTAAACACGCGGTCATGACGGTCGTCGTGAAAGGTCGCGGCGTGCCGCGCGCCGAGGATGTCGTCGGGGTGATCACGAAGGAGCACGTGGCCGACTCGGTGGCCGGCAGCGTCAGTCTCTATCCTCATGGCTAGAGCGCGTTCCGTGCAAACGGATCAGGCTCCAGGCGCCAGATGCTTGAGGCGCCTGAGCGAGCGGGACAGCAGGGGTTCGTGCCGCAGCATCTCTTCGAGGTGCCTGTCGGCGAGGCCGTCCAGCAGGGTCTCCCCCTTGGGAGTGAGCTTCAGCAGGACGCTGCGCCGGTCTTGGGGGGATGGGGACCGTTCGACAAGCCCCGCCTTGGCCAGCCGGTCGACGAGCTGCACTGTGCCGTGATGGGTCAGGAGCAGAAGCTCCGCCAGCTCCATGACCGCCATCGCTTCGGATGGACCGGTCTTGATGGCCAGCATCGCCTGATACTGCTGCTGGGTGACGCCGGCCGCCCGGTTGATGACTTCGCTCGCTGCGATGAACCGGCGGAGCGCATACCGGATGTCGGCGAGGCCATGGTATCGCTCCGGATTCGTTGCCATCGCGCAGCCTCTCAAGGCTTCAGCCGAAGATCTGGTTACCTAGGGCAAACCCCGTTCAGACGGAACCGTCTGAACGGGGATGATTTGCTCTACATTCGCGCGACGCTCGACCACCCGCCCAGTCGCTCCGCGGCGGCGATGCGCTCGAGAGGGAGGGACGCCTCCTCGCCGAGGCTGGCGACCAGGGTTTCCGGCTTTGCGCCCGCCAGGCGCAGGCGGTCGACAGGGACCGACAGACAGAGGTTCACCGAACCGTCTTCCTGCAGAAGCAGAGTGGCGACAGGCTCGCGAAAAACCCACCTCATTTCGCCGCCAGCCCCTGCCTTGCATTCGTAGGTCTGGGCGCCTGCGCCGTGAACGACCAGGATGGCGTCGCGATCCGCCACCCCGAAGGCCACCGGCGCCTCAACGCTGGCGCCTCGCGGCGCGACGGGGCCGCTGAAAGGCCGCCAGGCAGGGCCGCGACCGGAAAGACCATCAGCCAGCGGATTCGCGGACTCTCATACGCGCCGGGCGGCAGCGTCCCTGGCCTGGCGCAGTTCGGCCCAGGCCGGGGCGAATTTCAGGGCTGCGTCGTACTTGGCCAGGGCCTCTTTCCAGCGGCCCTGGCGCGCGAGGACGTCGCCCCAGGCCTTGAGCGGGTCGGCCCAGTGCGGGCCGCGCGGGTTGGCGGCCGAGAGCTTGGCGATCGCGCCAGCGAGGTCGCCGTGGCGGGCCAGGGCCACGCCCCAGGAATAGTAGCCGGCCGGCAGGTCGGGGGCGATGGCGACGGCCTCGGCATAGGCCTTCTGGGCGCCCGGCCAGTCGCCGCGCTGATCAAGGATGTCGCCGTGGAAGCGGGCGCAGTCGACATAGTGGCTGCCAGTCTTCAGCGCCGCATCGGCCTTGTCCGCATGGCCGGCGAGCGCTTCGGCCGGCGCGACCCAGCAGAGGTAGCCCGGGTAGTTGCTCGACACCACAGGGTTGGCGTAGGCGGCGGCGAACGCCTCCATCTCGGCTGAGGCGCGGGCACCGTCGCCGGCCTCGGTCGCGATCCGGCCGTGGATGAGGTGGGTGATGGCGGCGATGGTCGGGTCCGTGGCGTCGCCCTGCGCGGTCTGCAACTGGAACTCGGCGTCGGCGTAGTCGTGCAGCCGCACGTCCACGTCGGCGATGGCCGGGCCGCCGGCGGTGACGTTGGTTCCGACGCCCTGGCTCGTCGCCGCGTCGGCAAGCAATGCCGCGCGCCAGGCCTGCAGGTTCCAGGTCAGGGCATCCCAGTTCTCGTAGTAGATCTCTCCCGCTCGCCCTGGCCGCCCTCCGGCGGCCCGGCGCATGGTCTCGCCGGTGCGCCAGGCGCCCTCCTCGTCGGCCAGCAGCCACTGGACATTCATCACATTGCTGTAGGCGGTCCAGTAGTCGGGCTTCTGTTTCAGGGCCGCCCGGTAAAGCGGCAGGGTCACCTGCGCCGGCGCGCCCGTGTTCTCGAGCGAATCAGCCCATTCATTCAGAAGATAGGGCCGATCCTCGGCGCTGGTGGTGGCGTAGGCGGCCTTGGCGAAGGCCACCGCGTCGGCGTCGCGTCCCTCGTTACGCAGGTACGCCACGAACAGAGCCGGCTGGGACTGGCCATAGATGTATTCGGCCGCCTCCCTGGTCAGCTTGTCGAGATCGCCGGCGGCCCCGGTGAACACCTTGGGCAGGAGGTTGTCCCCGCGCACGGTCAGGGCCAGGCCGCCCGTGTCGGCCTGCACCAGGTCGCCCTCGATATGGAGGTCGTGGCCGAACCTGGCCTTCAGCATGCGGTCGAGGTCGCCCAGGGACAGGCCAGTCTCGGGCACCTCGACCTTGATGTCGCCGGTCCAGGCGTTGGAGAGATGCCGCTTGGCAATGTTCACCCGCGTCGCCGCCTGCAGGCGGGCGAGCTCGTCCAGCAGGCCGCCGGCCACCACCTTGCCGGAGAGCCCCCGGGCCGCCAGCGCCGGCGGGGTGTCGAAGGGCTCGACGACCACCGAGCGGGTGGCGAAGGCGTCGTAGACCATGACGCCCAGGCCGGCGCCGATGACGATGAACACCAGGGCGGTGAGCACCTGCATGCCGTTGCGGATCCGCTGGCCGAAGCGGCGCAGCTTGCCCTCGCGGGACTGGTTCTTCAGGTGGGAGAGGCGAAGCGCGCGCTGCTCGATCAACTCCTCGCGTTGCCCCTCAAGAAGCAATCGCTGCTCATCGAGGAACGCTTCGGTGGCGCGGGCTACCCCTGCATGATGCTTCGCCTGCTCGGCCGCCACGGCCGCAGCGAACGCTTCGGCGCTGACCCTGGCCTCGCCAATGTCCTCATCGTGTCCGTCTTCGTCGCCACCGAGAAGTCCGCCGAAAATGCCGCCCTCGGCCATGTCGCCCCCGCCACCACGAGCGAGACCTTCGCCTTCAAAGCTCAGACGCGCAACCGGCGATATCTTGAGCGCCGTGGCGTCCGGCCCGGTCTGGACCGCGCTTCAGCCCAGCGGCGGCCAGACCCAGGAGTAGGTGCAGCGCTTCGGCGAGGAGTCGCCGCTGGGGCGGCCCGGCCAGCCGGTGGAACTCGCCCCCGTCCATGTGTTGCTCGCCTCCCAGGAGGCCAGCTTCATCACCGGCGAGGTCTACGGCGTCACCGGCGGCGAGGGGGTCGTCTGAGCGACGCCGCGCGATCGGACCGGCAGGCGTCCGCCCGTGGTCGCCTGTCGAAACCGCAGGTAGTCGCGCGCCGTGAGGTAGGGCTGCGCCTCGAGAAAGGCGACGATTGCGCGAAGCTCGGCGGGCGAATGCACCGTGCTCCAGGCCGGCATGCCCGTCATCTTCACGCCGTTGGAGACGATGAAATTGAGCTGGCGCGAGGTCCAATGCCGCGGGGCGTCGATCAGATAGGGCGGCGAGGGCGTCATGCCTGCCGCCCACGGCTCGCGGGGAACGCCCGGCGCGCCGTGGCAGGCGACGCAATCGCGGTCGTACAAGCGAAAGCCGGCCTCCGTTTCCGCCACGGTGAACGGCCGCAAGCGCGGGATGGCGGCTGCGTCGCGGTCGACGGCGTGGATCATGGTGGTGTGCGTCGCCCATGCGACGAGCGGCGAATGCGGAACGCTCGCCTGCACCTCGAAGAGCCCGAACTCGACGATAGCGAGCGCTGCGACCCCGAACACCGCCGCCGTTGCGGCGGCGCCGATGAGGTAGGGAACCAAGCGCTTCATCCCCGGCGCCTCTCAGCGCAGCGTATAGAGATAGGCCGCCACGTCGCGGGCCTGCTGGTCGTTCAGGCCGGTCGCAGGCATTCCGTTGCCCGGCGTCACGCCCTGCGGGTCGACCAACCAGTGTTCGAGCGCGTCGGGGGTGTTGGGCAGCACGCCCGCGACCATCGTGCGGCGGCCGAAATGCTCGAGCGGCGGGCCCACCAACCCATGCGCGTCGGGAATGCCCGGGATCTCGTGGCAGGCGCCGCACTGGACCTGGCCGATGACGGTCGCCCCGCGCGCCGGGTCGCCTCCGAGCGCGGCCGGCGGCCCGCCGCGATCGGGCTCTCCGCCGCAGCCGGCGAGCGAGGCGGCGAGCGCCAGTGTCAGGACGGCCGTCCGGATCACGTCCGGATACTCCAGCAGGCCGGCGTCATGACGATCGTCACGGTGTTGACGAGGATCGCGGCCGCGAACCCCAGATCCGTCAGCACGCCGCAGAGCGCCATGAAGCGCGTGCGCCTGAGCACGGGTTCTTGCGGGTCGGCGCGCCGGGTTCGGGTGAGCAGCGTCGCCGCGACCGCCAGGCCGGCCAGGCTCAGGGCCAGACAGCCGAGGTTGATGGCGAGCAGGATCGCCGGCTCCGCGCTCCAGCCGGGCGGCGGCGAGCGCCGGAACGGCGCATCGTGGGGGAAGCACGCGTAGCTCGAGATGGCGTAACCCGCTTCGAGCTGCAGCGCCCAGGCCGCGGGACCCGCCGCCAAACTCAGCAGCAGTCGCGTCACCCGCCAGCGGCCGCCGCGCCCGATCCACGCCCGTCCCTGGTCTTCGAACGCGCTCATGTCAGCACATAGGGGCTGAGGTAGAAGGTCGAGAAGACGAACAGCCAGACCACGTCGACGAAGTGCCAATAGATCGAGGCGATCGTCATGCGGGCGTGGTGGCGCGGACTGAAATAGCCGAGCACCGACCACAGGAACACG
>DATBEN010000088.1:0-11632 GCA_036276055.1 Caulobacteraceae bacterium
ATATTTACCAATATAAAACAATAGGTTATCTGGATTAGAGTCTTACACATGCCTTACACATATGCCGGCGACGGCAAGGAGGCGTTGTGTCGGAGAGCCATACGATCATGGACGGCAAGGTGCATGTGTATCGGCGCGAGAACAGCCGGTACTGGCAGTGTGCTGTCTTCCTCGGTGGGCGGAATTTTCGCCAAACCACTCGCCAGGGGAACGTCGCGCTGGCGATCGAATTCGCCCGAGACTGGTTTCTCGATCGAGTGGCGGAAGACCGACTTCGCCAGCGAGGCGTTCTGCCGCCGCCCGCGGATCGCCCAGTGCAACCCGCGCCGCCCAGGCCCCTCCTGCTAGTCGAGAAGACCTTCAGTGAGGCGGCGACGGCATTCCTTCGCGAATACGAGACGATGACCTATGGTGAGCGCAACGCTGCATATGTGCGATCCAAGGGACGGGTGCTGCGCCTCTACCTCCTGCCGTTCTTGGGGAGCCTTCCGCTGTCAGAGGTGAATGCGGGGCGGATTCAGGATTATCGCTTGGCGCGGCCCAGCCCGCCGTCTGAGGCGAAAGCTGCGCGCTACACGGTGAAGGGTCGCGAGTTCATCGGCCGTCCTTGCAAGTGGATTCGCCCGAAGCGGAACACGCTACATGGCGAGATCGTCTGCCTACGTCAGGTATTGAAGACCGCGAACCGCAAAGGCTGGTTGGCGGCCCTTCCTGACATGTCTTCGCCCTACAAGAGGTCAGGCAAGATCTCCGACCGCGCCTGGTTCTCACCCGATGAGTACAAGCGGCTCTACGAAGCCACTCGTGAGCGCGCCAAGAACCCCAAGAAGGAACGCTGGCGCGCGGAGAGCGAGCAGTTTCACGACTACGTCCTCTTCATGGTCAACACCGGGCTGCGGCCGGATGAAGCGTCTCGGCTGCAATACCGCGACGTCAATGTGGTCATGGATGCTGATAGCGCCGAGCGGATCCTCGAAATTCAGGTGCGTGGGAAACGCGGCGTCGGTTATTGCAAGAGCATGCCTGGCGCGGTCACACCTTTCTTGCGGTTGCGCAAGCGCAACGTCCCCGCTCCCGAGGACTCGGTGTTCGGCGCCGTTCAGCGTGAACTCCTCAACGCGGTCCTTGGCGAGCTCAACTTGAAGACCGATCGCGAGGGTAATCCGCGTACGGCCTATAGCCTGCGCCACACCTACCTCTGTCTGCGCCTGATGGAAGGCGCCGACATCTACCAGGTAGCCAAGAACTGCCGCACCAGCGTCGAGATGATCGAGAAATACTACGCTTCCCATATTGCCAACACGTTGGATGCCGCCGCGATCAACGTCCGCAGAAAGCCAAAACCTTGGAACGCACGTTCCGAGAAAGCGGCGCTGGCGAACGCCTAGCCAGCGCCCGATCGGCGAACGCCGTCCCATGCCTGCGTGTACGAACCTGACGATTGAGGTTGCCATCTACTCCACCCTCGCCTTGGCGTAGGCAGCCTTGCTGGCCTATAGGATTGGCTCGGCATGCGGGCGTGGCGGAATTGGTAGACGCAACGGACTTAAGCTGAAGGATTGAGTGCGCCCGGAGAAATCCGGGACGTAGAACCGCTCAAATTCGGGGAACCCTGTCAGATGGCGATCCCGAGCCAAGCCCTTCGTTGGGGAAGGTGTAGAGACTAGACGGGCGGCGCCTAAAGCGTCACGGCAATGGCGAAGGGATAGTCCAGACCACGAACGCCTGACGGCGGCGGCGAAAGCCGAAGTGGCATGAAAATCCGTTGGGGGCGACCCCGTGCCGGTTCGACTCCGGCCGCCCGCACCATCGCCTGAGGTCCCATTCGGGCGTCAGCGCGGATTCATGACACGGGAGGACGAGTTTCCTCTTTACTCAAAACAGTCGGGGTTCCTGGCGGATGTTCGCCCACCTCCAGCGCATCCTGCGGCTCGACCGACTTCGGCTACGAGGACCAAACGGCGCCCGCGACGAGTTCCACCTCGCCGCCATCGCCCAGAACCTGAGGAAACTAGCCAAGCAGATCCCGGCCCCAGCGCCGAACATGGCCACCTGACCCGGAAAGGCGCTTGGCGGCGCATCCAGCGGGCTTCCACCCTCCAGCCACGCCCGTTCAGCCGCCGACTTCTTCAACACAATCGACCCAAAGTGGACGTGCCCTTCGTCCACGGTGACCGCTCGCTGTGAGACGAAGACCGCGCGGCGACCGCTCTTCCTAGCCAAAAACCGCTTGCCGTCAAAAATAAACGGGCATATGCCCGGTTTAACGATAATGACGGGGACGGCCCATGGCACGGCGTATTCATTCGGGGCGATTAGCTCTGTTTTTGGTGGGGACAACCCTTCCTGTTCTCGCTCTGGCAAGGCCAGTCGCCGCCGCCGACCAAACGCAGGCGGCGGGCACGGTGGCGGAGGTCGTCGTCACCGCGCAAAAGCGCCAGGAGTCGATTCGGGACGTGCCGATGGCGGTGAGCGCGCTGGCCGGTGACAAGCTGGTCGAAACCAGTTCGTTCCGCTTTTCCGACTATGTTGAGAAGCTTCCCGGCGTCACCCTGATCGACAACGGTCCGGAAGGCAGCCAGATCGTGATCCGCGGCATCTCTATCGGCGCGGCGCAGATCAACGCCCCGGTCGCCACCTATCTCGACGAGACGCCGTTCACGGCAGTTGGCCCGTTCGTCGGGTCGAGTTCGGAGGGGGCGAACCTCGACACATTCGATCTGGCCCGCGTCGAGGTGCTGCGCGGCCCGCAAGGAACCTTGTATGGCGCCAACGCGCTGGGCGGCCTTCTGAAATACGTCACAAACGCGCCCCAGCTCGAGCGCTTCGCGGGCGCTCTCGAGGCGGGCGTCAATTCGGTCGACCATGGCGGCATCGGCGGCGACGTGCACGGCATGATCAACCTTCCGATCGGCGACAAGGTCGCTCTTCGCATCGTCGGCTTCGACACCGACTATGCCGGTTATGTCGACAACCCGAACCTCGGCAAGGATATCAACGGCATCCACAATTATGGCGGCCGCGTTTCGCTTCTGGTGCAGCCGAGCGACAAGCTATCGGTCCGCCTGAACGCCCTCTACCAGCGCCGCTCGTGGTCCGACACCAATCAGGTCGAGGTGCAGCCCAACACCTTCGAGCCGATTTACGGCGATCTTGTCAGCAATCATCGGTTGCCTCAGCCGGGCGTGAACACCAACGAGCTCTACAACGCCACCATCACCTACGACTTCGGCCCGGTAAAGTTGATGTCGGCGTCGAGCTATGGCCGCATCGGCGACGCTGCCGTCATTGACGACAGCAGTTACTACGGCCCGTTCCTGTCGGCGCTCATCGGACCCGCGCCGGTCGGGGTGAAGCTCGACGACCCGGTCACCTTCTATGTCCAGGAGGCGCGGCTGAGTTCGTCCGGGCAAGGGCCTTTGCAGTGGCAACTCGGCGGCTACTATAGCAACGAGCGAGCCCGCGAGTTCGAGGGCATCTTTCCCGGCGATACCGCCACCGGGCAACTCAACACCAGCTTCGTCCCCGGCCTCGGAACCTTCATCATCGTTCCGACCTACCGCGAATACGCCGTGTTCGGCGACGTCGATTACCATTTCACGCCGAGCTTCGACATCCAGCTCGGCGGCCGCTACAGCCACAACAACCAGACCTTCCACGAGCTGGGATCGGGCCTCCTGGCAGGGAATATCGATTTCAGCACAGTTTCGTCGGAGGGCGTTTTCACCTACTCCGCCGACGCGCGCTGGAAGCCGACGTCGGCAACCATGGTCTATGCGCGCATCGCTACCGGCTTCGCACCCGGCGGCCCCAACGACGTTATCCCCGGAAGCACTCTGCCCGGCTCTTTCGAGTCCTCAAAGACGACCAACTATGAGGTCGGGGTGAAGAGTCAGCTTCTCAATGGCCGGCTGACAGCGGAGCTGGCGGCGTTCGACATCGAGTGGAGCCGGATTCAGCTGCAGGCGGTTGTCGCGGGCCTGAGCACGATCACCAATGGCGGCTCGGCGCGAAGCGACGGCGTCGAGTGGTCCCTGGGCTACGAGCCAATCACGGGCCTGAACTTCAGCTTCAACGGCGCCTATACCGACGCCCGGCTGACCGAGGATGGGCCGGCCAGCGTCAACGCCCATGCCGGCGATCCGCTCGCCCAGGCGCCCCGGTGGGCGGGCACGGTTAGTGCCGACTACAGCCGACCCTTGACGGCCGCGATCACCGGCTCGCTCGGCGCCGACTGGCGGTGGACCACCAGCCGCTTCAGCGACTTTCCATCCTTCGGGCCGCGCCAGGAATTGCCGGGCTACGGCATCGTCGATTTGAGAGCCGGAGTGCAGGTGCGCAACTACCGCTTAGATCTCTACGTCAGGAACGTCGCCGACAAGCGGGCGATCAACTCGGTGACGGCCTATACGGTCTCAGGAGGCTTGGGCGTGCAGAGCGCCATATTCTACCAGCCGCGCACGTTTGGCGCATCCCTCAGCGCCACTTGGTGACCCATGCATCCGACCTTACTCCCACCGCCCAATTTGGGGCGGCGCCTTCAGGCCTGGGGTTTGAATGGATCGGTGAAGATGAGGTCCGCCAGGGCGACGACGCCGTCCGCGATCTGGGCGACATCGAGCTCCTTGTTGCCCATCACCATGTACTGCGCGCCCAGAGCCGCGTGGCGAATGGCGTCTACGGTGCGGTCCAGACCGAGGGGCAGATCGATCTCGCCGTTGCCGGCCAGCCTTTCCAGGGCCTGTCGTGTCCAGATCCCGAGGTGTTCATAGATTTCCGACAGGCCTGGCGGGTTCGAGGACTCAAGAGCCATGTCGGCGACGAACTGCAAGGACAGGCGCGAGCGCCGAATCTCCACCGAATCCTTCCACATGTCCAAGAACCCCTGCCTCAAGCCGGCCAGATACTCGCTTCGCGTCTCTGGCAGCGGTTCGGGCTTGATGCGCCGCTCGGTGTTGTCGAGCGCGAAAGCGACGACCACCGCCTCCTCCTTGGTGCGGAAGTGAACGTAGAACGTGCCCATAGAGATGCCGGCCTGCTCGCAGATGTCGCGCAGCGAGGTCCCGTAGACACCCTTCTCGAACATGACGGCGAGCGCGGCCCTGGCGATAGTCTCTCGCTGGCCATGCATGTAGGCGAGGTCACGCTTGGGCATCGGGACGGGCGCTCCTGCGAAGGTCGATCGGTTCTAGCATCACAGGACGCCGCGTCGCCATTCGTAAAAACGGGCGGATGCTCGGCTATTTTGCTCTCCCATTCCGTGATTTCTGGAGACGTTTGTGGACAAGCCTTCCTCTGACTCCTCGTCCAGCGGCTATGCGCTCGCGCAGGTCGCCCTGTCCGCCGGTGAAGCCGTTCGCAACGGGGCCGTCTATCCGCACTGGATCGGCATCGGAGACCGCCTCTGGTACGAGCGCCGCGGCGATAAGGGCGTGGAGTACCGCGTCGTCGAGGCCGAGACCGGCGAGGGCCGCATAGCCTTCACCCGCGCTGAGGTCGCCGAGGCCCTGGCCGCGCTTCTGGAAGCCGACATCGACGGCGAGATGCTGATCCTGCGCGGCCTCAAGATCGCCGGTGACCGGGCGACCTTCGACGCCTTCGGCGAGTCCTATGCCTACGACTTTACCAAGCACGAGCTCACTGCAGCCAAGAAAGAAGGCGACCTCAACTGGTTGATTTCGCCGGACGGCGGGCGCGCCGCCTTCCTGCGCGACAACAACATCTGGATCCGCGACATCGAAAGCGGCGCCGAACGGGGGCTGACCACCGACGGTGTCGAGCGCAATGCCTATGGCGACAGTCCTCTGGCCAGGCGGGTGCTCAAGAAGATGACCGGCCAGACGGTCGAGGGACGCTGGTCGCCCGACGGCAAGCGGATCCTCACCGCCCAGGTCGATGACCGCCACGTGCCCGACCTGCCGCTGACCGAGTTCGCCCCGCTCGACGACGTGCGCACCCGCCATATCCCCAACCCGACCAGTCTGCCGGCCGATCCCAAGGTCTCCGAGTTCCGCATGGTCTCCATCGATGTGGAGACGGGCAAGCAGGTCGAGGCCCGCTATCCGCGTCTATCCGCCGTGCGGATGAACGACACGCCCTTCTCGGCCAATCTCGCCTGGTGGGGCGACGACGGCCACAGCGCCTATTTCATCGATATCGAGCGGGGCGAGCAGACCGCCCGCGTCATCGCCTTCGACACCGACACCGGCGCCGTCCGCGAGGTGTTTAGCGAGAGCGCCGCCACCTATCTCGACCTCAGCGTCAACGTCTATGCCCCGGCCCTGATCTATCCGATCCCAGGCACGAACGAGCTCGTCTGGTATTCCGAGCGCTCAGGCCACGGCCACCTCTATCTCTATGACCTGGCTACGGGCGCGCTGAGGCGCCCGATCACCGAGGGCGCCTGGCAGCTGCGCGAGGTGCTGCACGTCGACGCCCAGTCCCGTCAGGTTTTGTTCCTGGCCGCTGGCATCGCGCCCGACGAGGAACCTTACACTTGCAAGCCGTGCAGCACCTCGCTCGACGGCGGCGCGGTGAAGGTCCTGTCCGGCGAGCCGGGCGACCATATCGTCTGGCGCCGCGGCGAGTTCGGCTTGGTCGGCCAGTCCTTCTTCGGCCATGACCGTTTCGACATTTCCGGCCTGTCGCCGGACGGCCGGTTCTTCATCGAGACGGTCGGCGCCGTCGAACACCTGCCGAAAACCTACCTGCGCCGCATCGAGGGCGCGCTGGTCGCAACGCTGGAGGAAGGCTCCAACCTGCCGGACGACTGGACCTGGCCAGAGGCCGTCACGCTGAAGGCCGCCGACCGAACCACCGACATCCATGGCCTTCTGTTCAAGCCGCACGGCTACGATCCAGCCAAGTCCTATCCGCTGATCGACAACATCTATGGCGGCCCGCAGGTCAATGTCGTGCCCAAGTCCGCCTTCGCCGGCAGCTACGCCGATACCTACCTGACCGACAGCGCTCATCTGGCGACCCTAGGCTGCTTCGTCCTGGTGATCGACGGCCGCGGCACGGCCAACCGCGAACGCGCCTTCCGCGAGGCCTCTTACGGCGCAGCCCATACTGCGTCCAACCTCGAGGACCATATCGCCGCCATCAGGCAGCTGGCCCAGCGCTACCCGATCGACCTGGAGCACGTCGGCATCACCGGCTTCTCCGGCGGCGGCTATGCGACGGCCCTCGCCGCCCTTCGTTTCGGCGACTTTTTCAAGGTGGCAGTGGCGGGAGGCGGCAACTACGACCAGGCCCTGTTCTGGCACTGCTGGGGCGAGCGCTACCATGGCCGGTTCGAGCCAGAGCACTATGCCGCCCAGGCGGCCAAGACCTATGCCGCGGGGCTGACCGGCAAGCTGATGCTGGTGCACGGCCTGATGGACACCGGCTGCCACCCCGGCGCCCTGTTCCAGCTGGTCCAGGCTCTGATCGACAACAACAAGGACGTCGACCTGGTGCTGTTGCCGCGCGAGGGCCACACCTGGGGCGACTACGGCGCGCGCCGCCGGCTCGACTACTTCACGCGCCACCTGATGGGCGAGGAGCCGCCGGCTGGGGCGACCGTCAGCCTGCCGGTGCACGCAGCCATGGCGCGGCTGAAGGCCAACGCCGTCCGCCCGGCCAGGCGCGATGCCCAATAGTCCCGCGGCTCCGCGACTCCGCGTCCTGACAACGTGCGGCGACCTGCTTATGGAGCTCGATGCTGAACGCGCACCCGCCTCCTGCGCCGGCTTCCTGCGGTATGTCGACGAGGGGCGTTATGTCGGCGGCGCCTTCATGCGTACCGTCAGTCCACAGAACGATCAGGGTTCGCCCAGTATTTCGGTGATTCAGGCGACGATCGCTGAGCCCATGCGCGACCCGCCTTTGATCGCGCACGAACCGACAAGCGAGACGGGGCTGTCGCACGTGGACGGCGCGGTCTCCTTGCCGCGCCTATCGGGCTCAGGCGGCTCGCCCGTCGGCTTCGTCGTCTGCATCGGCGACCAGCCCGGGCTCGACGCCGGGACCGAGCGGGTCGACGACCGCGAGGGCTTCGCCGCTTTCGGCCAGCTTGTCGAAGGGGCCGACGTCGCCCGCCGCATCCATCAGTCGCCGACCCTCGCTGACGCCGATCATCCCTATATGACCGGCCAGGTCATCGCCGATCCGATCGTCATCCTGGCCGCTCGCCGCGAGCCCGACGACGACCTTGGCCGCCTCAAGGCTCTGGCCGAAGACTACTGGGCCTTCCGCATTCACGAGTTCCCGACCGAGGCAACCTTCGCTGGCGAGAGGGGCCGCAATCACCTGCTTGAACGGGTCACCTTCGCCGACGCCGAGCGCCGCTCCCGGGTCGCCGCCAGTCTGGCGCGACGGCTCGGCAGCATCGACGCCGACATGCTGTCGCCGGAGGACGCCACCACACGCGCCCTGTTGGCCAACCAGCTGGACCTGATCGTCGATGCCTGGCGGTTGCGCGAGCCGCTCGTCCCACGCCTGTTCCTAAACGGATTTCATGATTTGCCCGCGCTCCTGGCTCAGGGAACGCCGCTCAACGGCGGCAACGACGTTGAGGACCTGCTCGCGCGCCTGCAGGCGGTTCCCGTCTTTTTCGACGACAATATCGGCCTGCTGGAAGCGGGCATGGCGGAAGGTTACCGCCTACCCCGCGTGCTGCTGGCGAGGGTAAAGGGCGTGCTCGCCGCCCATCTCGCCGACAGCGGTCTGAAGCGAACGCTGCGCGGACGCCTGGCCCAGGCGCCGGCGGGCGTCGACCCCTCTGCCCTGGCGTCGCTCCAGACGCGGGCCGAGGCAGTGCTGGGCGATGTGGTCCTGCCCGCACTGCTCAGGTTCGACGCCTTCATCGACGCCAACGCCGATGACCTCTGCCGAGACACCACTTCCGTCTGCGACCTGCCGGGCGGGCGCGACTATTATCTGTTCAAGGTTCGCCAGCAGACCACCACCGGCCTATCCCCGGAGGAGATCCACCAATTCGGGGTGGAAGAGGTCGCCCGCATCCACGGCGAGGTGCAGGCCGTGCTCGACTCGGCCGGTTTCGAGGGGTCCGCCCACGCCTATGCCGAGCATCTCGACACCCGGGTCGAGCCCAACGGCGAGCGCCTCCTCGAGCGCGCCCGGGCGTTAGCCAAGCGCATCGACGGCCTGCTTCCACGCATCGTCGGCCGCTTGCCGCGCCTGACCTATGGAGTGGAGTCGTTCACGCCGGAGCAGTCGGTCGACCTGCCGCCGGCCTTGGCCCAGCCGGGGCCCCCGGACCGCAGCATGGCCGGCGTCTATTGGCTGACGGCGTTGCCTGAACGCTGCCCCATTCACCTGCTGGCGCCGCTCGGCCTGCACGAGGCGTGGCCCGGCCACCTCATGCAGTTCGCCATCGCCAATGAACTCGACCACCTGCCCGCCTTCCGCCGCGCCGGCTGGACCGACTACAACGGATATATCGAGGGCTGGGCGCTCTACTGCGAGCGGCTGGGCCACGATCTCGGTCTCTATGACGATCCTGCCGACCACTTCGGCCGCCTGACTTTCGACCTGTGGCGCGCCGGCCGACTGGTCGTCGATACCGGCCTGCACTGGTACGGCTGGGACCGGGCTAGGGCCGTAAGATACATGGCCGAGAACACCTTCATGCCGATCGAAGCCATCGAGACCGAGATCGACCGCTACATTGGCATGCCAGCCCAGGCGCTGAGCTACAAGGTCGGCGAGCGGGCGATCCGCGCGGCGCGAGGCGAAGCGGAGGCCAACCTCGGCGCGCGGTTCAGCCTGCGCGGCTTCCACGACGCCATCCTCGCCACCGGCCCGGTGCCGCTGGACGTGATGGAGGCTGCGGCCCGGCGGTGGGTTGAAGCGGAGCGCGGACGCAATGGCTGAGGCGGACGTCCGTATGACGAGCCCATCAGCCTCGCTCGCGATGGGTCAGGTGGCCGTTCCGGCGGATCGTGTGCTCCCCGGCGGCTGGTACACCCTGTGGGCCATCCTGGCCGTCACCATGTTTGCATTCGTCGATCGCCAGCTCATAACGCTCGCTGCGGCGCCGCTCGCCGTCACACTGAAGATGAGCGATGCGCAACTCGGCATCGTTCAAGGCCTCGCCTTCTCCATCTTTGGCATCTTCGCGGTCTATCCGATCGCCTGGGCGGCCGACCGGTTCGATCGCCGCTATGTTCTGGGCGCGTGCGTGCTGGTCTGGTCGCTGGGAACGGCTGCGGTTGGCCTCGCGCAGGACTTCGGGCAGCTCTTCGCCGCCGCGATCGCCATCGCCGCGGGCGAGGGGGGACTGGCGCCGCTGACCATGTCCATCGTCCCGGACCTGTTCAAGGGACGGAAGCGAGCGCTCGCCAACGGGGTTCAGTATTTCTCTGCTTACCTGGCTGTCGCGCTCGCGCTCGCTCTGGGTGGCATGGCCCTCGGCGCGCTCCAGGACGCGCATGCCCGCCTGCCCTTGATCGTCCGCCATTTGGAGCCCTGGCGCCTAGCGTTCTTCATGGTCGCCTCGCCCGCTCCCCTGTTCCTGATCGCGATCGCCTTTACCCGGCTCCGCCACCCAAGGCGGGCTCCCGGCGGCGACGAGCTCGCGAGCGAAGTCCATCTGCTTCCGTTCCTGCGCCAACATTGGTTGGCCATGGCGACGGTGCTGGGATCGCTCGCGTTCTATCTGCTGGCGTTTGGCGGCTTTCTGGTCTGGTTGCCGGTCGCGACGACGCGTTTGTTCGGGGCGACGCCATCGCAGAACGGTCTGGGCATGGGATTGGCCACGGGCCTGGGGATGGTGTCCGGCGTCGCGATCAGCACGTCGCTGCTGCGGCGACTCATGGCGCGGATCGGGCGCCGGGCATCCGTCCGCATCGCCTGGCGGGTCATGCTGGTGACGACGCCGGTGCTGCTTGTCTTTCCGTACGCCGCCTCCTTCTGGCAGGTTTACGCCCTGATGGGCCTGTTGATGCTGGCCGGGACGGCTGTAGGCGTGCTCGTCTCCACAATGCTGCAAGACATGGCACCGGCCCCGATGCGCGCCCGGTTCCTCGCCCTTTATGCGATCGCGGGCGCCCTTTTCGGCGGCATGGCGCCCAGCCTCGTTGGCCTGATCTCGGATAGCCTGGGGGGCAGTCGTGGGCTGCTCTACGCCCTGGCTGCCGTGGCGCTGCCAGCCTGGATCGCTGCCACGCTGCTCATGCGGCTCGGCGAGCAGCCCTTCGCAATACTGGCGGACGCTGTAGCGCGCGCTGACCAGGAATTGTCAGCAAAGTAACACCAGACAATACGAAGGTTGCGATGCGCTCACCGCGAAGGTCCCGTGTCCGGACGGGCTCTAAGGTCCGCGATTGGCGCGACGTCGACGTCGGCCCTAGTCACGGGCCAATCAGGCGCTGCCGCCCATCGAGCGCCAAAGTGAATGGCGAGAACTTACACAGTCTCTTACACAGCAGGCTTGCGCCCAAGAGAATAGTGCAGTAGAATCAGCTTGTTAAGTAAGACATGTGGCACTTAAAATCCGTAGGGGGGCGACCCCCGTGCCGGTTCGATTCCGGCCGCCCGCACCAGCCTTCGCGAGCGCAGCAAGCGAAGACTGCCGCGCCCTAGCCCAAAGGGCGAAGGCGGGCGTCGCGGTCGCGCTCGCTTCGGC
>DATBEN010000089.1:0-5447 GCA_036276055.1 Caulobacteraceae bacterium
CCACGCCCAGGTCGATCCGACCTTCGCGCCACGCCCAGAGGGCGCCGACGCCTGACGCCTCGCGTTCCGCGGTCAAATCTCGGGGGAGTAAACAGGCTTGGGTGTGGTCAAGCTCATCAGGCCGCGCCGGTTCGGCGACGATCGCGGCTGGTTCTCGGAGAGCTGGAGCGCGCGCGCCTCCGAGCGCCTCGGCCTTCCTGAGGCGTTCGTGCAGGACAATCATTCGCTCTCGCGCCCCGCGTGGGTCCTGCGGGGGCTGCACTTCCAGATCCCCCCCCACGCCCAGGCCAAGCTCGTTCGGTGCGTGCGCGGCCGCATCTGGGACGTTGCCGTCGACATCCGCGCCGGGTCGCCGACGTTCGGAAAATGGGTCGGCGCCGAACTCAGCGCCGACAACGGCAGCCAGCTGTTCGTCCCGGTGGGCTTCGCCCATGGATTCCTCACGCTCGAGCCCGACACCGAGGTCGAGTACAAGGTCACCGACTTCTATTCGCCGGAGTGCGACGGCGGCCTGATCTGGGACGATCCCGACCTGACGGTCGGCTGGCCCCTCGCGGGCGCCTCGCCGATCCTCTCGACCAAGGACGCCGTCCTGCCGAGACTTGCGGACTTCCAAAGTCCTTTCGTTTACGACGGCGAACCGCTGACGCCCCTGGAAGCCGAGCCTCTCGTCCCATGACCCAGACCAGGATCCTCGTCACCGGCGGCGCCGGCTTCATCGGATCGGCCCTCGTCCGCCGCCTCGTCGCGTCCGGACACTACCAGGTGCTGAACTTCGACAAGGTGACCTATGCGGGCAATCTCGCCTCGCTGAAGGACGTCGAAGGCGTGCCTGGATACGCCTTCCGCCGGGCTGACGTGTGCGACGCCGGCGCCGTGCGCAAGGTCCTGCGCGAGTTCCAGCCGCAGGTCATCACCCATCTCGCGGCCGAGTCCCACGTCGATCGCTCGATCGACGGACCGGCCGCGTTCATCCAGACCAACGTCGTGGGCGCCTTCACCCTGCTCTCGGAGACCCTCGACTACTGGCGAGGACTGGGCGAGCCGTTCAAGTCGGCGTTCCGGTTCCATCACATCTCGACCGATGAGGTGTTCGGCTCGCTCGGGCCGGACGGGTGTTTCGACGAGACCACGGCCTACGCACCCAGGTCTCCCTATTCGGCGTCCAAGGCGGCGTCCGACCACCTCGTGCGCGCCTGGAGCCACACCTACGGGCTGCCGACCCTGGTGACCAACTGCTCCAACAACTACGGGCCGTTCCATTTCCCCGAGAAGCTGATCCCGCTGGTCATAATCAAGGCGATGGCCGGAGAGCCCTTGCCGATCTACGGGACCGGCGAGAACGTGCGAGACTGGCTGTTCGTCGATGACCACGTGCGCGCCCTGATGCGGGTCTTCGAGACGGGCGAGCCGGGCGAGACCTACCTGATCGGCGGCCGCGCCGAGCGCAGCAACCTGCAGGTGGTCGAGAACATCTGCGCGCGCCTCGACCAGATCCGGCCCCGTAAGGACGGCCGGTCCTATGCCGATCAGATCACCTTCGTCGCCGATCGTCCGGGCCACGATCATCGCTATGCGATCGATCCATCCAAGCTGGAGCGCAAGCTGGGCTGGGCGCCGGAGACGCCCTTCGAGGCGGGCATCGACGCGACCGTCCGCTGGTACATGGCGAACGACTGGTGGTGGCGACCGATCCTGTCGGGCGCCTATGCCGGCGAGCGGCTCGGCGTGAACGTCTGACAGCTCGGTCGAGGTAGGACACGTGACGAAGGGCATCATCCTCGCCGGCGGCGCCGGCACGCGGCTGCATCCCGCCACCCTGGCGATCAACAAGCAGCTCCTGCCCGTCTACGACAAGCCAATGATCTACTATCCGCTCTCTGTGCTGATGCTGGCGCAGATCCGCGAGATCCTGATCATCTCTTCGCCGGAGGCGATCGACAACTACAGGCGCCTGTTCGGAGACGGCGCCCACCTGGGGCTGCAGATCGACTATGCGGTGCAGCCGCGTCCCGAGGGCCTCGCCCAGGCGTTCCTGATCGGCGAGGAATTCCTGGCCGGCGGGCCCGCCGCCCTGATCCTGGGCGACAACATCTTCGTGGGCGCGGGCATGACCACCCTGCTTTCCCAGGCGCGAGGCCGCGGGCGCGGCGCGACGGTTTTCGCCTATCACGTCGAAGATCCGCGGGCCTATGGAGTGGTGGAGCTGGACGCCGAGGGACGCGCGATCAGCCTGGAAGAAAAGCCGCAGAAGCCCAGGTCAAGCCTCGCAGTCACGGGTCTCTACTTCTACGATTCGCGGGTCGTGGACTTGGCGCGTACGATCCGGCCGTCTGCGCGCGGCGAACTTGAGATCACCGATCTCAACCGCCTCTACATGGAAGCGGGCGATCTCTACGTGGAGACCATGTCCCGCGGCTACGCCTGGCTCGACACCGGCACCCACGACAGCCTGCTGGAGGCCGCCGAGTTCGTGCATACCCTGCAGAAGCGCCAGGGCGTCTATATCGCGAGCCTCGAGGAGATCGCCTTCCACAACCGATTCATCGACCGCGACCAGTTGCGCGCGCGGGGCGAGCAGCTGGCGAAGACCGATTACGGCCGCTACCTCCTCCGGATCGCCGACGGCGGCTGACCCCCGTCGGCGCGTCCGCCGCTACAGCGTCTCGTCGATTGCGCCGACAACGCCGGGGTCGAGGGGGTCGGTGCGGGGACCGAAGGCCGCGATGGCTTGCCCCTCGCGACCGATCAGGATCTTGTGGAAGTTCCATACCGGCACCGCCGCTTCGCCGAGCTGCTCCTGCGCCCAGGCATAGAAGGGATGGCGGCCGTCGTCCTTGACCTCGGTCTTCGCCGTCATCGGGAAGTCGACCGAGAACCGCGTCGTGCAGAAGTCCTGGATCTGCGTCTCGTCGCCCGGCTCCTGGCCGGCGAACTGGTTGCAGGGGACGCCCAGCACGATGAGGCCCTGATCGCGCCGGCCCCGCCAGAGCGTTTCCAGGCCCTCGTACTGCGGCGTCAGCCCACAGCGAGAGGCGGTGTTGACCACCAGGATCGCCTTTCCGGAATACCGCGACAGCGGGAGCGGCTCACCGTCGATGCCGGTGAAGGTGAAGTCATGGGCGGTCGTCATTGCAGGGGCTCCTGGCATTTCGGCTCGGCGGGATCATTCGCCCAGGGCCATTTCCACCGCAAGGGCGAGGTCGAGCGCCCGCGCCCCCTCCGCCGCATTTGCCACCGGCTGCCCGGCCCCTCCGCGGACCGCAGCGAGGAAGGCGGCGATCGATGCGCCCAGCCGGTCGCGGACCTCGGGCAGCGCCGCGAAGTCATCCCGCACGGGAAAGGCCGCGGTGCTGCTCAGCGTCCCGGCGAGCAGGTCGATGTCCACCTCGCCCGAGGGATAGGCGACGAGCATGCGCCGCTGCGGGACGGCGGCGATGCGCGAGGCCTCGATGATCGCCACCAGGCCATCATCGAAGCTGATCTCCGCGCGGGCCTCATCCGCCCCGCCCTCGGCCTCCACGGCGTAGGGATCGCCGGCGCCCAGCGTCAGGGCCAGGTCTAGGTCGTGGATCATCAGGTCCAGCACCACGCTCACGTCCCGGTTGCGCGGCGACGGCGCGCCGCGGCGGACGGCTTCGAGGCGGACGGGACGCTCCGGCGCGTCGAAGAGGCCGATCGCGCGCAGGGCGATCCGCTCGAGGAAGCCGCAGGCCACGATAAGCCCACGACGGTCCGCCTCCCGCACGATCGCCTCCGCCTCGTCGAGGGCGACCGCCAGCGGCTTCTCCACATAGACCGGCTTGCCCGCGCGCAGGGCCGCCAGGACCCACTCCGCGTGGCTGACGGCCGGCGAGGCGATCGAAACGATGTCGATGGCGGCCAGGAAGTCCGAAGCGTCCTTGATCGACCTGGCGCCATGACGCTCTGCGAGGGCGGCGGCGCGCTCAGCCTCGGAATCCAGCACGGCGGCTAGCTCGACTCCCTCCAGGCCCGCCCACTTCGCCGCATGGTAGCCGCCGAAGACGCCGGCGCCGATGACGCCGGCCCTGAGGATCGAGTTCATGGGCTGCGGCTAGCACGGCCGCGGGAGCGAGAGAATCCCCGCCGCCCGCGAAGCCCGTCCGTATCCGATGCTATGGCTCCCGAGCGCCGCGCGCCGTAAGAAGCCGCCGAAGCCGACCCCAGACCAGGAACCGACGTGGCCCGACTGTTCAACGCCTATGTGATGGTGGATTGGAGCGCCGCCTCCAAGCCGACCACCGGCGCGGACTCGATCTGGATCGGCGTGCTCAAGCGGGACGTGCGGTTCCGCTTCACCTTCGAGTCGCACAATCCGGCGACGCGCAAGGAGGCCGAGGCCCTGCTGGGCTCGATCCTCGACGATCGCGCCCGGCACCGCGACCGCGTGCTGCTCGGCTTCGACTTCGCTCTCGGCTTTCCCCGCGGACTGGCGGAGGGCCTCAAGCTGCCCGGCGATCAGCCCTGGCTTTCCGTCTGGAACCAGATCGACCGCATGGTGACGGACAAGGCCGACAACACCAACAACCGCTTCGGCGTCGCCTCGGAGATCAACCGCCGGCTCACCGGCGGCCCCTTCCCCTTCTGGGGCTGTCCGCCGCGGGACGCCCTGACGACCCTGCAACCCAAGCGCCAGAGGGCGCATGGGCCGGACGATATCCCGGAGTTCCGGCACGCGGAGGTCGCAACCAAGGGCGCGGCGTCGGTGTGGAAGCTCTACTACAACGGCTCGGTCGGAGGGCAGACGATCCTCGGCATCCCCGTGGCCCGCCGGCTGAAGCTGGCGCGCGGCGAGCGGCTGAAGGTGTGGCCGTTCGAGACCGGCTGGAAGGCCCTGACCGAAGCCGACCTGGCCGGCGTCGATGTCGTGATGGCCGAGGTCTTCCCCTCGCTGATCAAGACCGCGCCGGCGTCAGGCGAAGTGAAGGACCTGGCGCAGGTGCGCGGGCTCGCCGAACACCTTGCGCGGCTGGACGAGCAGAGCAAGCTGGGCGCGCTCTTCGGCCCGGGCAAGGACACTGCCTCCGAAGTCGTCGTCGAGGCCCAGCACGAGGAAGGCTGGATCCTCGGAGCGTGACCGTCCCTCCCCTTCTGGGGAGGACTACTCCGCCGCTTGGCGGCTGGCGGGGTCGCGGCCGGCTTTGAGGCGTTCGGCGACGAGGAAGGCGAGGTCGAGGGCCTGCTCGCCGTTGAGGCGCGGATCGCAGTGGGTGTGGTAGCGGTCGGCGAGCTCGCCTTCGGCGACGGCGCGGGCGCCGCCGAGGCACTCGGTGACGTTCTGGCCGGTCATCTCGAGGTGGACGCCGCCGGGGTGCACGCCCTCGGCCTGGCCGATCTCGATGAAGGCCCGCACCTCGGCCATGATCCGGTCGAAGGGGCGGGTCTTGTAGCCGGTCGCCGTCTTCAACGTATTGCCGTGCATGGGA
>DATBEN010000090.1:0-27981 GCA_036276055.1 Caulobacteraceae bacterium
CGAAAATGCCTTGTGGCGCCGTGGGGTGAGCTTGCTAATGCTCGGCGTTCCTGCACCCGGAGAGCCCTTATGAGCGAAGCCTGGATCATCGACGCGGCCCGCACGCCGCGCGGCGTTGGCAAGGTCGGCAAGGGCGGGCTCTCCGCCGTCCACCCGCAACGCATCCTCTCCACGGTGCTCAAGGCCCTGGCCGAGCGGAACAACCTCCAGACCTCCGACCTGGATGACGTCATCGCCGGATGCGGGACGCAGGTCGGAAAGCAGGGCGCCTGCATTGCGCGCATGGCGGCGCTCGACGCGGGATACGACATGCGCGCGCCCGGCGTGTCCCTGGACCGGTTCTGCGGCTCCGGCCTGACCGCAGCCAATCTGGCGGCGATGGGGGTGATGTCCGGAGCACAGGATCTGGTGGTCGCCGGCGGCGTGGAGTCCATGTCCTACGGCTCGACCCTGCCGCGCCAGGCGGGCGCCACGCTCGACTCCGGCAACACCCACCTGCGCGCCATCCACCCTCAACCCCACCAGGGCGTCTGCGGCGACCTCATCGCCACCCTGGAAGGCTTCTCGCGCGAAGACGTCGACGCCCTGGCGCTCGAGAGCCAGAAGCGTGCGGCCACGGCGATCGCCGAAGGCCGCTTCGACCGGAGCCTGGTCGCCGTCTACCATGATGACGGGACGCCGGCCCTGGACAGGGAGGAATATCCTCGCCCGAGCACGACGGCGGAGGCTTTGGCCGCCCTGAAACCTGCGTTCGCGGCTCTGTACGAAGCTCCGCTGGACGAGGAGGGTTTGAGCTTCCGCAGGCTCGTCGAGGCCGCCTTTCCGGACGTGAAGATCGAGCACGTCCACCACGCAGGCAATTCTTCGGGCGTCGTGGACGGCGCCGGCGCGGTGATCATCGCCTCGCCGGCCTACGCCAAGGCCCACGGACTCAAACCCAGGGCCAAGGTGCGCGCTGTCGCCACCGCCGGAGACTCCCCCGAGTTGATGCTCAACGCCCCAGTCCCGGCGGCCAAGAAGGTGCTCGCCAAGGCCGGCATGGCCCTCGACGACATCGATCTGATCGAGATCAACGAGGCCTTCGCCGTGGTTCCGCTCAAGTTCATGCGAGACCTCGGGATCGATCCGGCGAAGGTCAACGTCAATGGCGGGGCGATCGCCCTGGGCCACCCGATCGGGGCGACCGGAGCCATCATCCTGGGGACCCTGCTGGACGAGCTCGAGCGGCGGGACCTCGCCACCGGCCTGGTGACGCTCTGCGCCGCCGGCGGAATGGCGCCCGCCATGGTGATCGAGCGGGTCTGAACGGACCGGGCCTACCGCTGATTGATCGACCCGTCCCCGGGCGCGCCAGTGGTGCTCGGGCTGGGGCGCATCTTCGCCTGCGGGGGCGGCTGACTGAAGCTACTGGCCTGCTCGGCTGATTGGACGTGCGGCTTGAGGGGCGCACGTCCGAGAGGCCCGGCGAAGAAGGCCCAGATGATCGCCACGACGATCAGGCCGACGACCGTGGAGATCACCAGCATGGAGAGCGTCCCTGGCGCGGGGCGGGATTGGCGCGCCTCCGTCGCCTCCAGTTCGGGGCCGTGAGGGGCATTTTGCCTGGGAGCGGCCATTGCGGTCTCCTCTTCCTGCTCTTCAAAAGCTGACGCGACCAACGGCGCGGTGACCAACATGCGTCTCCATCCGCTCTTCGGTTAGAGAACGGTCGGCAGGCGCCCGCGTTGCGCATTCTCGCCGAGCGCCTTGAGCAAAATGGGAATTTCGCCCTGTGTTGGGGTCCGGGGCCCCTTGCGCGTCCGATCGGCGGCTGAGACTGTCCTCTCCAGATACGACCCCTTGGGCGGACTACCGCCGGACCGATGGGCGAAGGTGAGGAGACGGGATGACGGCCGAGAGGACGGGCGATGGACCGCGCCCGCTGAACAGCACGATCAGGATCGCCTACGGCGCGGGGTCGCTGTCCCACGGTTTGGCCTACTCAGGCCTCGCCGGCGGCGTGCTGACCATCTTCCTCAACCAAGTCCTCGGCCTGTCGCCTCTGCTGGTGGGCTCGGTGATCATGATCTCTCTGATCGCCGACGGCGTCGCCGACCCGCTGATCGGGCGGTTTTCCGATCGCCTGGGCAGCCGGCTGGGGCGGCGGCACCCGTTCATGTACGCCTCGGCCCTGCCC
This sequence comes from Caulobacteraceae bacterium, assembly GCA_036276055.1. GTDB lineage: Bacteria > Pseudomonadota > Alphaproteobacteria > Caulobacterales > Caulobacteraceae > Acaudatibacter. Next base: position 2,177 of record DATBEN010000090.1, read on the forward strand.
GCCGCGGCGCTGTTCGCTCTGCTGTGGAATCTGCCCCAGGGCCTGTCGCGCGGCGCCCTGCTGGCCTTGTCCTTCGTGGCGATGGCCGGGGTGAGGATCGCGGTCAGCCTCTATGAGATCCCCAGCAACGCCCTGACGGCCGAACTGACGCCCGACTACGACCAGCGCACCCTGCTGCAGGCGCACCGGTGGTTCTTCGGCGTCATCGGTGGGGCCCTGGGCAGCCTGACGCTGCAGGAACTCTTCGTAGGCTCGCACGGCGTGCTCTATCGCCAGGGTTACGCCCGGTGGGGCCTGGCCGCGTCGGTGGTGATATTCGCCTTCATCGTCGTCTCGGCGCTCGGCACCCAGAGCCGCGTACGTGATTTGCCGCCGCGGCCGACGCCGCCGCGCCAGAGCTTGGGCCAGGCCGTCCGCGAGATTCGCACCACCTTCGCCAATCGGTCGCTGATGGCCCTGATGCTTGCCGGCCTGTTCAGCGGTGTGGCCCAGGGCGTGATCATTGGACTGAGCATCTACATCTATAATCACTTCTGGGACCTGAGCCCCCGGCAATACGGAGTGCTGATCCCCCTGCATTCGGTGGGATCGCTCATGGCCGTATTCCTCGCGCCGCGCCTGGCGCGCCAGTTCGGCAAAAAGGCGACCATGATCTCGCTGTTCATCGGCGCTGTGACCATGCAGGCCGGTCCACTGTTCCTGAGGCTGATTGGCCTCATGCCGCCCAACGGCTCGCCATGGATCATGCCGATCCTCGGTCTGGACGGCTTCCTCACCTCGACCTTGGGCGTGATGGGTTACATCATCGCCGGCTCCATGGTCGCCGACATCGTCGAGGACGCGGCCGTGAAGAGCGGCGCGCGCTCCGAGGGCCTGCTCTATGCGGCCTATGGCCTGCTGCCGAAGTTCACCGGCGGCGTGGGCGCCTTTCTCACCGGCGTCCTGCTGCACATCGTCCATTTCCCGGCTCACGCGGCTAGGGGAACGGTCGATCCGATGAGCATGCGCCATCTGGTGATGATCTTCCTGCCGGCGACTGTGCTCCTGAACCTGTGCTCGATCTCGGCCCTGGGGCTCTACCGGATCGACCGGCGCACGCACGAGGCCAACCTGGCCACCCTAGCGCAGGCCGCGGCAACGGCCGAGGCCATGCATGGTGTAGAGGCGGTCGAGGCGGGCGACACGGTCGCCCCGGCCGTCGGAGCGGCCTGAACGATCGGTCGGCAGACGGCCGCCCGCTCACTCGCTCAGTTTGCGAAGTCCCTGGGCGAGGTCCTCGATCAGGTCCGCCGGATCCTCCAGGCCAATGTTGAACCGCACGAGCGGTCCGCGCCGCGGGGGCTCGTGAAGGCGCACGGCGAGTTGGGGATCGCAGGCGAGCGCGAGACTCTCGAAGCCGCCCCACGAAAAGCCCAGGCCGAACAGCTCCAGCGAGTCCAGGAAGCGCTCCACCGCCTCGGGCGAGCAAGGCTCGAGCACAACCGAGAACAGACCCGCCGCGCCATCGAAGTCGCGCTCCCACAGTTCGTGGTCGGGTCCGCCAGGAAGGGCAGGGTGGAGAACCTCCGCCACACGGGGATGGCCGGCAAGCCAAGCGGCGACCTCCAGGCCGCTTGCGCCACAACGCGCGATGCGGGCCGGCAAGGTCCTCAGGCCACGGAGCATCAGGTAGGCGTCTTCGGCGGACACGGACCAACCGAAGTCCCACACGGCGTGGTCGAGGGCCTGCCCGAGATTTTTGTCACGGGTCGCCACGCTGCCCATGAAGACGTCGGAGTGACCGCCGACGTACTTGGTGAGCGATTGGGCCGAGAGGTCGACGCCGTGTTCGAGGGGCTTGAACAGCAGCCCCGCGCCCCAGGTGTTGTCGATCAGGGTGAGGATCCCCCGCGAGCGCGCGAGGCGAGTGATCGCCGGCACGTCCTGCATCTCCAGGCTGAGCGAACCGGGCGACTCCAGGACGATCAACCGCGTCCTCGGACTGGCGACGCCGATCAGCGCCTCGGGCTCCAGGCGGGCAGGGTGATAGCGCACCTCGACCCCAAACCTTCGGAGCACCCGGTCGCAGAACCGACGCGTGGGCTTGTAGATGGCGTCGGTGACGAGCACCTCGTCTCCAGCCTTCAGGACCGCCATCATGGCCGCCGTCATCGCGGCTAGCCCTGAGGGGAACAGCCGCACATGATCTGCCGACTCCAGCTCGCACAGGGCGCTCGCGAGGGCCGCCTGCGTCGCCAGCCCGCCTCGGCCGTAGGTGGGGCGGGACTCGTCGTAGAGGTCGGCGGCGCGATCCAGCAGGACCGTCGAGCCCTTCTGCACTGGAGGCCCGACCGTGCGCGGCAGGACCTGCTCGCCGTGACCCGCGCGGACGAGTTGGGTGAAGGGACTGCGGGCGCGCTTCATCCTGCTGCGCCGGTAGTGACCGGCGTATCCGCGCGGCCGCCCCACTCCGTCCAGGAACCGTCGTAGACCGCCACATCGGGACGGCCAGCGCGCGCCAACGCAAGGGCGAGGACGGCTGCGCTGACGCCGGAACCGCAGGTGGTCACGAGGGGACCGGACAGGTCCACACCGGCCGAGAGGAAGATCTCCCGCACCTGATCGGCGGCAACCAGGCGGCCGTCCTCGATGAGTCCTCCAAAAGGAACGTTGCGCGCTCCAGGCATGTGTCCGGACCGGAGGCCGGCGCGGGGCTCGGGCGCCTCTCCGGCAAAACGGGGAGCGGGGCGGGCGTCGACCAGCTGTTCGGCCCGGCTTCGCAGAACCGCACGCACCTGATCGATGTCACGCACGAACTCAGCTCTATAGTGGGCGTGGAAATCGCCCGTCTTCGGCGGGGCCCAGCCCTGCTCGAGCGGGCGGCCTTCTGCGATCCAGGTCGGCAGGCCGCCGTCCAGCACGAATGCCGCATCGCAGCCCATCACGCGCAGGTTCCACCAGACGCGCGGCGCGGAGAACAGTCCCTGGCTGTCGTAGACAACGACGGCCTGCCCCGAGCGGGCCCCAAGATCCTGCAGCGCCCGCTCGAAGTCCTCGGCGGAGGCCAGCATATGTGGCAGGCTCGATGTGCGGTCGCACACCTCGTCTATGCCGAAGAAGACGGCGCCGGGGATATGGCCCTGGGCGAACTCGGCCTTCGCATCGCGCGGCGTTCCCGGCATGAACCAGGACGCGTCGACGATAGCGATGTCGGCGGCGCCGAGCCGATCGGCGAGCCACTGCGTCGAGACGATGGGATCGGGGATCATACGAGCCACGGCGGCGTCGGCAGGCCGCGCTCCTCCAGAAAGGCCGGATTGAACAGCTTGCTCTGATAGCGGGAGCCGTAGTCGCACAGCACGGTGACGATGGTGCGCCCGGGGCCCAGGTCGCGCGCCAGGCGCACTGCGCCGGCGACATTGATGCCCGTGGAGCCGCCCATCACGAGACCCTCGTTCTGGGCCAGGTCAAAGATCACCCGCATCATCTCCTCGTCCGAGACCCGGTAGGGAAAATCGATCTTCAGGCCTTCCAGGTTAGCGGTGATGCGTCCCTGGCCGATCCCTTCGGAGATGGAATTGCCCTCGGCCTTGAGCTCGCCGTGGGCGTACCAGTTGTAGAGGGCGGCGCCTCCCGGATCGGCCAGGCCGATGGCGATGTCCGGTTTGCGCTCCCGCAGGGCCTGGGCCACGCCGGCCAGGGTGCCCCCCGTGCCGACCGCGCAGATAAAGCCGTCGACCTTGCCGCCCGTCTGCGCCCAGATCTCCGGACCGGTCGTCTCCGCATGGGCCTGTCGGTTGGCGGTGTTGTCGAACTGGTTGGCCCAGATCACACCGTTGGGCTCCTCCTTGGCCATCTCCTCGGCCAGTCGACCCGAATAGCGGACGTAGTTGTCGGGATTGGAATAGGGGACCGCGTCGACCTCGATGAGATGAGCTCCCGCCAGCCTCAGGGCGTCCTTCTTCTCCTGGCTCTGGGTGCGCGGGATCACGATGGTCGTTCGATAGCCGAGGGCCGAGGCGACCATCGCCAGCCCGATGCCGGTGTTGCCGGCCGTCCCCTCGACGATGTGGCCGCCTGGCTTGAGCTCGCCCCGGCGCTCCGCGTCGCGGATGATGTAGAGCGCGGCGCGGTCCTTGACCGACTGGCCCGGGTTCATGAACTCGGCCTTGCCGAGAATCTCGCAGCCGGTGGCCTTGCTGGGACCGTCGAGCCGGATGAGCGGGGTGTTCCCGATGGCGTCGACGACGCTGGGAAAGATCTCTGGTCGGGACATGGATTCCTTAGTTCGGGATCAGCGTCGGGAGCGCAAGAGGCGTCGCTTCGCCTGGCTCAGGTCCGCCCCAGGCTGAGCTGCACCACATCGGTCCGGCCCGTGCGGAAGGCGGCTTCGCAATAGCTCAGATAAAAGCGCCACAGGCGGCGAAAACGTTCGTCAAAGCCGAGCCCACGGATCTCCTCCCAGGCGCCTTCGAACCGCGACCCCCATTCGGCGAGGGTGCGCGCGTAGTTCTGGCCGAACCGGGTGATGGCGTCCCACTCGAGGCCCGCCTGGGAGGTCTCCTGGCGCAGCCGGGCTTCACTCGGCAGCATCCCGCCCGGGAATATGTATTTCCGCATGAAGTCGGAGCGCTGGCGATAGACGCGGAACAGCTCGTCCCGGATGGTGATGATCTGCAGGCCAGCCCGCCCACCTGGCGAGAGCACCTCCTGGATCTTGCGGAAATAGCGCGGCCAGTAGGCCTCGCCGACCGCCTCGAACATCTCGATCGACGCGACGCGGTCGTACTGGCCGTCGACGTCACGGTAGTCAAGCAGCCGGACGTCCGCACGCTCGGCCAGGCCCGCGCGGAAGAGCCGCTCGCGGGCGAACTCGAACTGCGCCGGCGAGATCGTGAGCGCGGTCACCTTCGCGCCGACCTCGCCAGCGGCGAATTCCGCAAAGCCGCCCCAGCCGCAGCCGATCTCGAGTACGTGGTGGTGTGGCCGCAGCTCGATCTGGCGCGCGAGGGCGGCGTACTTCGCCCGCTGCGCCTCGCCCAGGCTCTGGTCCGCCCGCTCGAACCTCGCGGACGAATAGGTCATCGTCGGGTCGAGCCACCGCGAATAGAAGGCGTTGCCCAGGTCGTAGTGAGCATGGATGTTCCGTCGGGAGCCCGCCTTCGAATTCCGATTGCGGGCCTGCGCGAGGAAGTTGAGCATCCGCATCCACGGATTGCCGCTCACCAGCCGCTCGAGCCGATCGAAGTTCAGGGTGAAGACCTCCAGCAAGGCGGAGAGGTCCGGGGTGTCCCACTCCCCCGCCATGTAGCCTTCGCCAAAGCCGATGTCCCCGCCCGCCAGGACTCGCCCAACAAAGCGGAAGTCCCTGATGACCAGTCGGCCGGCGGGACCTGGCGCGGCGCCCTGGACATGCAGCTCGCGCCCGGAGGGAAGCACGAAGGTCAGCGAACCGGTCTCCCAGTTGTCGCGGGCTATTTCGACCACCGTGCGAAAGGCCGCGGGCGCAGATCTGAGGTCTGCGTCGTCGACCCTGTCGATCAGGTCGGTCGGATGGCCGTTCATGGACGCCCCCTGGAGATCCCAAGCGCGCGAGCACGGGCCGCAACGTGGTCGACGATCGGGCGAGGGTAGGTGTCGCCGAGGCGAACGCCCGCCCTGGCCAGCGCCGCTGCGCCAGCGGTCCATGACTTGTGGATACAGCCATCGCCAAGCTGTGCAAGTTCGAGGACGCGCCTGCAGACGTATTTCCCCTCTGGATCGATCTGTTCGCCCCGCAGAACAGGGTCGAACGGCCGGAAACAGGCGGCCGTACCGGCAGGGGAGGGGCTTGACACCGGTCTCTTCGCGATAGCCACACCTGTCTCCCGAACGAATCTGGCCTGCCTCGTGGCCCCGCCGGATCGCGGCGGACCAAGGAGTTGCTCGTCTTGAACGGTATGAACGCGGAGGTGGTGGTTGGAGGGTCCGCCAGGGCCGCCGTCTTCGGACCGACCCGGCGCCTGGCCGTGATCGCCGGCCCCTGCCAGATGGAGAGTCGCTCCCACGCGCTCGAGACGGCCTGCGCGCTGCGCGAGATCGCCGACCGCCTGGAGATCGGGCTCGTCTACAAGACCTCCTTCGACAAGGCGAACCGGACGTCCGGCAGCGCCGCCCGCGGCCTCGGCCTCGCCCAGGCGGCGCCGGTATTCGCCGAGATCCGCGAGACCACCGGCCTGCCGGTGCTGACCGACGTGCACGGGGCGGACCAGTGCGCGCCTGTCGCGGAGGTCGTGGACGTGCTGCAGATCCCCGCCTTCCTCTGTCGGCAGACGGATCTGATCGTCGCCGCCGCGCAAACCGGCCGCGCGCTCAACATCAAGAAGGGGCAGTTCCTCGCCCCCTGGGACATGCGCCACGTGATCGCCAAGGCGACCGACGCCGGCAATCCCAATGTGATGGCCTGCGAGCGGGGCGTTTCCTTCGGCTACAACACACTGGTCTCGGACATGCGCGCCCTGCCGGTGCTTGCCGAGATCGGCTGCCCCGTGATCTTCGACGCGACCCACTCCGTCCAGCAGCCGGGAGGGCAGGGCGCGGCCTCCGGCGGTGAACGGCGCTTCGTGCCCGTGCTGGCGCGGGCGGCGGTGGCGGTCGGCGTGGCGGGGGTGTTCCTGGAAACCCATCCGGATCCGGACAAGGCGCCGTCGGATGGGCCGAACATGGTCCCGCTCGCCCAGCTCGAGCCGCTGCTGCGCGAACTGCTCGAGCTGGACGCCATCGCAAAACGACGCGTCGCCTGATGGACCTTCAGCCCCTTCAGCATCTCCTGCACGGCCTGGTGGGCGTGCGCGTGCTGGTGGTCGGCGACGTCATGCTCGACCGCTTCGTCTACGGCGATGTCAGTCGGGTCTCCGCCGAAGCGCCGATCCCGGTGCTGGCCCACGCCCGGGAGAGCCGGATGCTCGGCGGCGCGGGCAATGTGGCTCGCAATATTGTCGCCCTGGGCGGGCGCGCGGAGCTGGTGGGACTGTTGGGTTCCGACGCCGCGGCCGCGGAGATAGAGGCCCTGGCGAGCGAAGAGGGCGTCCGGACGGGCTTGGTGACCGATCCGGCGCGCTCCTCCACGGTGAAGATGCGCTTCGCCTCGGCCGGGCAGCAGCTCCTGCGGGTCGATACCGAAACCGTCGCCGCCGCGCCCGCCGAAGCGGAAAAGGCCTTGGCCGGCCATGTCGCGGCGCATGCTCCGGGCTGCGGGGCCATCCTCGTGTCGGACTACGGCAAGGGTGTCGTCACGCCAGCCGTCATCGAGGCCTGCCTTCGCGCATCGCAGGAGACCGGCGCACGGCTCGTGGTCGACTCGAAGGCGCGGCGCCTCGGCCAGTATGGCCCGGTCGATCTGATCAAGCCGAACGCGGCGGAACTGGCGCGCGCGACAGACATGCCCACCGACACCGACGCCGAGGTGGAGGCGGCTCTCGCCAAGGCTCTCGAGACCTGCGAGGCGCGGGGCATCCTCGTCACGCGCGCGGCGAAGGGCATGTCCCTCGCCGTCCGGGGGCGGCCCGTGCTGCACGTGTCGCGGCCTCCGCCCGAGGTCTATGACACCGCGGGCGCGGGGGACACCGCCCTGGCCGCGGTCGGCCTTGCCCTGGCCTCCGGGGCCGCTCTGGAGGCGGCGGTCGAGCTGGGGCTCGTCGCCTCCGGGCTGGTGGTGCAGAAGGCGGGCGTGGCCGTCGTCTCGCCGGACGAGATCCTCGAAGCGGAGCTCGCCGCTTCGCGTTCGCCGCTCGACGCAAAGATCGCCACGGCCGAGCGGATGGCGCGGGAAGCGGCCCGGTGGCGCGAGCGCGGGCTGAGGGTCGGCTTCACCAATGGCTGCTTCGACATCCTGCACGCCGGCCACATCGCCTACCTGACCCAGGCGAGATCCTGGTGCGACCGGCTGATCGTGGGCCTCAACACCGATGATTCGATCAGGGCGGCCAAGGGCCCAGGCCGTCCCGTGAACGGGCTCGAGGCACGGGCCCGGGTCCTTGCCGCGCTCGCCGCCGTGGACCTCGTGGCCCCGTTCGAGGAAGAGACACCGCTCGAGCTGATCCGCGCGGCGCGCCCCGACCTGCTCGTCAAGGGCGGCGACTACACGCCCGAGGGGATCGTCGGCCGCGAGCTCGTGCTTGGTTGGGGCGGCGAGGTGCGTGTGGCCGACTTTGTGGACGGTCAGTCGACGACCGGTGTGATCAAGCGGCTGGGCGGAGGTGGCGCGCCTTGAGTCGTCATCTGGTCGTCGTCACCGGCGGAGCGGGCTTCATCGGGTCCAATGTCGTCGCCCGCCTTTGCGAGGATGCGGGCGCAGACGTGGTTGTCTGCGACCGGCTGCGGCAGGCCGACCTGGGCAAGTGGCGGAATATCGCCAAGCATCCAATCGCGGACCTGATCGCTCCCGAGGAGCTGTGGCCCTGGCTCGTCGACAGGGGCGAGGACGTGGACCTCGTCATTCACATGGGGGCGATCTCTTCCACGACCGAGCCTGACGCCGATCTCGTCGCGAAAGTGAACTTCGGCCTCTCGCGAGACCTCTTCAGGTGGGCGACCCAGCGCCGGACACGGATGATCTACGCCTCGTCAGCCGCAACCTACGGCGACGGCCGCCTGGGCTTCGACGATCAGGATGACCTTGCCCGCCTCACGGGCTTGCGACCGCTGAACACCTACGGCTGGTCGAAGGCCCTGTTCGATGTCTTTGCTGCGCGCGAGGCCGCCCGAGGGGAGGCGCCCCCGCAATGGACCGGGCTCAAGTTCTTCAACGTCTTCGGACCCAATGAAGGCCACAAGGGCCCGATGCGTTCGGTCGTGGCGCAGATCTGGCCAAGCGTGGTGGCAGGGGAACCCGTGCGCCTCTTCAAGTCGGACAACCCCGACTACGCCGACGGCGGGCAGTTGCGGGACTTCGTCTACATCCGGGACGTGGCGGACTGCATCGTCTGGCTCGCGCGGTCAGGCGGACCAAACGGCGTGTTTAACCTGGGCTCGGGCAAGGCGCGGACGTTCGAGGATCTCGCGCGGGCGGTCTTCGCGGCCGCCGGCCGGGAAGCCAGGATCGAGTTCACCGACATGCCCGCCGCTCTTCGCGGGAAGTATCAGTACTTCACGGAGGCGCGCATGGACCGGCTGCGCACTGCGGGCTGGAACGCCCCATCCACCAGCCTGGAGGCGGGCGTCGCCGACTACGTCGGCGGCTTCCTCGCCACCGATGACCCCTACTTCTAGGCTCGACGGGTCCGCCCGGACGCGACGGGGAGTCCAATTCTGGGCGGCGATCGTCCTGGGCTTGGTGGTGCTGGTGGTGGTTACCGGACTGCTCGTCTGGCGCGACGACATCCTCGAGGCCCTGCTCGATCCGAAAATCCCTTACGCCGTCTACCGTCCGCCCCCGACGCCGGACTATCAGTCCCGTGCCGCGTGGGCGCGGTTGCCCGGGGCGGTTGTCCCCGGTGATCCCGCGGTCGATGTCTTCTTCATCCACGCCACCACCTTCGATGGAGGAAAGGACTGGAATGGGCCGATCGGGAACCGTGTGGCGGCCCGACGGCTCACCCGCTCGGTGCTGCCCAACTATGCCGGGCCGTTCGCGGCCGTTGGCCGGGTCTTCGCGCCACACTATCGTCAGGCGAGCCTCTACACTTCGCTGACCTTGTTCGATGACGCCCTGCAGGCGCGTCAGTTTGCCTATGGCGACGTCCGGGCCGCCTTCCTGTCATTCCTTTCGCGCATCGGACCACGACCTTTCATCATCGCCGGTGTCGAGCAGGGGGGCGCGTTGGGAGCGCGGCTCCTCGCCGACGTCATCGCGCCCGATCCTTCCCTGCGCGGCCGGATGGTCGCGGCGTACCTGGTCGACACCGTCACCCCGGCCGAGACTCACGCCGCCGGCTCCGCCCTGCCGGCCTGCGCGGCCCGCCAGCAGGCGGGGTGCGTGGTCGCCTGGATTTCCGCCCGGCGCTACGATTTCGTCCGTTCACAGAAAATCATGAGTCGAAGCGTGGTATGGACCCCGGATGGTCGCCTCGTCGGCCTCGCCGGTCGCGAGCCATTGTGCGTCAACCCGTTGCTGGGGGCGCAGAGCGACGCGGAGGCGCCGCCCAGGCTCAATCTCGGCGCGGCGAACGCGACGGGGCTGGAGTGGGGCGTGCGCCCGGGCTTCATGGCCCGGCAGGTGGGCGCCCGCTGCGAAGGGGGCATCCTGCGCGTTACGCGTCCTCGCTCGGCCCTGCTCAGACCGTCTGGCGACTGGGCCGACCGGCTGAGGGCCCCTGGCTACAATCTATTCTGGGCCGACATCGAGGCGGACGCACAGGCGCGTGCGAACACCTGGCTGACCGCCCACGGTGAAGCCGTCAGCCAGCCGAACTGAGGACGCCGTCCGCTCGCCAGTCGAAGAGCGCGCGCAGGAGCGAAAGAGCCTGGGCGCGCGGCGAGGTGAGTCCGGGATCGCGCGCCAGGACCAGGCGCGCATCATCGGCGGCGACGGGGATGAGATCGCGGTGCGCGATCGGATCGGCCAGGACGTAGGCGGGAAATCCACTCTGGGCGAGGCCAAGAGGGTCGCCGCCGCCGCGCAGCTCCAGGTCTCGTTCGGCGATCACGAAGCCGTCGTCGATGCGGCGCAGGACGTCCAGGCGGGTGCGCGCGATCTCCGACAAGGGTGGCTCGTACAGCAGGATGCAGCTCGAGGCCGCCGTCCCGCGACCTACGCGGCCGCGCAGCTGGTGGAGTTGGGAGAGGCCGAAACGCTCAGCCTGTTCGACCACCATGATCGTTGCGGCGGGGACATCGACGCCGACCTCGACCACCGTCGTGGCGACGAGAATCGAAAGCTCGCCGGCGAGATACCGGGCCATGGTCGCATCGCGCTCGGCGGGCGCCAAGCGGCCGTGGACCAGCCCCACGCGCGATCCGAAGACCTTCGCCAGGGCTTGCGCGCGCGACTCCGCGGCAGCGAGGTCAACGGCCTCGGAATCGGCGACAAGCGGACAGATCCAGAAAGCCTGGGCTCCGGCGGCCACCGCGGCGCGCAGCCGCGCGACGACCTCGGGAAGGCGGGGGAGCGGGACAGCCCGTGTGTCCACGGGCGTGCGGCCGGGAGGCTTCTCGTCCAGGCGCGAAACATCGAGATCGCCGAACAGGGTCAGCTCGAGGGTGCGGGGGATTGGCGTGGCGGACATCGCCAGAAGATGGGTTCCTTCGCCCTTGGCCTGCAGCCGAAGCCGCTCGGAGACACCGAAGCGATGCTGTTCGTCGACCACGGCAAGGCCTAGCCGCTGGAACGAGACATCGTCCTGGAACAGGGCGTGTGTGCCGACGGCCACCTGGACCCGCCCTGTTGCGAGTGCTTCCAGCCGCTCCGCACGCGCCGCGCCCTTGTGACGCCCCGTGAGGAGGAGGCAACGGAATCCGGCCAGTGAAAGCGGCGCCTCGATCGCCGCGAAATGCTGGCGCGCCAGAAGTTCCGTCGGCGCCATCAGGACCGTCTGCCACCCGGCCTGCGCCGCGTCGGCCATGGCGATCATCGCGACCGCGGTCTTCCCCGATCCCACGTCGCCCTGAAGCAGCCGGGCCATGCGCTCGCCCGACTTCAGGTCGACGCGGATCGCCTCCACGGCCCGCCTCTGAGCGCCGGTGAGGACGAAGGGGAGGGCGCCCGCAGCCCGGTCTCCGCCTGCGGGCGCGTCCACAATTGGTCCGCCGCCTCGCCTCAGGATGCGCCGGCGTTCGCCCAGGGCGAGTTGGTGGGCGAGGAGTTCGTCGAACGCCAGGCGCCTACGGGGGGCCGCGGCCGGCGACAGGTCCGCCTCCCGCTTCGGCGAATGCAGGGCCTCGAGGGCGCCGCGCCAGGATGGCCAGGCGTTGCGGGCGAACCAAGCGGGGTCCTGCCATTCGGGGAGTTCAGGGGCGCGCGCCAGGGCTTCGGCGGCGAAGCGGCGGATCGATCGGGATTGAAGCCCGGCGGTGGCGGGGTAGACGGCCTCGACGCTGGGAACGTCGTCGGCGCGCTCCACGGGTGCGAAATAGTCCGGGTGGACGATGTCCACTGTGGTCCAGCTGGATTCGCGGTCGATCTTTCCGCTGACGAGCCGTCGCGCCCCGGCCGGATGGCGCGCCTGCAGATGAGGACCATGGCCCTTGAAGTAGACGAGATTGACGGAGCCGGTGTCGTCGAAGGCGCGGATCTTCCATGGGAGACCCGTGCGCGCCGGCGGATGGTGCGACTCGATCGTCACCTCAAGCGTCTGGATCTCCCCATGACGGGCCTCGACGGCGTTCGTCCGCTGGCGGTGGATCAGCCCTTGGGGCGCGAGGAACAGGACGTCGCGCACGCGGGGCCCCGCCGCCTTTTCCAGCAGGGGCGCCACGCGCGGCCCAACGCCCTTGAGGGCGCCGACGGGCGCAAACAGTGGAAAGAGAATCTCCGGACGCATGACGAGAGCCAGCATAAGGCAAAAGACCGGGGCATGGACCGCAGTCCCCCGTGGCGCTAAGGGGCGCCATGAGCGAGACACCCCCCGATCGGCTGGCGATCGATCCAGCCAGCCCCTACTACGACGAGGCCCTGCTGGCGCGCGGCGTGGGCGTGCGCTTCAAAGGCGTCGAGAAGACGAACGTCGACGAGTACTGCGTGAGCGAAGGCTGGGTGCGCCTGTCGGTAGGCTCCACGCTCGACCGCCGCGGCAAGCCGATGACAATCAAGCTCAGTGGCCCGGTGGAACCCTACTTCAGGGACACGGCGGAGTAGCCTGTCCGCACACGGCTCTGGCGACCTCTGCCGTCGCGTCCTATATCGCCGCCTTCTCCATGGACTCGCAGCGACTGAACAGGATCCGCTTCCGCGCCTGGCGACGGGGCTTTCGCGAGGCCGACCTGATCCTGGGCGGCTTTGCTGACGCCTGCCTGCAGACCTTGAGCGAGGAGGACGTCGCGCGGTTCGAGCGCCTGCTCGAACAGCCCGACCATGATATCTATGAGTGGATCCTCGCACGGGCCGTCCCGCCTCCGGCGTTCGATGACGACCTGCTGCGCCGGATCCGCGCGTTCAGGCCAGGCGCGGGCGGAACGGCCCCACAGGAAAGCTGAGAGTCTTGAGCGTAACAGCCGACATGAAGCGTGTGATCGGTGCGCCTGGACGTATGGACCTCACAGGCGCGCCGGAGGGCTTCGACGCCCTGGTGATGGCCGACATCGCGCGCGCGCGCGCAGGCCTTACGGTGTTCGTCGCCCGCGATGGCTCGCGCGCCTCGGCCTTCGCCGACGCCATGGCCTTCTTCGCGCCGGAGATCGCGCTGGTCTCGTTTCCCGCCTGGGACTGTCTGCCCTACGACCGTGTAGGCCCGTCCGCCGGCATCTCGGCCCAACGGATGGGGGCGCTCACTCGCCTGGCGCGCGGCCAGACCGACAAGACGTCCGCTCTGCTGGTGACCACCGCTGCGGCCCTGATGCAGAGGGTCCCGCCCCGCGCAGTGGTGTCCAAGGCCGGCTACTCGGCCCACGTCGGCAATCGCGTCGATGTCGCCGATCTCGAACGATACTTCGCGGTCAATGGCTATCAGCGCGCCTCCACCGTCTCCGAGCGTGGCGAGTTCGCTATCCGAGGCGGCGTGATCGACGTCTTCCCGCCCAGCGCCGACGAGCCCGTCCGGCTCGACCTCTTCGGCGACACCCTGGAATCCATCCGCAGCTTCGATCCTGAGACCCAGCGGTCGACGAAGCAGATCAAGGCGGTGGACCTGCCGCCGGTGAGCGAGACCCTTCTCGACCAGGCCGCGATCGCCCGCTTCCGCAGCGGCTATCTGTCCGCCTTTGGCGCCCCGGGCGATGATCCGCTCTATGCCGCCGTCAGCGAGGGCGGCCGCCGCGCCGGCATGGAGCACTGGCTCGCGCTCTTCTACGAGGAGCTGGAAACCCTGTTCGACTATCTGCCAACCGACGCCCTCATCGGCGTCGACCATCTCGCGCGAGAGGCGCGAGACGAGCGCGTGGCGAGCATCACAGACGCCTTCGAGGCCCGCGAGCAGGCCGAGCGGAAGACCCACTATCGAGCGCTCCCGCCCGAGCGGCTGTACGTGACCGCCGGAGAATGGGACGAGCGCATGTCGCGCCGTCCCACGCGGCGGTTCAGTCCCTTCCACACCGAAGCGTCCGAAGACGCCGTGGATATGGGCGCCAAGCTCGGGCGCAGCTTCGCGGGCGAGCGCGCCCAGGACAGCGTCAACCTGTTCGAGGCGACAGCCGATCACGCGCGACGCCTGGCGGGACAGGGCAAGCGGGTGATCTTCGCCTCGTGGACGGAAGGCTCGTCCGACCGCCTGGGGGCCATGCTGGCGGACCACGGGCTCAAGGGCGTGGCGCTGGCCCCCTATTGGCAGGCGGCCAAGGCGGTTGATCCGAAGAAGCCCCAACGCGCAGTCCTTCCGCTCGAGCACGGCTTCGAGACCGATTCCCTGGCGGTCATCTCCGAGACCGACATCCTGGGCGACCGCCTCGCGCGGCCGCGCCGGCGCCGGCGCGCCACCAACTTCCTGGCCGAGGCCTCCGCCCTGTCCCCGGGCGATCTCGTCGTCCACGTCGACCACGGCATCGGTCGCTACGAAGGTCTCAAGACCCTTGAGGTCATGGACGCCCCTCACGACTGCCTTGAGCTGCAGTACGCCGCGGAGGCGAAGCTCTACCTGCCGGTGGAGAACATCGACCTTCTGACCCGCTACGGTTCCGAAGGGGAGGGCGTGCAGCTCGACCGCCTGGGCGGAGCCGCCTGGCAAGCGCGCCGGGCCAAGGCGAAGGAGCGGCTGCGCGAGATGGCCGAAGGCCTGATCGCTATCGCCGCCGCCCGGGCGATGCGACACGTCGAGGCGACCGATCCTCCCCATGGCCTGTTCGACGAGTTCTGCGCCCGCTTCCCCTACGAGGAGACGGACGACCAGCTACACGCCATCGAGGACGTTCTGGGCGATCTCGCCTCGGGCAAGCCGATGGATCGGCTCATCTGCGGCGACGTCGGGTTCGGCAAAACTGAGGTCGCCCTGCGCGCGGCCTTCGTCATGGCCATGAGCGGCCGTCAGGTGGCGGTGGTCTGTCCCACGACGCTGTTGGCGCGCCAGCACTACTTCACCTTCGTCGAGCGCTTCAAAGGATGGCCGGTGAAGGTGCGGCGGCTCTCGCGCCTTGTCCCTGCCGCCGAGGCCGCCGAGACCCGCGAGGGACTGGCCAAGGGCGAGGTGGAGATCGTCATTGGGACCCACGCCGTCCTCTCAAAGCAGGTCCAGTTCAAGGACCTTGGCATGGTCATCGTCGACGAGGAGCAGCACTTCGGGGTCAAGCACAAGGAGGCCCTGAAGGCGCTGCGGGCCGAGGTGCACGTCATGACCCTGACGGCCACGCCGATCCCGCGCACCCTGCAGATGGCGCTCTCCGGCATCCGCGAGATGTCGATCATCGCCACGCCGCCTGTCGACCGCCTGGCGGTGCGCACCTACGTCACTCCCTGGGATCCGGTGTCGTTGCGCGAAGCCCTGCTGCGCGAGAAGTACCGCGGCGGACAGGCCTACTACGTCGCTCCGCGCATCAAGGACCTGCCGGACCTGGAGGCGTTCCTGCGCGAGCAGGTGCCGGAGGTGAAGTTTGTCATAGGCCACGGGCAGATGGCGCCGACCCAGCTTGAGGACGTGATGAGCGCCTTCTACGAGGGCCGCTACGACGTCCTGCTGTCGACGACGATCGTCGAGTCCGGCCTCGATATCCCTTCCGCCAACACCCTGATCGTCCACCGCGCCGACATGTTCGGCCTCTCGCAGCTCTATCAGCTGCGCGGTCGCGTGGGCCGGGCGAAGGCGCGCGCCTTCGCCTATCTCACCACACCATTCGAGAGGCCGATCACGCCGCTGGCGGAGAAGCGACTGCACGTGTTGCAATCGCTCGACAGCCTCGGCGCCGGCTTCCAGCTCGCCAGCCACGACCTCGACATCCGGGGCGGCGGAAACCTGCTGGGGGATGAACAGTCCGGTCATATCCGCGACGTCGGCGTGGAGCTGTACCAGCAGATGCTCGAAGACGCGGTGAACGAGCTGAAAGCCAGCGGTGGCGGGGCCGAGGACCTCTCGCTCGAGCGGGGATGGTCACCACAGATCAACACCGGTGCGGCCGTGCTGATCCCCGAGACCTATGTACCCGACCTCAATGTCCGGTTGGCTCTCTACCGTCGCCTCTCAGACGCCGAGCGCTCCGAGGATCGCGAGGCGCTCGCCTCCGAACTGATCGACCGCTTCGGCCCGCTGCCGCCCGAGGCAGATCAGTTGCTGAAGGTCGTGGCGATCAAGGGCCTGTGCCGCGAGGCCAATGTCGTGAAGATCGACGTGGGTCCGAAGGGCGCGGTCGCCGCCTTCCGCGGCGATCACTTCGCCAATCCCGCGGCCCTGGTCGGCTATGTCCAAAAGAACGAGTTCGCCTGGAAGATCCGGCCGGACCAGAAGGTGGTGGTGAAGGGCGAGTGGGAGACGCCGAGCGAGCGGCTGAACGCCGCCGAGCGCATCCTCCGCGTGCTCTCCGCCCTTGCCATGGGAAACGCCGCCGACGCCTGGACCCGGCCTCCCGCTCCGGCCCCCGCACCCCCGCCGCCGCCTCGTCGCGTCGTTCGCCGGCCGCAGGCGCGAACCTTCCGCTGACTCCTCAGGTTCAGGAGACTGCCGGTCCGCCGCGGGCGCGCGCCTCCTCCAGCAGGCGATGGGCCCGTAGGCTTACCTCGGTCTGCTGGGCCAGCATCATGGCGGCGGCCGAGATCATCAGCGCATCGGTCAGCGAAGCGGCGGGCACTGGGCCGAGGGTAGAGCCTTTGACCCAATAGCGGGCAGCGAAGAAGGCGAGCACCAGGATCATCCCGAGCTGGGACATGCGCGCCGTCATGGCGTGGGTCACCGGATCCACCTCGATCTGCATGAACCGTCCCCTCTGCCAGCCGATCGCCGCGCCCAGGGCGAGGCCGAGGAGCACCACGGTCACTGACAGCAGGGTGAGCGGCGGCGGGTAGGCGAAGAGGAAGAGGAGCGCGAAAGCGATCGAAATCGCGGGACGCACCCACAGCCTCTCTATCCGGAGCGGCCGCGCCCGACGGTTACGCAACATCAGCACCACGGTGATCAGCAAGAGGCTCACGATCATGCTGCTCGCGGGCGCGGCGCTTGCGCCCGCCGGAACGCCGGGGAGGGGAGTCATTGGCAAGATCCCTTCGTGCTTGCATGACCAAGCGGCAGGCGTTCTGTAGGAAGCGCGACGCCCAGGCAAGCGGAAGCTCTGCCTGATGAATCAAAGGAGACGCGTTATGGGGCAGGGGCCTTTGTCGGACCTCAAGATCCTCGAATTCGCCGGCATCGGTCCGGGCCCGTTCTGCGGCATGCTGCTGTCCGACCTGGGCGCGGACGTCGTGCGAATCGATCGCAAGGGCCCCGGACGCGCGTCGCCCAGCGATGTCACCGCGCGGGGTCGTCGCTCGGTGGCCATGGACCTGAAGTCGCCGGCGGCGGTGGAGACCTGCCTCAAGCTCATGGAGAAGGCGGACGCCGTGTTCGAGGGCTTCCGTCCGGGCGTGATGGAGCGCCTCGGCCTTGGGCCCGACGTCGCCCTCAAGCGCAATCCGCGCCTCGTGTACGGGCGTATGACCGGCTGGGGCCAGGAAGGCCCGCTCGCACTCGCAGCGGGACACGACATGAACTACATCGCGATCAGCGGCGCCCTGAGCGCGATCGGCCTGAAGGATAAGCCGATCCCGCCGCTCAACCTGGTCGGGGACTTCGGTGGCGGCGCGCTCTATCTGGCGTTCGGCCTGCTGGCCGGGATCATCAACGCTCGCGCCACGGGCCGCGGCCAGGTGGTGGACGCCGCCATGAGCGACGGGGCTGCGTCCCTCATGGCCATGTTCTACGGCTTCAAGGCCGCCGGATCGTGGTCATCGGAGCGGAAAGCCAACCTGCTGGATGGTGGGGCGCACTTCTACGACACTTATCAGTGCTCCGACGGAGGCTGGGTCTCGATCGCGTCGATTGAGCCGCAGTTCTACGCCCTGCTGCTGGAGAAGGCGGGGCTCGATGATCGCGAGTTCAAGGGCCAGATGGACCGTTCCCGCTGGCCCGCCTTGCGCGAGAAGCTGGCGGCGGTGATCGCCACGCGCACGCGGGACGAGTGGTGCGTGATCATGGAAGGGACCGACGTCTGCTTCGCTCCCATCCTCGATCTCGACGAGGCGCCCCGCCATCCCCACAACGCCGCGCGCTCGACCTTCGTGGAGATCGAGGGCGTCGTTCAGCCCGCGCCGGCGCCGCGATTTTCGCACACGCCCGGCAAGGTCGCAGGACCGCCGCCGACCGTCGGCGCCCACACCCGTTCGGCGCTCGAGTCGTGGGGGGTCGACCCCTCCGCCCTGGCCGAGTTGGAGACGACGGGCGCCATCTGAACAGGACGTTCATCGCCGGTTCAGCCTGGGCGGGCTAGCTTTCCCCAGTTGACGTCGTCGCTCATCCCCGTCCCTCGTAGCGGCCGGCGTCGATCAGGAGGGTTGAAGATCCTCTGGCGGCGCGTCGTTCCCCCCCTCGGCGCGCCGCTTTCCTGCGTCTGGCGTTCGGACGCGCACGATCAGGACCGTCCCATCGATCCGGAGCTCCAGCACCTGGAGGCGCGCCTGCGCTGCGAAATGGGGGACATCGACGCGGGCGAGGGGGTCATCCGCAAGCAAACGTACGACCGACCCGGGCGGCGCGGCCTCTACCGTGCGCCGCAATCTCAAGGTAGGGACAGGACAGCGGTGGCCGCGGGCGTCCACCACGATCTCGTCCGCCTCGCGGCCTTCCATCTTCGTCACGGCTTTCGCCCCGCTTTGGCCAAGGTTGCGGGTCCAGAAGGCTCCCAGCGCCGACCATGACCCTCGCCGAGATACACGCCACCGACCCTTCTTCGCAGCTCGTTTCGCAGGCCCACGAGCCGGTCGAGCTGACGGTCGTCGTGCCCACCTTCAACGAGCGCGACAACATCGGCCCGCTGGTTGAGCGTCTGCGTGCGGCGCTGGCGGACGTGTTGTGGCAGGCCATCTTCGTCGACGACAACTCCGCGGACGGAACGGCGCAGGCGGTCAAGAGCATCGCCAGCAAGGACCCGCGCGTGACGTGCCTCCACCGCATCGGCCGGCGGGGCCTCGCGGGCGCAGTGCTCGAAGGGGTGATGGCGAGCGCCGCGCCCATCGTGGCGGTGATCGACGCCGATCTCCAGCACGACGAGACGATCCTTCCCCGCATGCTTGGGCTCATCCGGTCCGGCGAGGCGGAACTGGTGGTCGGGAGCCGCTACCTGACGCCGGAAGGCCTCGATACGGGACTTTCGCCCATGCGCCTGGCGGGTAGCCGCCTGGCCACCTGGATCGCGCGGCTCGTCCTGCGTGCGGAGGTTTCGGATCCTGTCAGCGGCTTCTTCATGATCCGCCGCAGTCTTGTGGAGCGTGTCGCGCCGCGCCTCTCCAGCCAGGGCTTCAAGGTGCTGTTCGACATCATCGCGAGCCAGCCCGAGCGGCTGCGCATCGCCGAGGTCGCCTACGCCTTCGCCGAGCGACAGGCCGGCGACAGCAAGCTCGATGGCCGCGTCGTCATCGAATATCTCGGCCTCATCCTCTCGAAGCTCACGCGCAACGTCATACCGCCTCGGGCGCTGCTGTTCGGCATCGTCGGCTCGACCGGCCTTGTGGTGCATTTCGGCGCCCTCTATCTGTGCCGCTGGCTGGGCTTCACCTTCATCGTCAGCCAGACGGTCGCCGCCCTCACGGCGATGACCAGCAACTTCCTGATCAACAACCAGGTCACCTATCGCGACCGGCGCCTGCGCGGATGGCGACTGCTGACCGGCTATGTGAGGTTCTGCGCCCTCTGTGGGCTAGGTCTGGTGGCCAATGTCGCGATCGCGGACCTTGTCCATCAGGTGACACCGCTCTGGTGGCTGGCGGGCGCGTCCGGCGCCATCTTCGGCGCGATCTGGAATTATGTCGGCACCTCCCTCGCCGTCTGGTGAGGCCGAGCGGCCGGCGCCGCCAGCCCTCCTGATCCTCTTCATTCTCCTGTTGCTGGCGATCCGGCTCGTTCTCGCCGGCGTCATCCCGCTGACCGAGGACGAGGCCTACTACCGCCTGTGGTCCCAGGCGCCGGCCCTCGGCTATTTCGATCATCCGCCGATGATCGCCTGGTGGATCTGGCTGGGTCGTCACATCGCAGGCGACACGCCGCTCGGCGTCCGCCTGGGGCCAAGTCTCGGCTGCGCGACGGTCAGCTTGTTGGTGTTCGATCTCGCCCGGACTCTGGGGAGCGGTCGTCAGTCGGCCGAGCGTGCGGCGGTCTGGTACAACGCCACCCTCCTGGTCGCCGCGGGCGGCTTCCTGGCGGTTCCGGACGCCCCAGCGGCCCTGTTCTGGATGCTCGCCCTGTGCGCGGCGGCGCGGGCCTCGAACGGGGAGGGCACAGCGTGGTGGCTCGGCGCGGGCCTCGCGGCGGGCCTCGCCAGTCTCTCCAAATACTCCTCCCTGTTTTTGGCCCCTGGCGTGTTCCTGTGGCTGGCAGGCACCCGACCCGGGCGCGAGCGCCTGCGCACGCCGGGACCATGGCTCGCCCTGGCGATAGGGGCGGCGGTCGTCTCGCCCAACGTGGTCTGGAATGCGACACACCACTGGTTGACCTTCGCCAAGCAGTTCGGACGTGTCGCGCCGCATCGGTTCGCGCCGCGCTACCTGACCGAACTCGTCGTGGCGCAGGTCCTACTGCTCAATCCGCTCATTGCGGTCTTCATTCCTCGCGCGCTGACCGATCCGGCGCTCCGGCGGCGCATCGCCATGCCTGCAGCCACGAGCGCGCC
Source organism: Caulobacteraceae bacterium (assembly GCA_036276055.1). GTDB lineage: Bacteria > Pseudomonadota > Alphaproteobacteria > Caulobacterales > Caulobacteraceae > Acaudatibacter. Next base: position 23,060 of record DATBEN010000090.1, read on the forward strand.
GTTCGTTGTCTATCTGCTGATCCACAGCCTGCACGATCGGGTGCAGGCGCACTGGCCCGCGCCGCTCTATGCGCCGATGGCGGTCGTCGCGGCGGTGGGCGCCGAAGGCCTCGCCGGGCGCGATTGGCGCGGCCTGAGAGTCTTCGCCCCGGTCTTCGGACTGGGTCTCTGCGCCGCCGCAGCAGTCTATCTGGCCCTGCCGGAATTCGGGATTCCGCTGCGCTTCGATCCGGCGTGGCCGGTGCGCGCCTGGCCTTCATTCGTCGACCGGATCGAGGTCGCCCGGCGAAGCGTCGGCGCAGGCTGGATCGGGACGACCAGCTACGGGCTTACTGCCCAGCTCCTCGACCAGCACGGGATCGCCACGCCGGTGATGCAGATCAGCGAGCGCGACCGATGGGAGGCGCTGCCGGTTCCCATCGCCGACACCGCCGCGCCGGGCCTGATCGTGGATCTCTCGCGGCGTGTCAGCCTTCCGCTCCTACGCCAATGCTTCGCGACAGTGACGCCGCTGGGGGTCGTGGCCCGCGCGGCGCCGGGCGAGAAGGGCCGCCCCTACGCCTTCGTCGAGGTCTCAGGACCCCGCCGCGACGTCGTCCGCGACGGGTGTGGATTCTAAACCCTAGCGGCGGTGGCGCTCAGCGCGTTCGAGCTTTCGCTGAACCGGCGTCTTGGGCAGGGTGTCGAGGTTGAGATAGCCGCGTCCCGCCCGGTCGAGCGTGTCGAAATGGGCGTTCGAGAGCGTGATGAAGTCGTCCTTGGAGATGATGCCCCGGAAGTGGACATCGGCGGCCGCGACCGGCTCGGGCTCGTCGAAGAAGCTGTAGGGCGAGGCGCCTTCCGTCTGGTCCAGCGAGATATCCGGCTTGGCCGGGGACGGCTGGTCCGGTTGGGCGTCTGGGACGACGCCCGCCGGACCGCCATACTGCGCGAGCCACAGCCGCGCGCCCTGCGCTCGCATCGGGCCGAGGCCCGCCTCGACCTGGACCCCGACGACCTCGGGGGCGATCTTCAACTCGTAGTAGTTGACCTCATGGGGGCTCAGGAAACCGTCGCGGTTTTGATCGAGCGCCTTGAAGAAGGCCTCGGCGTCGGCGTTGAACTCGGCTCGCATGACTTTGCCGTCGTTGTCCTTGTCCGCCTGATGGAACCAGTCGGCCACCGGGTAGGGGGCGCCACGCTTGGCGCGGAAGGGCTGGCCGCACGGGCTGATGAAAGTGTTGGGCGGGTTACCCTCGTTCACCAGGGCCTGGGCCAGGGCGCTCGTCGGGACAAGGATCGGCAAGAACAGGAGGCGCGAGGTCAGCTGTCGGCGATTGAGGCTCAATTCGGGGGCTCCGGAGGCTGGTGCGCAGCGCCTCTTACCTTGCTGCGCAGGCGTGGGCCATAAGCGGTCCGCGCCAGCGTCACGGCGCGGGCCGATCAGGAGAGCCGTCAATGAATCTCGTGGGGCGCACCCTCGCCGACCTGGCGACCGATCTGGCGCGTAGCGCGACGACCAGCCGGGAGTTGACCGAGGCGGCCCTGGCGGCGATCGAGTCGGATCCGCGCCCCTTCACGCGCGTGTGGGCCGAGTCAGCTCGCGTCGCGGCCGACGCGAGCGATCGCCTGCGGGCTCAGGGGATTGCGCCATCGCCCTTCGCCGGGATTCCGATCTCGGTGAAGGACCTCTTCGATGTGGCGGGGGAGCCGACGCCGGCGGGCGCGACGATCCTCGCCTCAGCGCCTGTTGCGCCCGCCGACGCCCCGACTCTCGCCCGCTTGCGCGCCGCCGGGTTCGTGCTGGTCGGCCGCACGCAGATGAGCGAGTTCGCCTTCACGGGCGTGGGCCTGAACCCCCACCGTCCTCAGCCAGTGAACCCACGCGACCCGGCCCGCGCGCCAGGCGGATCCAGCGGCGGGGCGGCCGTCTCCGTGGCTCTCGGCCAGGCCGCAGGGGCGATCGGCACCGACACTGGCGGATCGGTCCGGATCCCCGCCGCCTTCTGCGGCCTTGTCGGCTTCAAACCGACACAGCGACGGATCACCCGCGAGGGGGCCTTTCCACTCTCCCACAGCCTGGATTCGATCGGGCCGATCGCGAACAGCGCGGCCTGCTGCCGAGTTCTTGACGCCATCCTCGCCGACCAACCCTCGCCGCTGGCCCCGTCCCGGCCGATCGAAGGTCTGCGGCTCGGCGTCCCCCGGCAATACCTGCTCGAGGGTCTTGAGCCCGCAGTGGCCGCCGCCTTCGATGCGGCGCTTTCGGCTCTTTCCGCCGCCGGCGCGCGAATCGAGTCGGCGGACTTCCCGGAACTCGACACCATCCCTGCGATCAGCGCGCGCGCTGGTGGGACGATCTCCAACGCCGAGGCCTTCGCCGTGCATCGGCGCCTCGGCCTGCTAGAACAGCGGGAGCACTATGATCCCAACGTCCTGGCGCGTGTCGAGGTGGGCGGGCGGATGGGCGCCGCCGACTATCTCGACCTCATTGAGGCGCGCGCCCGGCTGATCGAGGCGTCGACGCCGCGCATGGCGCCCTACGACGCCCTCGTGGCGCCGACGGTCCCGATCCTGGCGCCCGGCCTGGACGCGCTCGCAGATCCGGCGCAGTTCGCCCGCCTCAACGGCCTGGCCTTGCGCAACACCAGCGTCGTCAACCAGATCGACGGCTGCGCAATCAGCCTGCCCGTCGGCGCGAGCGGCCTTCCCGTGGGACTCATGCTCATGGCCCCGCCGCTCGCCGACGCCCAGCTGCTGGCGATCGCCGAGGTGGCCGAGCCCGTTCTTCGCCGCGTGAGCTAGCCGCGGATCTGGATCCGGTTTCCCAACCGTTCGGCGCTCGCCTCACGGGGCAGAGTCACGGTCAGCACGCCGTCGTGGAAGGCGGCTTCGATCTTCCCGCGATCCACATCCGGCGGGAGAGGGAACCGGCGCTCGAAGCGCCCGAACCGCCGCTCGCTAATCCGATAAGCCGCCCGGTGATCGTCCTTCTCCTCGGTCTTGTGGCCGGTGAGGACAAGCGCCTCGCCTTTGATCTCGAGCTCGATGTCCTCGGGCCTCAGGCCCGGCAGTTCGGCGCAGATCTTATAGGCTTCATCGGTCTCCTTCAGGTCCACCGCAGGCAGTCCGAACATCGAGGCCGCGCTCAGCGCCGCGAACGGGCGGGACGGTCGGAGCGATGGAAGCATCCCCATCCCGGTGGCCTGCCGCCAGAGGTCGTCGAACCAGTGGTTCAGCTCGCTCTGCATGGAGAGGAAGGGCTCGGCAGCCCCGCGCCAGCTCTCCGCGCTCTCGCGAAGTGCGTTGCGGCCACGCTCGCCCGCCTCACGGGTCGCGCCAGCCGCGGCCTGCGAGACCTGCCCAGCCGCCTCCGCGGCATCGCCCGCGCGGGTTCCGGCGGTGCGCACCGCCGCGGCGGCGTCGGAGGGCCCGGCCGGTCCGGCGTCCTTGCGTTCCGACTGGGCGGAAGCCGCCTTCGCGCTCGCCCCGGCGCCGGCCGCCGCCGCGCCGCCCCGCGAGGGGGTCGCCTGACCGCCTGTTCCAGTGGCGCTCGTCTGGGGTTGGGTGTCGGCCATGGTCAACCTCCTAGAAAGGCAATTGGGTATGCTGCGCGCCCCGCAGCCATCGAAATGCCGAGCTGGAACGGAAGGACCCGCGCGGCCGCCGTGAAATTTTCGTGACGGGAGGCTTCATCGCACAGCCGACCGCGCAAGAACTCTCGGCTCCCGCGTTTTGACCGCCAAGTGGCGTCGGGACGCCGGCCCGGACAGCTGTCAGGCGGCTCCCGGAGACGCCGGGCGTCTCACCCGCACGCACGCCGGCCTCGGTGCGTCGGAGTCCAGGCGCCAGCGGGTGGTGACGCACTCCAGTCCGTCGAGATCGACTTTGGTGACGGGCCGCAACGTCAGGGTCCGGTTCGCGGTGTCGTAGCTCTCGACCATGACCTCGTCTTCGGACATGGGGAAGGGGGCGTCGAGACGGACGACCCCAAAGTGGCCAAGGCGTCCGTAGCGGTCCAGGACCTCGATGATTTCAGCAAGGCAAAGATCGTCGACGTAGCCGCTGTCGGAGCCGGCGGCGCAGGTCCCTCGCATTAGAGTGGAGGTTGCAGGCATGATCCCCCTCCAGATCGACTGGAACGCGAGGTTGCGCCTGATTGGGGCAGAGTCAAGACGCTTTGAAATTTACGTAACAAGTTTGCAATAGTTCGTACGGTTCAGGTCAAGATTAGATGGGTTGGCCGCGACGCTCGGCGCCCAGGTTGGATGCCGCCGTCATAACGTCTCGTTCGGCGTGCGGAAGAATCATGGAGCGTGTCACAAGATTAATGGATGGGTTTGCGCCTGGAGGCAATAGAATCGTTTCGGTCGGAAGCGAGCTCTGGAAGTACCGGAGCACGACCGACAATCTCGTGTGTTCACGCGCGGACAGGCGATCGATAATCGCGAACCGAGGCCTCCAGCTGCGAGATCGCATCGCGTCGTCGTATACTGCGTTATGAGGGTGAAGCGCGGCTCGGCGCCTGCCTTTGCAAACGCCGCCTCGGTCGCCCGTTGAAAGCCGCCGCGACACCAGGCGGTCAGAGGCGCGCCCGCTAAGTCCGACGCCAGCCGAAGCTCGAAGAGCGTAGGCTGGCGGGTCACGCTCGATGGAGATGAGCACTACGTTTACGCTATAGCCTTATGACTGCGCCGGGTCAGGCAAAGTCTCACCATGGCCGGGCGAGTTTGCAGGCGTAGGAAAGATCGCGCCGGTCGCAGAAGTCTGGCCATCGGCCGGTCGACATCCAGAAGTCCACCAGCCCCAACCGCCGCGCGACATCGATAAAGCGAGGATCGCGACGAAAAGACTCGGCGAATGGCCGCCAGAGGATTTCGGGATCGACTTGTGGAACCCGATACGCCGCATCGCCCGTCCCAAGGCGCTCGGCCACCTGCAGC
>DATBEN010000091.1:0-11679 GCA_036276055.1 Caulobacteraceae bacterium
GCTCCTCTTCGAGCGCGGAGAGGAGATCTACAACTTCCGCGGCGTGCGCCGGTACAAGGACAAGTACGACCCGGTGTGGGCGCCCCGGTATATCGCGGCGCCCTCGAAATGGCTGATCCCGTTCCTGATCGCCGACGTCGGCATCCTCACCTCCGGCGGGTTCAAGGGCGTCGGCATCCGCGCGCGCAAGGGCCCGCGCCTGCGAGCCCACCGCCCGGCGAGCGCGGCGGCCGCCTGAACTCCTTTTCTTAGTGCGCGCCGGCCGGGTTGGCGGTTGTCGGCTCGCCGAGGATAGGGTGCGGCAGGGCGGCGTCGGGTGGAGGCTGGCGGGTCTGAGGGCCCACGTCGATCGCTTCGATGGCGCCCTCCCAGGGCGCGGCGCCGGCGTGTTCGGCCTTCTTCAGCGGCGCCGCCGGATCGTAGAGGGCGACGCCCGGGGTCAGGAAACGGGCCTCCAGGACGCCCATGGCGCCCAGCAGGGCCGCGCGGGCGGCGTATTCGTCGTGGCGGGTGTTGAGCAGCTGGACCCGGGCGTTGGCGAGGTCCAGCTCGACGCTGACGAGTTCGAAGATGCTGCGTCGGCCGACACGCTCCTCCACCTCGTTGCCTTCGACCGCCACGGATTCGGCCTCCACCTGCTTGCTGGTCAGGTCGGCGGTGTCGCGCGCAGAGGTCCAGGCGCCCCAGGCCTGGGCGACCGTCTGAACGGCGTTCCGGCGCGCGGCGTCGACCTCGATCATCGCCTGGCTGTCGCGGTCCGCCGCTTCGCGGACTTTCGACGCGCGCAGCCCGGAGGTGAAGATAGGCTGGCTCACGAAGGCCGCGACCGTCACGTTCCGATCATAGACGCCCGGGATGTACGGGAGAACCGGCTGGATCCCCGCGTCCATCCTCACTCCGACAGTGGGGCCATAGGCGGCCTTGGCTTCGTTGACCTTCTCGCGCGCGGCCCGTTCGGCCTCGATCGCCGAGCGGATCTGCGGGTTGCTCCCCTCGGCGGCGGCGAACGCCCCGTCGATGCTGGCCGGAACGCCCGGCAGGTCGGGCTCGGGCGCCAGCTCGTCCGGGTTCTCGCCCACCACGGCCAGGTACTCGGCGTTGCTGGCGGTGAGATGGCCACGGGCCGTCTGCAACTGGGCTTCGGCGGCCAGTAGGCGCGCCTGGGCCTCGGCGACGTCGGTGCGGGTCAGCTGGCCCAGGTCGCCCTTGGCCTGCGTCTCCTGGAAATCGCGGGTCAGACGGTCGATCTCATCGCGCAGGATGGTCAGGACCTGACGGTCGCGCCGCACGTCGGTGTAGGCCTGGATCACTTTCTGGATGGTCTCGCTTTCGGCCTGGCGGAGATCCTCGCGGCCAGACAGCACGTCGTCCTTCGCGCCCCGGACGCGGGCCTTGTTGGCCCCGAAGCTGTAGATCGGCTGGACGATCGACAGGTCCGCCGTCCCGGTCGCGCCGCGAAAGGTCGTGTCGCTGGCGGGGGTGAAGGGCCCCTGCGCCTGCTGGACGCGGGCGATGGAATAGCCGCCCTGTCCGTTGAGATTCACCTGTGGCCCCAGGTTCGACCGCGCCTGGACATAGCCCTCGCCCACCGCCGCCAACTCCGCCCTCTGGGCGCGAAGGGTGGGGTTGGTCTGGTAGGCCATCCGGATGGCGTCCAGCAGGGTCGTGGCCCCGGCGGGCGCGGCGGCAAGGACGCAGGCCAGGACGAGGGGCGGGGCCGCGACCCGTCCTGGCCTTCGTAGTTCAGCGCTCATGCAGGCTTTCCTGGGTTTTCCTGGCAAGGGGCGAGAGCAGGTAATCGGCAATGGAGCGGCCGCCGGTGCGAATCTCTGCGGTCACGCTCATCCCAGGTTGCAGAGGTCGGCGCACGCCGTCCACCATCATGCTCGTCGCACCGAGCGAAATTCGTGCGATATAGGACGACGAGCCCGCGGACTTCGCCGAACCTGGCGCCGTCCCTGACGCGGCGCCGCTGGCCGGCGTCGTGTCGGCGTCGACCACGTCGGGGCTGATGTCCAGCACGCGGCCGTCGATCATGCCGTAGCGGGTGAAGTTGAAGGTCTCGACCTTGACCTTCACCTTGTCGCCGGGCCGCACGAAGCCCACGTCGCGGTTGGACAGCCGCGTCTCGACCGTGAGATCGCGGGTGTCGGGAACCACGATCATCAGATGCTGGGCGGGCATCACCACGCCGTGGAGGGTGTGGACCCCCAGCTGCTCGACCACGCCGCCGATCGGCGAGCGGATCTCCGTCTGGGCGGACTTGTTCTTCGCCTTCACGAATTCGGCGGAGAGCTCGTTCTCCTGCTCCTCGGCCTTGCTGAGATCGGCGAGGATGGTGCTCTCGTAGGTCGAGCGGGCCTCGTCGCGCTGGTGCTGCAGCGAGGCGCGCTCGGCGCGCGCCGCGTCGGCGCGGCGACCGGTGATGGCAAGGTCGTTCCTCGCGTCGCTCACCGCCTGCTGGGCGTCGAGATAATACAAGGTCGTCCCGAAGCCGCGGGCCACCAGCTGCTGGTTGATCCGCTCCTTCTGCTCGAGCATCGGCAGGGTGCCCTGGATCTTCTGAGTCTCGGCGCCCACCTCGGCCACCTCGGCGGAGCGCTGGGCGATCTGCTGCGAGAGGTCGGCCATCTTCGACGCCTGCTCGCCGCCCTGGGCGCGCATGGCGGCGCGCGCCTCCGCCACCAGCTCGGGCGTCGCCTCCGGCGGGGCGACGAACTCGCTCGACCCACCGGCGAAGCTCCCTTTCAGGGCGATCAGCCGCGCGACATCGAGCTTGGCCTGCATGAGGTCGCGGGAGGTCTTGTCCTGGTCCGCGGACGTCTCCGTCGGGTCCAGCTCGATCAGCAGCTGTCCGCGCCGGACGTGATCGCCGTCCTGGACATCGATGGCGCGGATCGTGCCGGTGTTCAGCGGCTGGATGGTCTTCACGTCCCCCGCCGGCAGGATCTGGCCCTGGGCGGTGGCGAGGATGTCGATCTGGCCGAGGAAGGCCCAGGCGACGGCCATGGCGAAGAAGGCGATGATCAGCCAGGAGAACAGCCGCAGGGTTGGGGACGCGGGCGTCTCCACCACCTCCAGCGCGGCCGGCAGGAACTCGCGCTCGTCCTGGCGCTCGAACAGGCTCAGGGCGCGCTCGATGGAATGCGATAGACTCATTGGTCACACCACCGCGTGAACGGGTGAGAAGTCCGACGTCTGCAGGCTCCACAGCCGCGCGTAGCGGCCGCCGGCGCGCAGCAGCGACTGGTGGTTCCCGTCCTCGACGATCTGGCCTTTCTCGATCGCCACGATCCGGTCGGCGATGCGCAGGGTCGAGAGACGGTGGGCGATCAGCACCACCGTGCGCCTCTCGCAGATGCGCCGCATGTTCGCCTGGATCGCCGCCTCGCTCTCGTAGTCCAGGGCGGAGGTCGCCTCGTCGAAGATCAGGATGCGCGGATTGGCCACCAGCGCCCGGGCGATGGCGATCCGCTGGCGCTGGCCGCCGGAGAGCGAGGCGCCCCGCTCTCCGATGATGGTGTTGTAGCCCTCGGGGAGCGCGGTGACGAACTCGTGCGCGCCCGCGAGCTCGGCCGCCTCGATCACGCGCTCCATCGACATCGACTCATCGGCCAGCGCGATGTTGTCCCGCACCGAGCGGTTGAACAGGATGTTCTCTTGCAGCACGACGCCGATCTGGCGGCGCAGCCAGGACGGATCGGCGAGGGTCAGGTCGTTGCCGTCGATGGCGATCCGGCCGCTCTCGGCGATGTAGAGTCGCTGGATCAGCTTGCCGAGCGTGCTCTTGCCGGAGCCGGACGAGCCGACCATCCCCACCACCTGTCCCGCCGGGATCTCGAGGGAGACGTCGCGTAGCACGACCTGGCCGTCGAGGCGGTAGCGGAAGCTGACGTGCTGGATCGAAATCTGCCCGTTGATCGGCGGAAGTCGCACGGCGCTTGCCGCGCCGGGCTCGGGGGTGGTGTTGAGGATGTCGCCGGTGCGGTCGATCGAAATCCGGACCTGCTGGAAGTCCTGCCACAGCTGGGCGATGCGCAGCACCGGGGCGGCCAGCTGGGAGGCGATCATGTTGAAGGCCACCAACTCCCCCACGGTGAGGCGATCGTCGATCACCAGGCGCGCGCCCACGAAGAGGATCAGGACGACAGTGATCTTGTTGATCAGGGCCGCGGTCTGGCTGCCGAAGGTGTTGAGCGTGATGACGCTGAATGCCGACTTCACGTAGGCGGCCAGCTGCTCCTCCCAGCGGCGCTGCATGACCGGTTCGACCGCCATCGACTTGACGGTCTCGACCCCCGCGACGGCTTCGACGAGGAACGACTGGTTCTCCGAGCCGCGGCGGAACCGCTCGTCGAGCCGCCGGCGGAAGACGGGGGTGAGACCCAGGCTCAGCAGCACGTAGAGCGGGATGGCCGCCGCGACGATCAGGGTGAGCGTCGGGCTGTAGAGGAGCAGGACAGCGAGGAAGATCAGCGAGAAGACGAGGTCGATCGCCAGCGTCAAGGCCGAGGAGGTTAGGAACTGGCGGATGTTGTCCGTCTCGCGGACCCGGGCGATGGTGTCGCCCACGCGCCGGACCTGGAAGTAGGCCAGAGGCAGGGCGAAGAGGTGCTTGAACAACCGCGCGCCCAGCTCGACGTCGATGCGGTTCGAGGTGTGGGCGAGCAGGAAGGCGCGGATCCCGCCCAGCAGGATCTCGAAGACGCCCAGCCCGAGCATGCCGATCGAGAGCACCTCGAGCGTCGAGAGTCCCCGCTGGACGAACACCTTGTCGATGATGACCTGGAAGAACAGCGGCGTGAGCAGGGCGAACACCTGCACGAAGAACGAGCCGATCAGCACCTCGGTGAGGGGCTGCCGGTATTTCTGGATCGCCGCGATGAACCAGGAGATGCCGAAGCGCTGATAGGGATCGGTCAGGCTCGCCCGCCGCGCGATCAGCAGCACAGTGCCGTCCCAAAGGGCGCCGAAGTCCTCGAGCGGAACGAGCCTGGGCGTGCGCTCGAAGGGACTCTGAACCAGGATCTTGCCTTCGGCCACGCGCCCGGCGACCAGCCATGCTCCGTCTCGCATCCGAACCAGGGCAGGCAGCGGTGTCGTAACCAGACGCGCGACATTGCTCGTGACCAGCCGCGCCTTGACCGGCTGGGTCCTGGCGAAGCGCACGAGGTCGATCGCATCCAGGCGGCTCTTGCCGGACTGGTGGAGGATCTCGGCGGCGTCGACAGGCAGGCCCAGGACCTGCAGCCCAAGTGCCAGCGCCGCCGCCCCCGGATCTGTGGGCGCGATTAGGTTCGTCATGTAAGCTCTACGCTGCTTGCCCCCGACCGATTAAGCGGGGCGGTCTGAAGTTCGACTTAATCGCGCCGCGAAACAAGTCGCTTGAGGCGCGGCCCGATGACGCTGCGTGGAACAGTCCTGCCCTCTCCCTCGGGTTTTTCAGGCTAAATCCTCAAAGTTTAACCGTCTGTGACCATCGTAACAGATAGGTGAACACGGAGAACTTTAAGGCTCAGCTTCTCTCTTCATGCGAGCGCCTTTCCCACCAGCTCCCTCACATTTTTCGACAGTCCCTCGGCCCCGGCGATTCGATCCAGTTGGCCGCGCATCTGCTCGCCGAGCTGCGGAACATAGCGACGCCAGCTCGCGAGTGGCTCGACCAGGCGCGAGGCGGTCATCGGATTGAACGCATCCACCGACAGGATCTGATCGGCCAGGAACCGGTAGCCGCCGCCGCTGGGATCGTGGAAGGCGGCCGGGTTGGCGCTGGCGAAGGCGCCCACCAGGCTGCGCAGTCGGTTGGGGTTGCGGGCATCGAACGCCGGGTGGGCGGTGAGGCCCAGCACGCGGCCGAGGGAGCCCTCGCCGGGATCCAACGCTTGCACGGTGAACCACTTGTCGATCACCAGGGGTTCATCGCGCCAGCGAGCGTAGAACGTCTCCAGCGCCGCGTCGGCTTCCGCTCCGCCCAGCAGCATCAGGGCGGTCAGCCCGCCGATGGCGTCGGTCATGTTGGCGGCGGCCTCGAAATGACCCTTGGCGCGGTCGCGATCCATCTGATGGCCGCCGGCGCTCAGCATGGTGAGGGCGGCGTTGCGCAGGGCGCGTCGACCGGCCGCTTCGGCGCTGGCGGAGAATTCGCCGGCGTCCTGCAGCGCCCCGTGCAGGTAGCGCAGCGGATCGGCGAGGTGCGCGGCGATCCGGGTGCGCAGGGCCTCGCGGGCCATATGGATCGCCGCCGGGTCGGCGGGGGCCGAGAGCACGGCGAGGTCGGATTCGGACGGCAGCGCCAGCTGCAGGGCCTTGAACGTCGGATCCGCCGACGGATCGGAGAGACCACGCCCGAGGGCGTCGGCGAAGCGCTCCTCGCCCACCTCGTCCGGCCGCCCGCCGGCGCGGCCGAGCATCAGGGTCCGCGCCAGGGCCTGGCCCGCCTCCCAGCGGTTGAACAGGTCCGGGTCCGCGGCCATGAGGACGTAGGCGTCCTTCACCGGCGCATCCATCCGCAGGCCTACCGGAGCCGAAAAGCCGCGCAGGGCCGAGACGACCGGGCGTTCCGGGACGCCTTCCAACCGTACGCTCAGCTCGGCTGAGTCCAGCAGGATGATCTCGGTTGGGCGGATCTCGACGCCCTCGCCGTCGAGCAGTCCAAGCGCGATGGGGATGGGAAGCGCGTGCTTGTCCGGCTGGCCCGGCGTGGGCCCGGTCTCCTGCGCCAGGTTCAGCTGCAGCGCCTTGGCCGCTTCGTCATAGACTGCATCGATGCGCAGCTGCGGCGTGCCAGCCTGCTCGTACCAGGCGAAGAAGCGGGACAGGTCACGTCCGGAGGCGTCCGCGAAACACTGGACGAAGGCCTCCACCGTCGTGGCGTGGCCGTCCCAGCGCTCGAAATAAAGATCCATGCCGCGGCGGAATCCAGTCTCGCCCAGGATCGTCCTGAGCATCCGGATGAGTTCAGCGCCCTTCTCGTAGATCGTCGCGGTGTAGAAGTTGTCGATCTTCAGGTACTGCGACGGGCGGACCGGGTGCGCGATGGGCGAGGCGTCCTCGGCGAACTGCCGGGCCCGCAGCACCCGCACCTCCTTGATCCGCTGCACGGCGTGGCCGCGCTGGTCCGCAGAGAAGGACTGGTCGCGAAACACAGTCAGCCCCTCCTTCAGGCACAGCTGGAACCAGTCGCGGCAGGTGATCCGGTTGCCGGTCCAGTTGTGGAAGTATTCGTGGGCGACCACGCCTTCGATCCGCTCGTAGTCGAGGTCCGTGGCGGTGGCCGGGTCCGCCAGCAGCAGCGAGGAGTTGAAGATGTTGAGGCCCTTGTTCTCCATCGCCCCGAAATTGAAGTCGCGCACGGCGACGATCATGAAGAGGTCGAGGTCGTATTCGCGGCCAAAGGTGGTCTCGTCCCAGCGCATGGCGCGCTTGAGGCTGTCCATGGCGTAGGCCGACCGCGCCGCCATGCCCGGGTCGACGAAGATGCGCAGGGCGACTTCGCGGCCGCTCATGGTGACGAACCGGTCCTCGAGCACGTCCAGTTCGCCGGCGACCAGGGCGAACAAATAGCAGGGCTTGGGGAAGGGATCATTCCAGACGGCGAAGTGACGCCCGTCATGGGTCGATCCGGCCTCGATCAGGTTCCCGTTGGACAGCAGGTGCTGAAACATGGTGTCGGCTTCGACCCGGACGGTGAAGCGCGACAGGACGTCGGGGCGGTCAGGCCAGAAGGTAATCTTGCGGAAGCCCTCGGCTTCGCATTGGGTGCAGAAGCGCCCCCCGGACATGTAGAGCCCGTCGAGGGCCTTGTTGGCCTCGGGATCGATCTCGACCTCCGTCTCGAGGACGAAGGCGTCGGGTACGTCGGGGATGGTGAGGCCGTCGTCGTCGATGGTGTGGGCGTTGGGGCCCAACTGCTCGCCGTCCACGGCCACCGAGATCGGCTTGAGGCGCTCGCCATCGAGCCATAGCGGCTCGTCATGATCGCCGTTGCGCCGCACCGACAGGCGCGCCTTCACCCGGGTGGCGTTCGCCGAGAGGTCGAAGTCCAGTCGCACCTCGTCGATCAGGAAGGCGGGCGGGCGATAGTCCGCCAGGCGGACGGGCTGAGGGGTGTCGGTGCGCATTCCGAAGGTTTAGCCGTTCGCGAGGCCGGAGGGGAGGCGAGTCCGGTTTATTGCAGTCGGGCTTTTGCGACGTCGCTCGCCCTGGCCGTCCCGCTCTGGCCGCCGAAACGCCCGACGACATAATTGGCGACCGCCGCGATCTCGGTGTCGGAATAGCCGGCGCCGAACGCGGGCATTGCGGCGCGGCCCTGCGGGGCGCTCACCGAATTGCCGCGCAGGACCGTCTGGACCACGTTCACCCCGCGAGGCTGGTTCACCGATGCGAGGCCGGCGAGGTCCGCCAGCGGCGTTTCCTGCCCCTGGCCGTTCCAGGCATGGCAGCCCACGCACGCGCCTTCGAAGATCCGACGGCCGGCAGCATTGACGTGCGGATCGCCGGCGCTCGGGAAGGCGGGGGATGATGCGGCCACGGCCTGCGGAACGGCGCCGATGACGGGACCTCTGGCCCGGCCGGGAATGGTCTTGAGATAGACGGCGATGTCTTCGAGATCGCCGGGTGAGAGTTGGCTGAGGCTGAAGTCGATCGCCTCCTTCATGGGTCCGCCGGCGGCGCCCATGCCCGGCGCATAGCCGTAGCGGAGATACTGCGCGATCGTCTCCGGGCTCCGTATCCCAACGCCATGGTGGGGATCGGAGGTGATGTTCCAGGCGGTCCAGCCCTGCATGGTCTCGCCCGCGAGGGCTTGGCCGTTCTCCAGCCCATACATGAGATTGCGTGGCGTATGGCACTCGCCGCAGTGGCCGAGGGCGGTGACCAGATACGCCCCGCGGTTCCACTGCGGCGACTGGCGCGCGTCCGCCGCGAACCCGTGCCGCGGCATGAACAGTAGTTTCCAGAACCGCATCAAGGGGCGCTGGTTGAACGGGAAGGAGAGTGCGTTGGGCCGGTTCGGCGCAGCCGATGGCGACAGGCTGAAGAGATAGGCCTTCACCGCCAGGGCGTCGGTGTCGCTCATCCGGTGGTAGGATGTGTAAGGGAAGGCCGGATAGAGTTCTTCCCCCTGCGGGCCAACCCCGGCCTTCACCGCCCGGATAAACTGCGCGTCCGTCCAGGCGCCGATCCCGTGCTCGCGGTCGGGCGTGATGTTGCGCGAGTAGATCGTCCCGAACGGCAGCCGAAACGCGCGGCCACCTGCGAACGGCTGACCGCCGGGGACGGTATGGCAGGGGGCGCAGTCCGCCGCCGTCGCGACGTACCGCCCCTGGGCGACCACTTCGGGGTTCGCAGGGGCGGCATTGACCGTCGGCAGGGGAGGGGCTGGCCAGAGCAGGACCGAGACCGCGAAGACGATGCCGGCGACCACCAGCGCCCCGAGAATCCACCGGACCCTCACGGCATGTCCTCCTCGACGGCTTCACGCCCGGCCAGCGCTCCAGCCGCCGCGACGCCCGCAATGGCGAGCGCCGCGAACGTCTGGGCGGCCTGCCGTGCGCCCCGCCGCAAGAGGCTGCGATCGATCGGGACCTCGCGCAGGCGCACCCCCGTGGCGGCGAAGATCGCGTTGGCCAGCGCCGGGGCCGCGGCCGTCGTGCCGGCTTCGCCAATGCCACCCGGCGCATTGTCGGTCTGGGTGATGATGACGTCGACCGGCGGGGTCTCGTCGATGCGCAGCGTCCGGTAGTCGTTGAAATTGTTCTGCTGGACGCGTCCGTCCTTCAGGGTGATCTGCTGGAACAGGGCTGCGGACAGTCCGAAGAGCAAGCCACCCTCGATTTGCTGCCCAAGGACGTCCGGATTTACCACGTAGCCTGGGTCGGCGACGACCGTGGCGCGGCGCAGGACGACGTCGCCCTCATCCGCGACCTGGGCCTCGACCACGGCGGCGATGTAGGTGCCGAACGATTTCTGCACGATCACCCCGCGACCCGTTCGGGGCGGCAGAGGCGAGCCCCAGCCGGAGGCCTGGGCCGCTCGATCGAGCACCGCCCTGGCGCGTGGAACGTTCGCAAGCAGCTCCCGCCGATAGGCGACCGGGTCCTTCCCGGCGGCGTGAGCCAGCTCGTCGACGAAGCTCTCGATGACGAAGATGTTGTGGGTCGGCCCCACGCCCCGCCACCAGGACACGATCACGCCCGGCGGCGGCCGCCACTGGACGTATTCGACGCGCATGTTCGGAAACAGGCCGTAGACGGGATCCTCGGCCTCTTCCACGGCGTCCGGATCCACCCCGTTCGGGCGCATCCCCTCAGGGACCCACCGCGCCGTCACCGACGCGCCGATGACCCGGTGGGTCCAGGCCGCCGGATGCCCGGCGCCGTCCAGCCCGGCGGACAGCACGTCAACATACATCGGCCGGTAGTTGTCGTGCTGCATGTCCTCCTCGCGCGTCCACACCAGTTTCACCGGGTAGGGACACGCCTTGGCGATCGCCGCGGCCTGCTCGACGTAGTCGGTCTCCAGCTTGCGGCCGAAGGCGCCGCCGATCAGCTGGTTGTTCACCGTCACCTGTTCGGGCGGGCAGCCGACGATCTTCGCCACCTCGGACTGGGCGCGGGCGGGGACCTGGGTGCCGCACCAGACCTCGGCGCCGCCGCCGCGGACGTGGACCACCGCCGCCTGGGGCTCCATGGGGGCGTGGCAGAGGAATGGCTGGCGGTAGACTGCCGTCAGGCGCTTCTGGGCATGCTGGATTGTCTGATCAGGTGTCCCGCGGGTCATCGCCACCGCGGCTTGGCCCTTGCGGGCGGCGCCATCCATGCTGGCCCAGAGGTCGGCGGTGGAGAGGTTGACGTTCGCCGCAGGCGCCCAGGTGATTTTCAGGGCGTCGAGGCCGGACTTCGCCGCCCAGAAGTGATCGCCCACCACGGCCACGGCGTTGGGCAGCTGGACGACCTGCCGAACGCCGGGGATCGCCAGGGCGGCTGTGTCGTCGACGCTGGCCAGGCGACCCCCGAGCACAGGCGAGGCCGCGACGGTGGCGATCTTCATCCCGGGGACGCTGATGTCGATGCCGTACTTGGCCTGGCCCACGACCTTGGCCGGCGTGTCGACCCGCTGGAGCCGCTTTCCGATCAGTTCGAACTGGCTGGGCGGCTTGAGCGCGACTTCGGCTGGCTTGGGCAGGCGCGAGGCGGCTTCCGCGAAGGTCCCATAGGGCGCCGAGCGCCCGCTGGCGGCGTGAGTGATCACCGCCCTCCGTGCGACGCACTCGCTCTCCGGGACGCCCCACGCCTGGGCTGCGGCCTGGACGAGCATGATGCGCGCCATGGCGCCGGCCTGCCGGAACGGCGTCCAGGCGCCCCGGATCGAGGTCGAGCCTCCCGTCGCCTGGAGCTGGAGCAACGGTTGTTTGTACAGGGCCTCGTCGGGCGGCGCCGCGGCGACCTGGATCTGGTCGAGCCCGACCTCCAGCTCCTCCGCGATCAGAGTCGCCTCGCCGGTATAGACGCCCTGTCCACACTCCGCATTGGGCATGATCAGGGTGATGCCACCCTTTGGCGCGATGTGGATCAGGGCCTCGGGGTCGTGGCCGCTGTAGGCCGCGCCGAACGCCTGGGACGGTTTCTTGCTGCTGACGGGCTGCGGCGCCGTCGGGTTCAGCCGCTCTCCGCGCGCGTA
>DATBEN010000092.1:0-13929 GCA_036276055.1 Caulobacteraceae bacterium
CCCCATGACCGACACCACCCAACTCGACCGCCCCGCCGCCGCCGCGGGCGTCTTCCGCCTGGGCGACCGGACCGTGAACCGCATCGGCTATGGAGCGATGCAGCTCGCCGGTCCCGGCGTGTTCGGCCCGCCGCGCGATCGCAACGAGGCTCTTGCCGTCCTGCGCGCCGCGGTCGACGCCGGCGTCGATCACATCGACACCAGCGACTTCTATGGACCCTATGTCGTCAACGAGCTGATCCGGGAGGCCCTCCACCCCTATCCGGAAGGCCTGACGATCGTCACCAAGGTAGGCGCCCGGCGTGGTGACGACGCCTCATGGAATCCGGCCCACTCCCCCGCCGACCTGACCCGTGCAGTGCACGACAATCTGCGGCGCCTCGGCGTCGACGTCCTCGACGCCGTCAACATGCGGCTGCCCGGCGCCCTTCATCTTCCAGCGGAGGGCCCGGTGGAGGAGATGTACTCGACCTTGGCCGACCTGCAGCGCCAGGGGCTGATCCGCCACCTTGGCGTCAGCAATGCGACCGCGGCCCAGATCGAGCAGGCGCGCTCGATCGCGGCGGTCGTCTGCGTCCAGAACTACTACAACCTCGCTCACCGTGACGATGACGCCCTGATCGACCAGCTCGCCGCCGCAGGCGTCGCCTACGTGCCTTTTTTCCCCCTGGGCGGCTTCAGCCCGTTGCAGTCGAAGGTCCTGTCCGACGCTGCGGCCGAGCTCGCGGTCACGCCCATGCAACTGGCCCTGGCCTGGCTGCTGCGCCGCGCCCCCAACGTCCTTCTTATCCCCGGCACCTCTTCGCGCGCCCATCTGCGCGAGAACCTGGCCGTCGGCGCGATCGAGATCCCGGACACGGTGATGGCGCGGCTGGACGGCGTGGGGAGCTGAGCTAGCTGCAAGGGTTTCACCCGGCCAAGGCCGAGTTCGCCCCGAAGGGGAGGGACGGGTTCAGCGTCGCGCTTGACTCACGCATAGCTCCGCGGTTATGGATCTGACCAATAGCCGAGAGGTTATAGATCCCACATGTCCGACGCCCACGATGTGCTGTTCAGGACCCTCGCGGATCCGACCCGGCGGGCGATCTTTGAGCGGCTGTGCCGCGAAGGAGAACAGACGGTCGGATCTCTCACGGCGCAGGCAGGGGTTTCACAGCCGGCGGTGTCCAAGCACCTTGGCGTCCTGAAGCAGGCTGGCCTCGTGCGCGACCGGCGCGAGGGGCGACAGACGCACTACAGCGCACAGCTGGGCGCCCTGGCTCCCCTGGTCGATTGGACGAGCGAGATGGCCGGTTTCTGGCGCCGTCGGTTCGATGATCTCGAGGACCTGCTCAAGAGGATGGACCAATGACTAACGCCGCCACCGAGACGCTCACCGTCGTTATCGAGCGGGAGGTCCCCTTTCCGCCGGAGAAGGTCTGGCGAGCGCTCACGCAACCGCACCTGATCGAGGAGTGGCTGATGAAGAACGACTTCAGCCCCGTCGTGGACCACCGTTTCCGTTTCACCGCGGACTGGGGCGGCGTGGACTGTCAGGTGCTGACGGTCGAGCCGAACAGGACACTGTCCTATACCTGGGGCGCGTTTGGTCTTGGCACAGTGGTCACCTGGACCCTCTCGGCGACAGGCGCCGGGACACACCTGCGCATGGAGCAGGTGGGCTTCCGGTCGGATCAGCCGCAGGCCTATCATGGCGCGAAGGCCGGGTGGCCGCGGTTCTTCGACAATCTGGAGAAGGTCCTCGCCCGGGTCGACTGAAGTCGCCAGCGAGGAGGAGAGGCGGGCGTGAAGACGAGCGCGGCGCAGGACGGCAAGTCTCCGTCCCAGCTCATCGATGAGAGGATCGCCGAACTGGGCGATTGGCGCGGCGAGACGCTTGGCCGGCTCCGCGCCCTGGTCACGCAGGCCGATCCGGATGTCATCGAGGAATGGAAGTGGAGAGGTGTCCCCATATGGTCCCACGACGGGATCATCTGCACCGGCGAGACCTACAAGGCCGTCGTCAAGATGACCTTCGCCAAGGGCGCGTCCCTGGAAGATCCTTCAGGGCTTTTCAACTCCAGTCTTGATGGAAATACCCGGCGCGCGATCGACGTACACGAGGGCGAGCAGATCAACGAGGAGGCGCTGAAGGCCCTCGTCCGCGCCGCCGTCATCCTGAACACGTCCAAAGCCGGGAAGTAGCCCGACCTCAGCCGATCCGCACGCCCATGCCGCCGTCCACCGGGAGAATGGCGCCGGTGATGAACCGGGCCTCGTCGGAGGCGAGGAAGAGGACGGCGTGGGCGGTGTCCCAGGCGGTGCCCATCTTGCCGCCGAGAGGCACGCGGCGGTCTCGCTCCTCGCGCACTTCGGTGGTCGTCCGCCCGCTCGCCTGGGCGATCCCCGACACGGCCATGGGCGTGTCCATCAGTCCTGGGGCGACGGCATTGCAGCGAATCCCATGACGCGCGTTGGAGATGGCCACGCTGGTGGTCAGGCGATTCACGCCCGCCTTGGATACCTCGTACGCAAGCTGGATGCCGCCGGCCCGGGCGGCCAGCGACGAGACATTGACGATCGCGCCCTGGCCCCGCTCGCGCATGGGTGGCAGGGCGGCCTTGATCGTCAGCCACATGCCCTTGAGGTTCACGGCGAAGATCCGGTCCCACGCGGCTTCCTCGAGCCTGTGGGCGGGCGCGTCGCCGCCACCGATGCCGGCGTTGTTGACCAGGATGTCGATGGTCTCCAACCGCTCCAGGCCCGCCTGGACGATGGCGGCGCAATCGGCGGGACGGCCGATGTCGGCCGAAACGGCGTGCGCCTGGCCGCCGGCGGCGATGATCTCTGTGGCGGTCGCATCGGCGCGTTCGCCCACCCGATCCACGCACAGGACGCGCGCGCCCTCGCGGGCGAAGAGCAGCGCCGTGGCGCGCCCGTTGCCGATCGTCTCGCCCGGCGTCTGGCCGGCCCCGACGACGATGGCGCTCTTACCGGCCAGCCGGCCGCTCATCTCAGCGTCCATCCAGCGCCGGGTCGAGCTCGTCCGGCTTTTCGAGCTGCACGCCGAAGGTGTTCAGGATCATCGAGACCTGGGTGTACTGGCCGACCGTGAACACCAGATCCATCCGTTGCTTCTCGTCGAAGTGGCGTCCCAGCGCCTTCCAGGCGGAGTCGCTGATGAACTGGTCGCGGTGGAGTTCGTCGCAGGCCCGGATCAGGGTCGCATCCGCTTCGCTCCAGGCGCCCGCATTGGCGCCCACCTTGATCGCTTCGATCTCGGCCGCGGTGAGGCCCTGGTCGAGGCCGATGCGCCGATGCTGGGTAAACTCGTAGCCCGATCGACACAGGAAGCCGACGCGCAGAATCACGATCTCCCGCTCGCGCGGCGGCAGGCTGTTGCGCCGCGAGAGGACATAGTTGCCCCAGGCCAGGAACGCGGTGAGCCCCTTGGGCGCATTGGCCAGGGTGCGGAATATGTTGAGGGCCGGGCGGCCTTCGAATGGCTTCAGCGCCTCACGCTGATCCTCCGTCAGATTGGCCATGTCCACGGGCGCGACGCGGGGCTCCCTGAGCCGCATGAAAACTCCTCCTCCAGGTTTTGAGGGACCCTAAGGCCGGAGCGGCGCCAAGCGCAAAGGCTTGCGCGGTCAATTTGGCTTCGGCGATCTGGGTCGCAGAGGAGGAGATGTCGGTCCGGCCGAGGTCTTGTGGTCGGCGACGAAGGCGCCGCGGCGCCCTGGCGGCTGCGGTCGGCCGGTGGTCGTGTCGACAAGGGTCTCGAGTTCGAGCTCCGAATTCAGTTCGGCGCCGAACAGGACCACGATCAGCGACAGCCAGATCCAGGTCATGAAGCCGATGACCGCGCCGAGCGAGCCATAGGTCCTGTCGTAGTTCCCGAAGTTCGACACGTACCAGGAGAACAGCAGCGACATGACGAGCCAGCCGACGGCGGCCGCAATCCCGCCCGGTGTGATCCAACGCCAGCGGGCGTGCTCCCGCGAGGGACCATAGCGATAGAGCACGGAACACCCGGCCATGACGACGACCAGCAGCAGCGGCCACTTGAGCAGGGTGACGGGTCCGGCGGTCGGACCCAGCCCCAGTCGCCTCAGCAATTCGGGCGCCGCCACCACGGCGGCGATGGCGATCACCGAGAACACGATCGAGCCGAGGGTGAAGGCCAGAGAGACGGCGTTGAGCTTCAGGAAATTCCGCTTCTCTCGCTCCTCGTAGGCCACGTTCAGGCCGCCGATCAGGGCCTTCATCCCTGCGTTCGAACTGATGATGGAAATCAGAAGGCCGCCGACAAAGGCGAGGCCAAGGCTTGCGTGGCCGCTCGAACCCAGGCGTGTCAGCTGCTGACTCAACACGCTGATCGCGCCGCCCGGCAGGACGTTGGACAGTGAGAGGAGCTGCTTGCGCGCCTCGTCGACATTCGCCATGAGGCCGTAGAGCGACACGAAAGCGGCCAGGGCAGGGAACAGGGCCAGCAGGGCGTAGAAGGCCGCGCCTGCGGCCACGGCGAGGACGCGGTCCTGAGTGAACTCACGGATCGTGTGGCCGAGTGCGTCCATCCACCCCCGTCTGGAAATCCGAAGGGGGCTGTCGGCGAAATCGTCCGGTCCGCGTCCGGGCGCGTGCAGCCCCTCCAGGACGGAAGCCGCCGCGCGCCTCGCCACAGCTGGCGCGACGGCGCCGGCGACGAAGGCGAGGGCCAGTCCCAGGGGCCGCACTCTGCGAGGTCGAGGGCGGTCCATTGGCGGCGTCTCCGGGGATCGATCCCCGCTAACGCTCGCCCCGCCGCAATGGCGCCACGGATGACGTCGGCGTCCTCGCCCGATCAGTCGGCCGCCCAGGCCAGAAGGCTGCTCGCGGCGCGAGTGCGCAGCGTCAGGGCGGCGCGGCGCAGGAAGGTCTGCATCGCCTCGGTGGTGGGATCGCGGGAGTCCTCCCAGATCCCGTGGCTGCCGTAGCGGGTCATAAGCAGCAGCTCCGTCACTGCGGGGTCGGGGCGTGGCTCGGTCACTTCGAACAGGCCGAAAACCCGCGCGTCGAAGCGCCGCTCGAAGTCGGCCCATCCTTCGCCGGAGAGCGCCACGAACGTCTGAAGGTTCTCCGTCCGGATCTCGAACGTGCGATGCACCCACACGCCGCCGGCCGCGAGCCGGGCGCCGTCGGCTGGGCGCAGCGTGGGGCGCATCAACCGGCGATAGGTGAGCGTCAGGCCAGGTTGCCGGGCAAGAGCATCTGCGGCGTCGCGCGCCGCGCCTTCCCCATCCTCGATGAGAATCGCGGCCTCGGAGGCCGCCCAGCCAAGCTGGGACGTGAAGAGCCCGAGCGGTTTATCCGCGCCGGACCAGGCGCCGAGGCGATCGACGACGGCGGCGCGCGCCTGCGGGCCGCCGGCGATCTCGATCATCAGATGTTCGTACAGCGCCATGCGCCCCTCTCGCTTCAGCCCCGGAAGATCACGCCGCCGCGCGCCAGCTCGACAATCCGCTCCCGCGGGAATCCATACTCCAGCAGCACCTCGGAGCCGTGTTCGCCAAGCTCCGGCTCCAGGCGGGCGAAACGCGCCAGCGCGCCATCGAATTCGGCGTACCCCCGTGAGCCCACCAGCTCCCCCCACTGCGGGTGAGAGAAGATCTCGTAATAGCCATTCTCCCACAGGGTCTCGCATCCTGCCGCTTCGCGGGGCGTGAGCACCGGCGTGGCGGGAACGCCGGCGGCGGCCAGCGCCTCGAGGACTGCATCGCGGGACTGCCCCTCCAGCGCCTCCGAGATCTCCCGCGCCAGGTCTCCATCCCGGTCTTGATCCAGGGCGGTCTCGCCGGACCAGCGGGACAGCCACTGTGGACGGTCGAGCGCCAGGGCGAGCCTCTCGAACTGCCCCGGTTCGCGCGCGGCAAGGGTCAGCCAGCCGTCGCGCGCCGGGTAATATCGATCGAGCGCCGAGAAGCCGGGGCAGTCGCGGCAGCCAATCGGCGTGGGCGGACGACCCTCGTAGGCCACCAGGTCCTCGAACTGGTAGAGCGTGCTGGCCGCCGCCAGGCTGGTCTCCACCACCTGGCCCTCTCCTGTCCGGACGCGCGCGTTGAGGGCGGCGATCACTGCGAAGGCGGTCAGAGCCGCCGTCGCGACGTCGTTGACGGGAATGGTGTGGAACACCGGCGGGCTGTCGCCGCCTTGGGCCGCCATCAGACCGCTCTGGGCCTGGATCAGGGGATCGAAACCTGGCAGCCGGGCGTGGGCGCCGCGCGAGCCGTAGGTGTTGGCCGAGCAGGAGATCAGGCGCGGATTGACCGCGCGGACTGCGCCGTGGTCGATCCCGAGCCGCTCGCGGACGCCCAGACGATAGTTGTCCAGCACGACATCGGCCCTGGCCGACATGTCCAGGAAGGCCTTGCGTCCCGCCGCCGCCTTGAGATCGAGCCCCAGCCCCCGCTTGCCGCGGTTGTAGTTGATGAAGCCGGTCATGGCGAAGCGGAACGGATCACCCTCCGGGGGTTCGATCTTCACCACGTCCGCGCCGAAATTGGCCAGGATGCTTGCAGCGTAGGTTCCGGCGATGACCGTGCCCAGGTCCAGCACCTTCACCCCCTCGAGCGGACGGCCCGGCGCCTCCTGCCTCGCCGGCGTCTCCGCCTGATCAGCCTGCGGCTCCGCGAAGGCTGCCAGGTCCGCCTCCGCGCAGGTCTTCAACAGGTGTCGCACGCGTCCGGGCGTCGCCTCGAGACGCGCCGCGACGCCAGGCATTTCGACTGGCCCCAGACGCGCATGATCCAGGCGAGCGCACAGGTCGTTGTCCCTGCAGATCTCGTGCTTGAGCCAGTCCTGCCGGTGCTCCACGGGACCGGCAGGAACATCGTGGGCGCGGAACAACTCGAGCCAGTGGTCGCGGGGCCCCGAGGCAAGGCGCGCGGCAATGGCGCCGCCTGGCTCGTAGATGTCCGCGCCCTTCAACTCCAGCGCCTCGGCCGCGTGGGCGAAGAAGTGGGAGAACAGGGCGCCCAGGAAGAGCCATCGACCATCGCCGCAGCGATAGAGCCGATAGCTCGGGGATGAGCCAATCGGCGCGGCGCGTCCCAAGGCGCCTGCTCCGGGCTCGGCCACCGGGCAGGCGACCTGGGCCATCGCGTGGAGGCCGCTCACCGTCACCGGCTGGCCGCGGCCGGTGGCGTGACGGGCGAAGAGGGCCGCGCCGACGGCCGCCGCCCCCAGCACCCCCTGGGCGTAGTGGGCGATCGGCGCCACGTGCCAGATCGGCTGATCGCTCCAGGCGCCCTGGCGCATGGCGGCGCCGGTCAGCCCTGTGAGCATGCCGTGATGGGACGGAAGATCGCTCCACTCGCCGGTTGGCCCAAACGGCGGAGCCCAAAGGGCGACGAGGCGGGGATGACGTTCAACCAGGGCGGGACTCTCGAGGCCGAGCCGCTTGTGCTCGCCCGGGCCTCCGTCGCTCACCAGGACGTCCGCCCCGGCGAGGAGGGTTTCGAATCGGATGCGGTCCGCCGGAGAGGAGAGGTCGAGCCGGAGCTCCCGTTTGTTCCGGTCGACGCCGATGCTGCGCGGCGAAGGCGCTTCGTCCGAGTCCTTCGCGCAGATCTTGAGCACCTCGGCGCCGTGGTCAGCCAGCAGCATGGCGGCCATCGATCCGGCGAGATCATGGGCGGTGTCGATCACCCGCACGCCCTCGAACGCGCTCGCCATGGCCGCTCCCGATCCTCCGAGAGCCTGATGCGTTCGCACGGGACAGATGCGAACGCTGAATCAGGCTCTCCACTCTTGAATTCAGAGCAAATCATCCCCGTTCAGACGGACCGTCTGAACGGGTTTGCTCTGGCGACGCCGCGCGAAGCGACGTCTGGGTGTGGCGGGAGCGATTCCGGCGAGCGCTCGCGCCGAACCAACCCGCAGAACGCCCAGGACGATCGTACGATCGTCCGACGAGAGACCGCGGTCTGGCGGCCCCTTATGTCAGGCCTTGGTCTGCTTGCGCAGGTGCTCGTGAACGAACCAGCTCTGGGCTTCGTTGGTCCGTACGATCTGGCTGACCAGCAGGTCATTGGTGCCGTCGTCGCCATTGTCCGCGGCCTCGCGGGCGAAAGGCCGGGTTTCCTGCAGCACGATCTCGTGGGCGCCAAGCAGGCGCTCCAGTTGGCCGACGGCGTTCTCGCGTCCGCGCGGGGCGCGCGGGATCTTGGTGGTCTCGGTCACGTCCTGGGCGATCGCCAGGGCGACGCCGCCGAGGGACTGGATGCGTTCGGCCAGCGCGTCCATCAGATCGACCTGTTCGCCGTAGTGCTTATCGAAGAGCAGGTGCAGTTCGTAGAAGTTCTCGCCCGAGGTCTGCCAGTGATGCTTCTTGTAGAGGTCGCGCATCGCCATCGTCTGGGCGAGGATGTGATTGAGCATCGCCACGCTGCGCGAGCGGACGTTTTCTCCCAGGGCCACCCGCGCGGTGCTGATCTTGTCGAAGGGCTGGATGACGTTGGCGTCGTCGGCCATCACTGAAGCTCCTGAATGCTGGTGGACCGCAGAGCGCCGGCACGGCCTCGGCGGAGCGTTGAGATAGGAACCCGGCTGCGCCGGACAAAGCAACCCGTCAGGCCGGGGTGAAGGTGAAGACCGGCGGTCCGCCTTCCGTGGGCGTCCACTTGAGCTTGACCCTCTGGCCGATCTTCAGGCTCGCCATGTCGCAATCGACGATGTTGGTGAGCAGGGAGACCCCCTCGTCGAGGGTGACATAGGCGATGGCGTAGGGAACCGGCGTCCCGCGGTGCATGACGCTGTAGGTGTAGATCTCCCCTTCACCCGGGCTCTCCTCCCACACCGTCTCGGGCGAGTTGCAGAACGGGCAGATGCTGCGTGGATACCAGTGCGGCTCCTTGCACGTCTTGCATCGCTTGATCAGAAACCGGCCTTCCCGGGCGGCGTCCCAGAACGGCTTGCTCTCCAGGTTCTGGGCGGGGGCGGGGATGCGGCGCGTCTGGGCCTGTGGGCGGTCGATGGTGTCCGTCATCCCTATTCCCTTTCCATGATCAGAGTGCCCGAGCCGTGACGCACGCCGAGCGAGCCGCCGGTTCCGTGGGCGATGGCGAGATCGCAGTTCGGGACCTGGACCTTCGGATGCGCTTCGCCGCGCAGCTGGCGCGCCGCCTCGATGATCTTGGTGATCCCGCCGCGATTGGTGGGGTGATTGTTGCAGAGCCCGCCGCCGTCAGTGTTGAAAGGCAGCTTGCCCATGCCGGAGATCAGGTTTCCGTCGGCGACGAACTTCCCGCCCTGGCCTTTCTCGCAGAAGCCGAGATCCTCGAGCTGCATCAGTACGGTGATGGTGAAGCTGTCGTAGATGGACGCGTACTTGATGTCCGCCGGCTTCACGCCCGCCTCCTCCCACGCCGGCGGACCCGACCAGACGGCGCCGGAATAGGTCAGGTCGAGATTGCGCCCGCCGCCCGGACCCTTGTTGGCCTCGCCGTGACCGATGATCTTCACCAGCGGGCGTTTCAGGCTCTTGGCCACCTCCGGCGCGGCGATGATCACCGCTCCGCCGCCGTCCGAGACGACGCAGCAGTCCAGCCGGTGGAGGGGATCGGCGATCATCGGCGAGTTGATCACGTCCTCGACGGTGACGACGTTGCGCAGCATCGCGTGCTCGTTCCACTGGGCGTGGTGCGACGCGGCCACCTTGATCCAGGCCAGCTGCTCGGACGTCGTGCCGTACTGATACATGTGCCGCATGGCGCACATGCCGTAGGTGTTGTGGGTCGAGCCGCCCCAGATGTTCTCGAAGCCGGCTTCTGGGACCTCGCTGATCCCGCCCACGTCGCCGCGGCCGCCCGGGCGTGGCGCGCCGCCCGCCCCGCCCTGACCATCGCCCAGCCCCGCGCGCGAGCCGACGGGGCGCCCGGCGAGGGTGATCAGCGCCACCTTGCACTTGCCCGCCGCGATCGCCTCGGCCGCATGGCCCGCGTGGATGATGTAGGACGAGCCACCGGTCTCGGTGGAGTCCATGTGCCTGAGCTTGAGCCCCATGTAGTCGGCCATCGACATCGCCCCGAAACCGGGCGCGTCGCCGGCGCAGTAGTAGGCGTCCACGTCGGAGATCGAGAGACCGGCGTCCTCCAGCGCGCCGCGGGCGCATTCGACGTGCACCTGCGCCGTCGAGAGATCGGGGATCTCGCGCCGCGGGTGCTCCCAGGCCCCCACGACATAGGCCTTGCCTTTGATGCTCATGCGCGCCCTGCGCCTCCCGTCCGTTCTTGCTTGACGGGCGACGACTAGGGCAGGGCGGCGCCCGGCGACAACCCACAAAACGACCGGCGCGCTTGCCCCACCTGTTCGGCTTGCGCAAGATGGCGGTCACTTACGGGTCGTGAGGGTCTGCGCGCCCTGCGAGCCACACATAATATTTCAGGCGAGGAAACGGCCACTCATGAAGTTCGGCCTGTTCTATGAATTGCAGCTTCCCAAACCTGGGAACCGTGACAACTGGAACCCTGAAGACGAGCATCGAATCTACCACGAGATGCTCGAACAGGTAGAGCTGGCCGACAAGGTAGGTTTCGACTACGTCTTCGAGGTCGAGCACCATTTTCTTGAAGAATACTCGCATTCGAGCGCGCCGGAACTGATGATGGCGGCGCTCTCCCAACGTACGCGGAACATCCGTCTGGGCCACGGGATCGTGTTGACGCCACCGCGCTACAACCACCCCGCGCGCGTGGCGGAGCGCATTGCTGCGCTGGACATCCTCAGCGGCGGGCGCGTGGAGTTCGGCTCCGGCGAGAGCGCCTCGGAAATGGAGATGGGCGGTTTCGGCGTCGAGCGCCGGCAGAAAAAGGCGATGTGGGAAGAGGCGACCCGGGAGGTCGCCAACATGATGGTCCAGACGCCCTACGCCGGCTTCGAGGGCGAATTCTTCTCCATGCCGCCACGCAACGTCATCCCCAAGCCGGTGCAGAAGCCTCACCCACCGCTATGGGTGGCCGCCTCTCGCCGGGAAACGACCATGGTCGCGGCGCGGCTGGGCATGGGCTCGCTTGGCTTCGGGTTCGAGACGCCCGAGGAACTCGGCGAGCGGGCGCGCGAATATTA
Organism: Caulobacteraceae bacterium; assembly: GCA_036276055.1. Classification (GTDB taxonomy): domain Bacteria; phylum Pseudomonadota; class Alphaproteobacteria; order Caulobacterales; family Caulobacteraceae; genus Acaudatibacter. Next base: position 11,083 of record DATBEN010000092.1, read on the forward strand.
TCGGCTCGTGCGCGAGGAGCTGATGCCGATCGGCCACGCGATCAATCCGGCCCTGGCGGTGCTCAACACCTTCATGATGGCTGAGACGGACGAAGAGGCGATGCGCCGTAGCGCGAACGGTCCGGCCTTCTTCTCCTATTCGCTGGGCTATTACTACAACCCCGCCGTCGGCGGCGGCCACCGTCCCGGCCAGGCCAACGTCTACAGGGACTTTCTCAATCGCTCCGGGGAGACCGCCAGCGTGCAGGCGGCCCGCGGCGGCTTCCTTTCGGGGGAAGAGATCGCCAGCAGCGAGCCGGGCGACGAGATCGCCAAGGCGCTCTACCGCGCCGCGCGCAGCGGCAACGCCATCGGCTCGGCGGACACAATCCGCCGCACGCTGCTGAAGTACGAGGCGCAGAACCTCGACGTGATGATCTTCGTCGCCCAGTGCGGCGACCGGAAGCACGCGCACATCATGGAGTCGATAGAGCGCTTCGGCCGCGACGTCCTGCCCGAGTTCAGGGACCGGCACGTCAAGCAGAAGGCCTGGCGCGCCGCACAGCTGGCGGGCGTAGACTTCCCGATCAATTCCTCGATCTGAGGCGCCGGACAGTGCCGCGCCCGAGCGACATCCAGGAGGAGGACCTTCGGGTCCGCGTGGAGACCGCCTTCGCCGCCATGCGAGCGGGACAGGGCAGGGCGGCCGTCCAGGCCCTGGCCGACGCGTTCGTCCGGTTCCTCGAACTCCACCCCGCGGTGATGGGCGAGACCATCGCCATGCGCGGGCGGGAGGTCCCTCGGGTCATGCGCTGGCCCGACCTCGGCGCCCGGCTTCTCCCGGAGTCTGTGCGCGCGGGACAGCCGCGGATCGAGATCGAGCGCGAGCGCTTCTCGGTCAGCGAGGCGATGACCTACTACCAATTCGTCCTCGACGAGATCCTGGAATTCGAACGCCACTCGTCGTGACGCCCCCTCCCGGACCGCCGGCATCCTACCGGCGGTCCGGGGTGGAGACCTACTTCAGCTCCAGACCCGCCAGGTCGCCGGCGTCGCGCCACTGCCGCAGCAGTTCGAAGAAAGCCAACGGGCCGGCGCCGTACATGTTGGAGAAGAAGCCGGCGCGATTACCTTCGGCGCCTTCGCTGTTGTAGTAGCCGGGCGTGCACTCGCGGTAGAAGCGCTCGCCCAGGCGGGCCAGGCTGTGCACCTCGTCGACATAGGCCTGTTCGCCCTCGGCCGTCGCCTCCAGACTGGTCGCTCCCCGCTCGCGCGCCTGGCTGACGATGTAGGCGACGTGCCGCGCCTGCTCGCCCAGGGCCTGGGGCACGCTGATGGTGATGGCGGTCTGGGTGAAGCCGAGGAAGAAGCAGTTGGGGAAGTTGTGCACGCTCAGGCCATGCAGGGTGCGCAGCCCCTCCGCCCAGTAGTCGGAGAGCGTCACGCCGTTTCGTCCGACGATGTCGTAGCCGGCGCGCCGCGTATAGGAGGTGCCCACCTCGAAGCCGGTGGCGAAGATCAGGCAGTCGACCTCGTATTCCCGGGCGTTGGCGACCACCGCATTGCGCGCCAGCCGCTCCACGCCGTGACCGCCGGTGTCGATCAGGCTCACATTGGGTCGGTTGAACGCATCCAGGTATTCGTCGTGGAAGCACGGCCGCTTGCAGAACTGCCGGTACCATGGCTTCAGTAGGGCGGCCGTGTCGGAATCGCGGACGATCGTGTCCACCCGGCCGCGCACTTGGTTCATCTTGCGGTAGTCGGCCATCATCATCAGCTGGGCGCGTTCGGCGCCGTTGAGCCGGCGTCCCAGCTTGCGCGAGGCTTGCGTGGCGGCGGCGCCCGTCAGGTTGCGGAAGATGTCGGTCCAGCCGTCATGGACCATGTCCTCGTCCTGGTCGCCGCCGGCGACGAGGGTGTTGAAGTTCTCCTGCCGCCTCGCCTGCCAGCCCGCAGGCAGGTTGGCGAACCAGTCCGGATTGGTCTCGCAGTTGTTGCGCACGTCCACCGACGACGGGGTGCGCTGGAAGACGTAGAGTTGTTTGGCCCAGGCCCCCAGATGCGGGACGCACTGCACCGCCGTGGCCCCGGTGCCGATGATGCCCACCCGCTTGTCCGCGAGGCCCGTCAGCCCCCCGGAGCTGTCGCCGCCGGTATAGCCGTAGTCCCATCGGCTGGTGTGAAAGGTGTAGCCTTCGAACTCGTTGATCCCCGGCACGCCGGGCAGCTTGGGTCGGCTGAGCGGCCCGTTGGCCATGGCTACATAGCGGGCGGTGAAGCGGTCGCCGCGATCGGTGGAGACGATCCAGACAGATTTCGCCTCGTCCCAGCGCAGTTCGGTCACCCTGGTCTGCAGCAACGCCTGGTCGTACAGCCGGTAGTGACGCGCGATCGCGCGGCTGTGCTCGAGGATCTCCGGGGCGAAGCTGTACTTGTGCTTCGGCATGTAGCCGAGCTCTTCGAGCAGGGGCAGGTAGCAATAGGATTCCACGTCGCACATCGCGCCGGGATAGCGGTTCCAGTACCAGGTGCCGCCGAAGTCACCCGCCGCCTCGACCACCCGCAGGTTCTCGAACCCGGCCTCGTGCAGGCGCGCGCCCATGAGGAGGCCGCCGAAACCGCCGCCGATGATGACGAAATCCACGTGGTCGAACACCGGATCGCGGGTGAAGCCCGGCTCGACATAGGGGTCGTCGACGTAGCGCGAGAACTCGGCCTTGACCTCGACATACTGGCCGATGCCGTCCGGCCGCAGGCGCAGATCTCGCTCCGCCAGGTACTTGGCGTGCAGCGCCTCGGGGTCGAAGTCGATCTCGCCCACCAGGGCGGCGATCTCCGGCTCCATGTCCAGGGCCATGGGCATCCTCC
>DATBEN010000093.1:0-3030 GCA_036276055.1 Caulobacteraceae bacterium
CGAGGGGCCGAAACCAGCGAATTCAACGCAATACGCGTGCTGAGCTCGGAACGGCATCATTGAATTCATTGGGAATTCCCAATCGCGTAGGGTCAATCGCCCCGCGAAAAGGGGCCTGAAAATGCTTTTTCAACATCCTGCTAGACGCCGAACAGCGTCCGAAGGGCTGGCGCGCTCGCCTCCGACCGGCCCCGCTCCGTCACGATCGCGGTGATCAGCCGGGCCGGAGTCACGTCGAAGGCGTAGTTGGCCGCCGCGCTTCCTGGCGCGGATACCTGGACCCATCCCAGGGAGCCATCCTCCAGCGCGCCCCAGAGGTGGGTGACCTCGCGCGCGCCGCGCTGTTCGATCGGGATCTGGGCCACGCCGTCGGTGAGCGTCCAGTCGATCGTCGAGGACGGCGCGGCGACGAAGAAGGGCACGCCGTTGTCGTGCGCCGCCAAGGCCTTGAGATAGGTGCCGATCTTGTTGGCGGCGTCGCCCGTCGCCGTCACCCGGTCGGCGCCGACCACGCACAGGTCCACCTCGCCATGCTGCATGAGATGGCCGCCGACATTGTCGACGACGATGGTGTGCGCGATCCCCTGCTGGCCGAGCTCGAAGGCGGTGAGGGCGGCGCCCTGGTTGCGCGGGCGGGTCTCGTCGACCCAGACATGCACGTCGATCCCGCGCTCCTGGGCGACATAGATGGGCGCCAGGGCGGTCCCCCAATCCACCGTCGCCAGCCAGCCGGCGTTGCAGTGGGTGAGGATGTTGACCCGCTTCCCACCCTTCCGCCTCGCGGCCTCGGCGATGAGGTCGGCGCCGTGCTCGCCGATCTGGCGACAGGCCGCCACGTCCTCTTCCGCCATCGCCGCCGCCTCGGCCCAGGCTGCGGCTTCGCGGTGCGCCGGCGGCAGGTCCGTCAGCACGCCGCAGATCCGCGCCAGCGCCCAGGCGAGATTGACCGCGGTCGGCCGGCTGGCGGCCAATCGCGCGCGAGCTGAGGAGAGGGCTGCGTCGGACGGATCGGCGCCGGCGGCGAGCGCCATGCCGTAAGCCGCGGTCACCCCGATCAGGGGCGCGCCGCGCACCTGCATATCGGCGATCGCCCGCACCGCGTCTTCCAGGCTCGCAAGCCGCACCGTCTCCACGCTGTGCGGGAGACGCGTCTGGTCGAGGATCTCCACGGTCCCGTCGGGCGTGGGCCAGATAGTGCGCGCAGGCTGGCCGTCGATCAGCACGGGCCTAGTTCCTCCCCAGAAGGGGAGGGACGGGAGGGGTAGGGGAATGCTTCACAAGGCATCCGTCAGGGCGAGCGTCTGGCGCAGCTCGCGCTTGAGGAACTTTCCGCTGGCGTTGCGCGGCAGGGGTTCCGACAGCAGCCAGAGGTAGCGGGGGATCTTGTGCCTGGCCATGATCCCCGCGCAGTGCGTGCGAAGGACGGCCGCGTCGACCGTGTGGCCGTCGCGGACCACCACGGCGGCGGCGACTTCCTCGCCAAGCCGTTCGTCGGCCACGCCGAACACGCAGACCTCGGCGACCGACTCGTGACGATAGAAGGCCGCCTCCACCTCGGCGCAGTAGACGTTCTCCCCGCCACGCAGGACCATGTCCTTCTTGCGGTCGACGATGAAGATGAAGCCGTCCGCGTCGACGCGCGCGATATCGCCGGTGTGCAGCCAGCCGTCAGTGATCGTCTCGGCCGTCGCTTCGGGGCGGTTGATGTAGCCCTTGATCACCTGGGCGCCGCGCACCCAGAGCTCGCCCAGTTCGCCGGCCGGCACGGGCTTGCCGTCGTCGTCCGTGCAGACGGTCTCGAAAGACGGCATAGCCGGGCCGGCGCTGGCCGGCTTGTCGACGAAGAAGTCGGCCGAGACCGCGGTGATGATCCCGCAGGTCTCGGTCATCCCATACCCGGTATTGGGACGGGCGGTGGCGACGGCCTGGTCGATCTTGTGCACCAGGTCAGGCGGCAGCTGGGCTCCGCCGCCGCCCAGGGACATCAGGCTCGACAGGTCGTGCTTGGAGAAGTCCGGATGGCTGATGAGCTCGCGCGACATCACCGGCACGCCGCTCATCGCGGTCACCCGCTCCTTCTCGATCAGCTCCAGGGCGACCTTGGGGTCCCAGCGGTACATCAGCACCAGCTTGCCGCCCGCCGCGGTGACCGCGTAGGCGCCGCAGTTGTTGGCCGTGACGTGGAACAGCGGCGTCGTCAGCAGGGCTGCCGGGATGGGCGGCGGGACGCTCGGGTCGATCGCCACGCCGGTGGCCCGGGCCGTGGCGAGGGCCTGGACCTGCCCCGAGAACATCATGCTCATCAGGTTCGAGATGCAGCCACGGTGGGTGAGCTGGGCGCCCTTTGGGAAGCCGGTGGTGCCCGAGGTGTAGAAGATGCAGGCGTCGTCGTCAGGGTCGACGTCGACATCGGGCAGGGAGCCCGGCGTGGCGATCACCTCCGACCACCGGACCACGCCTGCGGGCAGTTCGTCTGCCCGGGTGGCGACGATCTTTGCCTTGATCGAGCCCGCGGGCCGCTCGACCAGCCGCGCCAGACGCTCCGGATCGCAGAAGATGACCTTCGGCTCGGAGTCCTTGAGGGCGTAGTCGATCTCCTCGCCCACCCACCAGGCGTTCATGCCCACGACGGCGACGCCCATCGAGACGCAGGCCCAATAGACCAGCAGCCACTCGGGATAGTTGCGCATGGCTATGGCCACGCGATCGCGCGGTGCGACGCCCTGCGCGACGAGCCAGGCGGCGATCGCGTCGACCTGGGCGTGCGCCTGGGCGTAGGTCAGCCGCTCATCGCCGTAGATCAGGTATTCGCGGTCGGCGAAGGCCTTGGTCGACAGCCAGAGAGCCCGCACGCTCGGCGGCGCATTTTTGTAGGTCAGGGTGTCGATACCGCGGATCGGCGTGCGCACGATCTCGAACGGCGCGCCCGTCGCGGTGAGCTCGGCCCAGGCGGTCTTCAGCTCCTTGTAGTGCATGTGTCCTTCCGTCAGATGTCGAGGCGATACACGCGCCGGGCGGTGTCGCTGAAAA
>DATBEN010000094.1:0-6588 GCA_036276055.1 Caulobacteraceae bacterium
GCGGCCATGAACAACAGGGGCCAGATCTTTGCCTATGACGCCGATGCGCGACGCCTGACCGACACCGTCCGCCGCGGTCGGCGCGCCGGGGTGCGCAACCTGCAGGTCCGCTCGCCCCTACAGCCCGCGCCGCTTGCAGACCTCGAAGGCCGCATGGACCTCGTCTTCGTCGACGCCCCTTGCACCGGCTCAGGGACCTGGCGCCGACATCCCGACGCCAAGTGGCGTCTGCGGCGCGAGCAGCTGGAGCGTCGCATCGCCGAGCAGGATGAGGTGCTCGCTACGGCCGCCCCTTATGTGAAACCCGGCGGGCGTCTGCTCTATGCGACCTGTTCGCTGTTCGCCGAGGAGAACGAGGATCGGCTGGACGCCTTCGTCCTGCGCTTTCCCGCCTTTAGTCTTGTCCCGCTGGAGGTCCCTGCGCCGATTCCACTGGACCGCGCAGGGCGCCTTCGACTTACGCCAGCCTCGCACGGAACGGACGGCTTCTTCGTGGCCGTCCTGCAACGCGCCGCATGATCGCGCGAGGTCTCCTGGAGCCTTGGGTTGTGCGTTCCGGCGCCGTGACCCCGGCGCGAATCTCACCTAACGGACATCCATGAACGAGCCTCGTCACCAGCGCGCCCTGATCGTCGACTTCGGCAGCCAGGTGACGCAGTTGATCGCGCGGCGCCTGCGTGAGAGCGGCGTCTACTGCGAGATACATCCCTTCGACCGCGTGGAGGCGATCCTCGACGCGTTCTCTCCGGCGGCGGTGATCCTGTCCGGCGGCCCAGCGAGCGCGCACGAGGCGGCCAGCCCCATCGCATCCTCGCGCCTGTTCGAACTGGACGTGCCTGTCCTGGGCATTTGCTACGGCGAGATGACGCTCTGCGCCCAGCTTGGCGGGACGGTGGAGGGCGGCCACGCCCGCGAGTTCGGCCGCGCCGATATCACCATCGTGCGGGAATCCCCGTTGCTCGCCGGCCTGGGCTCCATCGGCGCGCGCGAGCCGGTCTGGATGAGCCACGGTGACGTGGTCACGGCCATACCGCCGGGCTTCGAGGTCATCGCAGCATCGGACGGTTCTCCGTTCGCGGCCATCGCCGATGAAGGCCGGCGCATCTACGGCGTGCAGTTCCACCCCGAGGTCGCCCACACGCCCCGCGGCGCGCTTATCCTCCGCAACTTCACTCATCGCATCGCCGGCCTCTCGGGCGACTGGACGATGGCGGCCTTCCGCAGCGAGGCGTGCGAGCGGATCCGCGCCCAAGTGGGCAAGGGGAGGGTGATCTGCGGCCTATCGGGGGGCGTGGACTCCTCAGTCACCGCCGTCCTGCTGCACGAAGCGATCGGCGACCAACTCACCTGCGTCTTCGTCGACACCGGCCTGATGCGCGTGAACGAGGCCAGCGAGGTCGTGAGTCTCTTCCGCGACCACTACAACATCCCGCTGATCCACGTTGACGCTGCGGAGCGGTTCCTTGGCGCCCTGGCCGGCGTGTCAGACCCGGAAGCCAAGCGGAAGATCATCGGCCGCGAGTTCGTCGAGGTCTTCGACCGGGAGGCGGCGCGGATCGAAGGCGCGGCCTTCCTCGCCCAGGGCACGCTTTACCCGGACGTGATCGAGAGCGTCTCGCCGCTCGGCGGCCCCTCGGCGACGATCAAGAGCCATCACAACGTCGGCGGCCTGCCGGAGCACATGAAGCTGAAGCTCGTCGAACCCCTGCGCGAGCTCTTCAAGGACGAGGTGCGGGCGCTCGGCGTCGAGCTCGGCCTGCCGCCGGCCTTTGTGGGACGGCATCCGTTCCCGGGGCCAGGCCTTGCCATCCGCATCCCGGGCGATGTCACCGCCGAAAAGGTCGCCGTGCTGCAGAAGGCCGACGCCATCTACCTCGACGAGATCCGCCAGGCCGGGCTCTATGACTCCATCTGGCAGGCCTTCGCCGTCCTGCTGCCGGTGAAGACCGTGGGCGTGATGGGCGACGCCCGCACCTACGAGAACGTCCTGGCCCTGCGCGCCGTCACCTCGAGCGACGGGATGACGGCCGACGTCTTCGAATTCCCCTGGCCGGTGCTCACGCGCGCCGCGACGCGCATCGTCAACCAGGTGAGGGGGGTGAACCGGGTCGTCTACGACGTGACCAGCAAGCCGCCCGGGACGATCGAGTGGGAGTGAGGGGGAGTGCCGCGGAGTGGAAGAGGATAGAGCAGCCCGCGAGGCGCAATAGTGTTTCCCCGATATCCGATAGTCAAAAGCGTTGGAGCGGAGCCATCTTTACTGAAGTAGACAGCCGCAGTTCATCGACGCAATAGTATTGTGGCCCCAGACGCCAAGAGCTTTGCCATGAGCCTTAAGGGGTAGCCCCGGTAGCAGGGGAGGTCATTCGGCAGAATGACGTCTTCGGGTTTGAATTTTGTGCAGAGTCGCATCTCTAAAGGTGGCAGATCGCCCCGGAACCGAGCTCTGTATGCAGAAACCCAGAACGGGCCCTTGTCGAAGCTCACGAACATTGCCGAATTGCAGCAGGTTGCGACGACTCTGTTCGTAACCGAGTTCTCTCTGATCTTGTAGTTCTTCAGGAGCGCGCTCCCCTTCGGGCATTCGATGCGGTCTTTTCGGTAGAGAATGTAGGCCGTCCCGCCACCGGGCTCGCGTACGCTGCCTGCACCGGGCAGCTCCTCGATTTGGCGCGCGCCTTTCTGACAATCGTCGCAGTAACAGACGCTGCTCACTATGGGCGCGCCGAACGCTTTGAGCTCTACGCTGCCGCATGAACAGGACGCGGTCATGTGCGGATTGGCGATCATCTGCTACCGATCACGATGCGGCTGCCTTCACTGTCCAGAAACTCCGCAACCGTGCGTCCTGGCGCCACGGCGCCAAAACTGGACGTGCATGGTCGATGCTACCGCGTGGCCTTGAATCAGACTGGACCGTCCAGTACCATTAGTCAACCGGTAGCGGACAGAGTTTATGGCCACGGCGTCTTCGGCAATTTCTTCGGAAGGGCTCAAAGAGCCAGGCCGGTCGGCGCGAAAGCGGCAAGCCATCCTCAATGCGGCCACAGAGGTATTCCTGCAAAAGGGCTACCTTGCCACCAATATGGATGAGATCGCGGCGCTTGCGACGGTGTCGAAGCAGACCGTCTACAAGAACTTTCCAAGCAAGGAGACGCTGTTTGTAGAGATCGTAAGCCACGTGACCAACCAAGCCAGCGACAGGGTCCACAATGAAATGCCAGACCTCGCCGAGGGCGAAGAGGTTGCTGCTTACCTCGGGCGCTACGCGGATCGACAGCTCGCTATCGTGCTTACGCCACGCGTGATGCAACTGCGTCGCCTTGTAATTGGCGAGGTTGGCCGCTTCCCTGAATTGGCGAAGGTTCTCTTCGAGGGCGGGCCCAAACGGGCAATAGCGACGATCGCCGCGACGCTTAAACGCCTGACCGATCGCGGCTTGTTGAAGATTGATGACCCAGACCTTGCTGCCTCGCAATTCAATTGGCTGATCATGGGCGAACCATTGAACCGGGCCATGCTCTTGGGTGACGCGGCGATTCCGGACGTGGCGGAGCTTCGACGTCATGCTGCAGCCGGCGTGCGCGTGTTCCTCGCGTCATATGGCGCGTGAGCATGTGATGTGGTCCACGGCGGAGAGCGGATGCGGCTCGCAATTCAGCACCGCAGCTCGACCGTGCTCAATGGTATTTCCTCCCGGTAAGCAGGTGGCAACCCGCCTGGGCAGATGAAGAGGCGAGGTCGTGGCGAGGCGAGGAGAGGAGAGGAGGATGGGTAAGGGCCCTCACGACGGAGGAGAAGTCCACGATTTCAGCATGTGCTTTCCGGAGAACGCCGGTCAGGAATTCGACTCGCCTTTCACGCGCCTCGATCATCAGGAAGAGTGTTTGTCAGCAACGCGATTCGATGTCCTGTGGCGTCGGCATACCGGGCTGTGGCTGCGGCAGCGCGCATCGGTCACGCTTGAGCAAGCATTGCGCATGATCGCAACTGAGGAATTGTTGCAACCGTAGAGATGAAAGCCCAGGGCCGAAATCGCTTCGAACTGGACGCCCTGAGAGGTCTCGCCGGTGACAAGGTCTTTGCCCGCGGCCAGGCGTATCAGCGCGACGGACAGGTCGAGATCCTTGCCGTCGAACCCGGGCGCGTACTGGCGCAGGTGGCGGGCTCCGAAGACTATCGAACCGAGGTCACCGGCCGAGGTGAAGACATCGGTGGCGAGTGCTCCTGTCCGGCGTTCGACGACTGGGGCTTTTGCAAGCACATGGTGGCAACGGCCTTGGCCGCGAACGCGCTGGGCGGTGACGTGGAGGCGGAGGTCGCAGGCGCGCTCGGGCGAATCCGCGAACATCTGAAGCGGCAGGACAACGACGCCCTGGTCGACACGCTCATCGGCCTGGCCGAGCGCGATCCGGCCCTGTTCCGCCAACTGGACATGGCCGCCGCGACTGCGCACGCAGACGACAAGACCCTCGTCGCTCGCCTGCGCAAGGCCATCGATCAGGCGACGCGCACAGGCGGTTATATTCACTATCGCGAGGCGCCAGCCTGGGCCGCTGAAATGGGCGTGGCGCTCGACTCCATCGTCCAGCTCGCAGCCGCCGGGCGCGGCGCGCCGGCGCTCGAGCTTGCGGAGAGGGCGATCGACCGGATCGAGCAGGTTTTCGAGGAGATCGACGATTCCGACGGGCATTGGGGGGCGCTGCTCCATCGCTGCCGTGATATCCACTTGGCTGCCGCCCGCGTCGCGAGTCCTGATCCCGTCCAGCTTGCCCGTGACCTCTTCACCCGGGAGATAGACGGCGACCACGACGTGTTCGACGGCGCGGTGGCGCTCTATGCAGATGTGCTCGGCGATACGGGCCTGGCCGAATACCGGCGCCTGGCCGCCGAAGCGTGGGCGAAGCTTCCGCCGCGCTCGGGGCGCACGTCGCAGCGTGACGTTCCTTGCGGAAACTACCACGGCCTTGCGAACGTCCTTGATTTCTTCGCGGAGCGTGAGGGCGACATCGACGCCCGTATCGCCTTACGCGCCAAGAACCTCTCATCGCCGTGGGATTTCTTGCAGCTAGCGGAGTTCTGCCTCTCGCAGGGGCGCCCGGACGAGGCCCTCCGGCGCGCCGAAGAAGGCCTGTGGCTGTTCGAGGACGGCCGCCAGGACGAGCGGCTTGTGTGCTTTACCGCGGGCCTCCTGTCGAAGGCGAACAGGCGCGGAGAGGCCGAAGCCTTGCTGCAGCGCGCCTTCGAGAAGGCGCCGAGTCTGGAGCTGTACGCCCGGCTGAGCGAATTCGGTTCCCACGCGCGCGACCGAGCGGTTGAGTTGCTGCGAGCGCGAGTGACCACGGGGACGCCAAGCCGCTGGCATGCCCCTGCCGATCTTCTCGTCAGCGTGCTGATGCAGGAGTGCGAGTTCGGCCAGGCCTGGGCCGCAGTACGCAGCCATGGCGCCTCGGTGGGCGTGAAGGAAGCGCTCGCCCACGCAAGTGAAGCGGTCCATCCGCGCGAAGCGATCGAGGTCTACGCCAAGCGCGTGGACCATCTTGTCGATGGTGGCGGCAATTCCGCCTATGCCGAAGCCGCCGCGCTGATTGCTCGCATTGCCGGATTGCGAAGCCCAGTCGAGCAGGAGGCGTATGTCCTGGCGCTCAAGGCGCGTTTTGGCCGCAAGCGCAACTTCATGCAGCTCTTGGGGTGAAACACCGAGGCCCGGCTTTCCTCGCCAGGGCGCCGGCTCCGCTTATTCGTTGAGCGATCTTGGACCGCTGACGAAAGGATTGCCTCGAACATAAAATCGCAGGAGGCGGTCCGCATCCCGCGAAACGCCGATCCTGATACTTTGCCCGATTTCGCTCGGTTCCCAGTCGCTTGCTGCGAGCCACAGAGGTCCCGCTAGGCAGAGATCGACCCCATCGAGCCGGCGATCGATCCGCAACGCGACGGCGAGCCTTCCTGGCCCTCGCGCCAGGTCGCGCAAGGGCTCGACGCCGCGATTTCGCCGCATGATCGGAATGCCTTCGAGCGGCTCGAGCGCCCTGATCAGGACGCCGGCTCCGATCCCGGGCGCCTCGCTCGAGACGTTCAGCATGTAGGAAACGCCATAGGCGAGATAGACGTAGGCGTGTCCGGGTTCGAGAAACAGCGAGCGATTGCGCGGGGTCTCCCCCCGGTAGGCGTGACCCGCGGCGTCCCCGATCGGATAGGCCTCGGTCTCGACAATACGGCCGCTGGCGACGCCTTCAGGCAGCTCCCGCACCAATATCTTGCCAATGAGATAGCGGTACCCCTCCGGTGAGGGCCGCCTTGCTGGCCGAGCGGGTCTCCAGGAGACTGCGCAGCTAACATCGTCCTTAAGGTCGAGGATAGCAGCGCAACATGGGTTCGATGGTGGTGCTGGCGGGGCCGGAACGGCGGCGGCGGTGGAGCGCGGATCAGAAGCGGGCGATCCTTGCGGCGGCGGATGAGCCTGGAGCGATCGTCTCGGAGGTGGCGCGGCGGGCGGACATCTGCACGAGCCTGATCTACCGCTGGCGTCAGTCGCGGCGGGCGGCGGCGGGGTTCGTTCCGGCGGTGCTGGTGGATGATCCGACG
>DATBEN010000095.1:0-15283 GCA_036276055.1 Caulobacteraceae bacterium
CCTTCATGAGCATCAACACTTCGGGCGTGCGGCGGAGGCCTGCCACGTCAGCCAGTCCACGCTCTCCGCTGGCCTGAAGGAACTCGAGACGGTCCTGCGCATGCGCCTGGTCGAGCGCACGCGGCGGGTGGTCGTCTTCACGCCCCTCGGCGTCGTCGTCGTCCGCCGCGCGCAGGAGTTGCTGCTGCAGGCGCGGGAGCTGGCCAACGTTGGCGTGTCATCCCTCGCGGGCGCCTTGCGGATCAGCATCATTCCCACCATCGCCCCCTTCCTCCTGCCGCGCATCCTGCCGGCCATTCGCGCGGCCCACCCGGACCTGGAAATCCAGGTGCATGAGGAGATGAGCCACGAGGGCTGCGCGGGCCTGTCCAGCGGCGCGCGCGACTGCATGATCCTGGCCCTTCCCTACGAGTGCGGCGAGTTCGAAGTCGCAACCCTGTTCGAGGATCCCATTCTGATGGCGGCCAGGGCCGATGACCCGCTCATGCAGGCTTCGGTCGTCGACCCATCGGACGTGCCGGAAGACAGGCTCCTGGTCCTGCACGAGGGCCACTGTCTGCGAGATCACGTGCTCAGGGTCTGCCGACGCGCGGACCAGCGGTTCGGCTCCGCTCGCGGAGCTTCGATCCACACCCTGGTCCAGCTCGTCGACGCGGGATTGGGGGTGACCATGCTGCCGCAGATGGCGGTGGACTGCGGGATCGTGTCCGGAACGCAGGTGGTCACCCGACCGCTGGCCGGCCGCGAGACCGGGCGGCTCGTTTCCCTGGCGTGGCGGCGCAGCAGCCCTCGCGCCGAGGGGTTCGCCCTGCTCGCTCTGACGATCCGCGACATCTGCGTGCGGCAGGGGGTTGCGCCTGGGTCCTGACCCGCGGGCGGGCTGTGATCGGATTTATCAATCAGTCTCGTCAAATCAATTCACTTCTGCAATCCCCGTGGTGGCACTACGGGGCGCGCCACTGTTCCTCCGGGACGGGACAAGGGATCCGAAGCGAAATGAAGTATAAATGCGCCATTTTGGCATTTTCTGTTCTTGCGGCGACTTCCGGCTTAGCCCTCGCGCAATCGTCGCCAGGGCTCACGCGTGATACCGGCGCGCCGGTCGGCGATAATCAGAACTCGAAGACGGCGGGTCCGGACGGCCCCGTGCTTCTGGAGGATATGAACCTCATCGAGAAGCTCGCCCGTTTCGACCGCGAGCGGATTCCCGAGCGGGTAGTGCACGCCCGCGGCATCGGCGCCCAGGGCGTCTTCGTCGCCAGCACCGACTTCTCGAAGTACACCAAGGCTTCGGTCTTCGCCGCGCCTGGCAAGGAGACGCCGGTCTTCGTGCGGTTCTCCACGGTGATGAATTTCCGCGGCTCGCCCGAAGCGGCCCGCGACCCCCGTGGTTTCGCGGTGAAGTTCTACACGGACCAGGGCAACTGGGACATCGTGGGCATCAACGAGCCCGTCTTCTTCATTCGCGACGCCATCAAGTTCCCGGACTTCGTCCACGCGAACAAGCCGTCACCCGTGACCAACGTGCAGGACCCCGGCCGGGCGTTAGACTTCTTCTCGAAGGTTCCGGAGTCGACCCATGAGCTGACCCAGCTGTACACCGACAGCATCGGCATGCCGAAGAGCTATCGGACCATGGACGGTTACGGCGTGCACGCCTTCCGTCTGGTCACCAAGGACGGCCAGGTCGTGTTCGCGAAGTTCCACTGGAAGTCCCAGCAGGGCCTCCACGGCATGACGCTGGAAGAGATGAAGGCGGCCGACACCAGCTACGCGACCCGCGACCTCTACGCGAATATCCGCGCCGGCAACTTCCCCAAGTGGGACCTGATGGTGCAGATCCTCACCCCCGAACAGGTCGCCCAGCTCCCCTATGACGGCTTCGACGACACGAAGATCTGGGAGAACGTGCCCGAAGTGAAGGTCGGGACGATGACCCTCAACAAGGTCCCTGACAACTTCTTCGAATACACGGAAGAGTCGGCCTTCTGCCCCTGCACCTTGGTCCCTGGCGTCGAACCGTCGCCCGACAAGATGCTGCAAGGACGTCTGTTCGCCTACGCCGATACCCAGCGCTATCGCATCGGCCCCAACTACATGGAGCTGCCGGTCAACCGGCCGCTCACACCGGTCAACAACAACAATATCGACGGCGCCATGCGGTCGTCGCCGCAACAGGGCGACATCAACTACGAGCCCACCAACGATCCGTCGAAACCGGTCGAGCAGCCTGAATACAAATATAGCGAGTATCCAGTCTCAGGCGTGGCCCAACAAAGGCCGGTCGACAAGACCGACAACTTCCGCCAGGCTGGTGAGTTCTACCGCAGCCTGAGTCCCGTCGAACAGGATCACCTGATCAAGAACCTGGCCGCCGACCTCGGCCAGCAGACGGTGAGCCCGCAGATCCGCCAGGCCATGGTCAGCCATTTCTACCAGGCCGACCCCGAGTACGGGACCCGGCTGGCCAAGCTCATCCAGGTCGACATCGCCACGGTCAAGCAACAACTCGGCCAGTAGCCGACAACCGGCATTGGGGGCGCGGTTCGCCGCCGCGCCCCCGCCTTCCTCAGTTCTGGAGGTTCATGATGACCCTGCGCCTCGAGCGGCTTCTCGCCGTGCTCGCCCTGGCTATCCTCATTCCGGCGCTCGCCTGGAGCGCCGACGCCGTGCCCGATCACTACAGGGGTCTCTTCTTCGACGCAGCCCGAGCCGGACGCGCGGACCTCCTCGAAGGGATGATCAAGGACGGCGTGCCCGTCGATCTGCGCGACGACCACGGCTATACCGCCCTGATCCTCGCCGCCTATGACGATCAGCCGGCTACGGTCGATGCTCTGCTCGCGATGCGCGCGGACCCCTGCGCCGCGGACCAGAGGGGAAACACCGCCCTGATGGGCGTCGCCTTCAAGGGTGACGTCGCCATCGCCCAGCGCCTGGTCGGCCGCTGCGACGTCAACGCCCGCAACCATGCCGGCCAGACCGCCGTGATGATGGCGGCCCTGGTCGGGCACGCGGACATCGTCCGGCTTCTGGTTCAGCGCGGCGCGGACCTCACCCTCAAGGACGCATCCGGCAACACGGCCGACAGCGTGGCGCGACAGCAAGGCAACGCGGCGATGACCGCCTTGCTCGCGGAGCTGGAGGAGGGGACTTCCGCGAGCTCGAAGTAGAGCGCGACGTATAAGCAGGCCTTAAGACTCGCTCGCGTCCTCAGACGGGACCGGGCTGCGCTTCCTGGCTCCAGGCCCTGGCTCGACCACGATATCCCGTGGGCCGACCGGCTCGCCGCAGGCCGAGCACACCAGCACCGGGTCGAACAGGTTTCCGCAGGCCAGGTGTCGGTGCAGCACCGGGCGGCCCTCCGGCCCGGCGAGGTGCTGGTCGCCGAAGTGCACCAACGAGATGATCACGGGGTAGAGGTCCAGGCCCTTGGGCGTAAGACGATATTCGTACCGGACGGGGCGTTCCTGGTAGGGGACCTTGGCGAGAATGCCGGCGGCGACCAGCTTCTGCAGGCGGTCGGCGAGGATGGGTCTGCCGATGCCGAGCCGCGCCTGGAAGTCGTCGAACCGGCGGATCCGCAGAAAGCAGTCGCGCAGGATCAGAAGGGTCCAGCGATCGCCCATGATCGCCAGGGTGCGCGCGAGCGAACAGGCTTCCGCATCGAGCTGGCTCCACTGCATGGCGTTGAGGTCTCCTAGGCGGGAGCCGCGGCCGGCGCCGCGGCGGCCTCCTCGATATCGCGAAGCCGGTCCTTGCCGAAATAAAGTTCGTCCCGGAA
Organism: Caulobacteraceae bacterium; assembly: GCA_036276055.1. GTDB lineage: Bacteria > Pseudomonadota > Alphaproteobacteria > Caulobacterales > Caulobacteraceae > Acaudatibacter. Next base: position 3,785 of record DATBEN010000095.1, read on the forward strand.
CCGGAAGCTCGGGCTTCCGAACACGCCCTTGTCCACCGCCTCCTGCGTGTTCGCCAGCAGGCGCGCCTTGACGGAATCGTCCTGCGTGAGTTGCAGCAATTCGTCCGCCGGCAGGCCCGCGTCCAGAAGCGCCGTCCGGGCGACCGCAAGGTCGTCCATCTTCAGGCTGTGCTCCCACATATCGGCGAAGACGGAGGCGACATAGGCCTCGAACACGCCCACTTGCTGGGCCGCCACGGCGCCGCGCATGATCAGCAGGGTGTTCACCGGAAAGTGGCAGTTCTGCCGGAATCCCGAGATCCCCCGGCGCTGGATGAAGCGGCGGGTCTCCAGAGACTCATAGGCCAGCTTATTCTTGATGTTGGCGAAGGCCGTCGCCGGGGACTGGTTGTTGGTCAGCTTGAAAACCCCGCCCAGCAAGATCGGCTGATAGACAAAGCGCAGTCCCAGGCGCCTCTCGATGTCGGGGATCACCCGGTGCGCGAGGTAGGCGTTGGGGCTGCCGAAGTCGAAATAGAAAATCACGTCTTCCATGGAGTCGCCTCCGCCCCGCGATCGGATTTCATCGCCGGTTGACTTCAGTTCTAAAAATACACTCACTAACCTGTCAAGGGCGACAGAGGCAGGCGGAGAAGGCGAATGCAAGGGCGCGATCAGAGCGTGGCCATCGTGGGCGCGGGCGATTTCATCGGGTCGGCCATCGCGGAGAAGTTCGCGTCGGAGGGATTCACCGTGTTCGCGGGCCGGCGCGACGGCTCGAAGCTCGCCTCCCTGGCCGAGCGGATCGGCGCGAACGGCGGGCGGCTCGAAGCCCGGTCGGTCGATGCGCGGGTGGAGGAGTCCGTGACCGCCTTCCTGCAGGAGGCGGAGGCGCACGCCCCGCTGGCGGCGTGCGTCTACAACATCGGCGCCAATGTGAACTTCCCGATCCTGGAGACGACCGAACGCGTCTTCAGGAAGGTGTGGGAGATGGCCTGCTATGGTGGCTTCCTCACCGGTCGCGAGGCGGCCCGCCTGATGCTGCCGCGCAAGCAGGGCGCCATCTTCTTCACCGGCGCGACGGCCAGCCTGCGCGGCGGCGTGGGATATGCGGCCTTCGCGAGCGCCAAGTTCGGCCTGCGGGCGGTGGCGCAGTCCATGGCCCGCGAGCTCGGGCCAAGCCACATCCACGTGGCGCACCTGATCATCGACGCCGGGGTCGACACGGCCTGGGTCCGCCAGAGGATCGCCGACCGCGAAGGGGCCGAGGCTCTCGACAATCTCGAGCCGGGCCGGCTGATGCGGCCGGCCGCGGTGGCCGAGGCCTATTGGTCGCTGTTCCAGCAGTCGGAGGACGCCTGGACCTTCGAGCATGAGATCCGGCCCTTCGCCGAGCGGTGGTGAAATCCCCGTAACAGTCTCACAATACTGAAATTTTCGGCTTGTTCGAGGTCACGCGAGCGTAAAGCGCAAGCCGTAGCAGCGTCGAACTTGCCGGCGTGCGGATGCGTCGCCAACTGGCGTACCCCGGCGCCAGACCGCGCTTGCAAGGTCGGCCCCGGCCAGAGACTTGAAGACCCCACGGAGACTTTGATGAACGACCAGCCTTACGTCGCCCTCAACGATGGCCGCAGGATGCCCCAGTTCGGGCTTGGCGTCTGGCAGACGCCTGCGGAAGAGGCGGCGCAGGTGGTCTCCACCGCGCTCGACGCCGGCTATGCGCACGTGGACACCGCAGCGGCCTACCGCAATGAGAAGGGCGTGGGGCAGGCGGTGGCCGGGCGCGAGGTCTTCGTCACAACCAAGCTGTGGAACACCGATCAGGGCTATGACGAGACCCTGAAGGCGTTCGACGCGAGCCTGCGCCGGCTCGGTCGCGAGAGCGTGGATCTGTACCTGATCCATTGGCCCGCGCCGCCGAAGGACCGCTACGTCGACAGCTGGCGCGCGCTCGTGCGCCTGCGCAAGGAGGGGCGCGCCAAGTCGATCGGCGTCTCCAATTTCAACGAGGAGCATCTGCGGAGGATCGTGGATGCGACGGGCGTGACGCCGGCGGTCAACCAGATCGAGCTCCATCCTCGCTTCCAGCAGCGCAGCCTGCGGCGGGTCCACGAGCAGATGGGGATCCTCACCGGGTCGTGGAGCCCGCTGGGCCAGGCGCGGTTCCTCGACGATCCGACGGTCCGGTCCATCGCCGCCAAGCACGGCAAGTCGCCGGCCCAGGCGATCATCCGCTGGCATCTCGACAGCGGCCTGATCGTCATTCCCAAGTCGGTGCACGCCGAGCGCATCCGCCAGAACATCGACGTGTTCGATTTCAAGCTCGACGCGGACGACATGACGGCGATCGCCGCCCTCGACGCAGCCGACGGACGGATCGGCCCCGACCCGGAGACGGCGGACTTCTGAAGCCTCAGCGTTGACCGCCGTGGACGCCCGGTCCTAGCGTCCGGCCATGTCTTCGAGGTCATCCGAACCGGCCCGCGGCTGCTCCCCCTGGGCGCGCGAACCTTCCCGGAGCGTCGCGTGAGCGGCGGAGCCGTCGTCTGCTTCGGCGAGCTGCTGATCCGCCTCAGCCCGCCAGGCCAGGAGCTGCTGCTCCAGTCGCCCGCCCTCAAGGTGATCTACGGCGGCGCCGAGGCCAACGTCGCCGTCGGCCTGTCTCGTCTGGGAAGTCGCGCGAGGATGGTCAGCGTCGTGCCCGACAACGAGCTTGGACGGGCGGCGCTCGGCGAGCTTCGCCGATGGGGCGTGGACGTCTCGGGCGTGAGGTTCGGTCCAGGCCGCATGGGCCTCTATTTCGTGACGCCGGGCGCGGCCCTCCGCAGTACGGAGGTGTTCTACGACCGGGCGCACTCGGCATTCTGTCGCGCGGCGCCGGAGACGTTCGACTGGGACAGCGAGCTGGAGGGCGCCAGCTGGCTGCACCTGTCCGGCATCACGCCGGCTCTGGGCCGCTCGGGCGCCGAGGCCTGTCTCGCGGCGGCGGGTGTTGCACGGGCCCGCGGCGTGAAGGTCTGCTTCGACGGCAACTACCGCGCCCACCTGTGGGCGGAGCGGCCCGGGGAGGCGCCTGCGCTCCTGCGCCAGTTGCTGGCCGGCGCGGACCTGGCCCTGGTGACCGAGCGCGACCTTGCGCTGGCCCTGGAGCGTGAATTCCACGGCGGCGAGGACCTCGTTTCACGGGCGGCCGCCGCGGTGACCGCTTTTGCGGAGTTCCCGCGGCTGGAACGCATCGCCGCCCTGCTGCGGACGCACAATCCGGATGGTTCGCAGCAGCTCTCGGCGACCATGTTCACGCGCGAACGGTCCCTAATGGCCGAGACCCTGAGCCTTCCGGCGATCGTCGATCGCATCGGGACAGGCGACGCCTTCGCCGCGGGCCTGCTCCACGGGCTGCTGGGCGAGGAGACCGAGGAGACGGCCCTGGCCCTTGGCCTGCGCAGCGCCGCGCATAAGCATGGTGTCCCAGGAGACTTCCCCATGGCGACGGCAGCTGACCTCGCGGCCTTCGACGCGCCGTGGACGGACGTCCGGCGTTAGGCCTCTTCCACGCGCGCCCCGGAGACCTGGTCGACCAAGCCGAAGTCTTTCGCTTCCTCGGCGCTCATGAAGTTGTCGCGTTCCAGGGCCCGCTCGATCTCCTCGATCGTCCGGCCGGTATGGAGGGCATAGAGCCGGTTGATCTTGCGGCGGGTCTCCAGGATGTCCTTGGCGTGGCGCTCGATGTCGGAGGCCTTGCCTTGAAAGCCGCCGGCGGGCTCATGGACCATGATGCGGGCATTGGGCATGGCGAAACGCCGGCCGTGCTCTCCCGCCATCAGCAGGAAGGAGCCCATCGAGGCGGCGAAGCCCATGCAGTAGGTCGAGATCGGGCTGCGGATGTACTGCATGGTGTCGTAGATGGCGAAGCCCGCCGTCACCACGCCGCCAGGCGAGTTGATATAGAGGCAGATCTCTTTCTTCGGCGACTCCGACTCCAGGAAGAGGAGCTGGGCGCAGACGAGGGCCGCCATGCCGTCCTCGATCTCGCCGTTCACGAAGATGATCCGCTCGCGCAGCAGGCGCGAGAAGATGTCGAAGGCCCGCTCGCCTCGGCCGGACTCTTCCACCACCATCGGCACGAGGCTGGTCATGCCGCCATCCTCGTCGGCAACGGGCGCGTCACGGTGGGGGTCCGCCGGCCCGCCAGGCTTGCCACGACCGGCTCGTGAACGATCCGCAGGCGCGCGCCGCCTGCGGCGCCGGGCGAAACCACGAAGGTCACCTGGCTCGACACAGCGCTGTCCGCCTCGCGCCAGCTGAGGCGAAGCCGCCGTCCCGGCTCGGCGTCCAACACCTCGCAGTCGATCCGCCGCCCGTCATCCTCGAGCGAGAAGCGCTCGCCTGGTCGCGTCCCGACCTTTCCGTGAGGCAGCCACTGAGAGGACAGGCTTGGATCGCTGAGCGCGCGCCACACCCGCTCCGGCGGCGCGTCGAGCTCGGCCTCGACGACGAGGGTCCGCGTGTCATCGGTCATCGTCCACCTCCTTGAGGGCGGTCTTCAGGCGCTCGATCCGCGCGGGCCAGAAGGCGCGGTAGCGGTCCAGCCAGGCGGCGAGCTCGCCCAGGCCGGCAGGATCGATCGCATAGTAGGCGTGGCGGCCTTGCCGGCGCTCGCACACGAGGCCCGCAGCCCGCAGGGTCGCCAGATGCTGCGAGATCGCCGGCTGGGAGACTTCGAAGCCGGCCCTGAGGGCGGAAACGGTCTGTTCGCCCTCCGCGAGGCGCTCGAACACCGCCCGTCTCGTCGGGTCGGCCAGGGCGCGAAAGACGTCGGCGTTCACCATGAAACCAATAAGTCATGACTTATGGGATTCGGCAAGGCCTCCGTGCGCCAGCGTCCGCCGGCCCAGCCGCGTCGCTTCCCGGGCCAGATGCGTGACCGCGAGCCAGTCACCGGCGGCGACCAGATCGGGGGGCGCGAGCCAGCTGCCGCCGACGCAAACGACGTTCGCGAGCCGCAGATAGCTCGGCGCATTGCCGGGGGTGAGCCCGCCCGTCGGGCAGAAGCGCGCCTGGGGGAGGGGGCCGGCGAGCGCCTTCACCAAGGTGACACCCCCGGCGGCTTCGGCCGGGAAGAACTTCATCAGCGCATGGCCGGCCTCCAGGGCCGCCATCACCTCGCTGGCCGTCGCGACGCCGGGGAGCAGCGGCAGCGAGGCCTCTGCGGAGAGGCTCGCCGAGAAGCCGGGGCTGACCGCGAACCGGGCGCCCGCCTGCTCCGCCGCCGCCATCTCCCGGGCGCTCAGCACCGTGCCGGCGCCGACGACCACGTCCTCGACCTCACCGGCGATGCGCGCGATCGCCTCGGCGGCCGCCGGCGTGCGCAACGTGACCTCGATCACGCTCAGCCCGCCGGCGAGGAGCGCGCGCGCCAACGGGACCGCCGCGGCGGCGTCGGCAATCGTGACGACCGGCAGGACCGGCGATCGGGCGAGAAGCTCAGCCAGCATGCTTGCGCCGTTCCGCCGCGCGGGACGCAATGGCCTTGCGTGGGAGGCCGCCGAACGGTATTCGCGAGGCATGATCATGCCGCACGGCATCCTTCCGCTTCTTCTGCTGGGGCTTAGACGCCCCCGGGCGCCGTCTCTGGCTGCGTGATCCATCGCGGCCGGGCGCCCGGGGGACGGTCTTTCGCCCTTCGCTCCAGCCCACCGTGAGAACCCTTCCCATGACTGCCTCCATCGCCGGCGCGGCCAACGAGACCCGCGTACCCCCGGCCGCATCCGACCACGTCGTCGTCTTCGACACCACCATGCGCGACGGCGAGCAGTCGCCCGGCGCCTCGATGTCCATCGACGAGAAGCTCGAGCTCGCCAAGATCCTAGAGGACATGCGCGTCGACGTGATCGAGGCCGGATTCCCGATCGCCTCCAATGGCGACTTCGAGGCGGTCAAGAAGATCGCCCAGATCGTCACCGAGAGCACGGTCTGCGGCCTCGCCCGCGCCGGCGTCGCCGATATCGAGCGCTGCGCCGAGGCGATCCGCCCGGCCAAGCGCGGCCGGATCCACACCTTCATCTCCACCTCGCCTCAGCACCGCGACCACATCCTGCGGATGACCCCCGAAGAGGTGGTGGAGGCGGTGCACGCCTCGGTCACCCACGCGCGCAACCTCTGCGGCGATGTCGAGTGGTCCGCCCAGGACGCCACGCGCACGGAGCGCGACGTGCTCCGCCGCTGCGTCGAGGCCGCGATCCGCGCCGGCGCCACGACGATCAACATTCCCGACACCGTCGGCTACACCTATCCTTCTGAATATGCGGCGGTATTTCGGGACTTGATCGAGAACGTCCCGGGCGCGGACCGGGTGACCTTCTCGACCCACTGCCACAACGACCTCGGCCTGGCTGTCGCCAACAGCCTGGCCGGAGTCGAGGCCGGCGCCCGCCAGGTGGAGGTGGCGATCAACGGCATCGGCGAGCGAGCGGGCAATGCGGCCCTGGAGGAGGTCGTCATGGCCCTGAAGGTGCGCCAGGACGCGCTCCCGTTCCCGACACTGGTCCGCAGCGAACACATCACCCGGGCCAGCCGCTACGTCTCGGCGATCACCGGTTTTCCGGTGCAGTTCAATAAGGCGATCGTCGGCAAGAACGCGTTCGCCCACGAGGCCGGCATCCACCAGGACGGGATGCTCAAGAACGCCGAGACCTACGAGATCATGCGGCCGCAGGACGTGGGGCAGGGCGGCTCAAATCTCGTCATGGGCAAGCACTCCGGCCGCCACGCCTTCCGCGAGAAGCTGAAGGATCTCGGCTACGAGCTGGGCCAGAACGCCCTGAACGAGGCCTTCGGCCGGTTCAAGGACCTGGCGGACAAGAAGAAGAGCGTCTTCGACGACGACATCATCGCTCTTGTCGACGACGCCCTGGCTCGGGGCGCCGAGCGTGTCCAGGTCAAGAGCCTGCGGGTGATCGCGGGCACCGAGGGGCCGCAGGAGGCGCACCTGACGCTCGTGGTGGACGGCGCCGAAGCCAGCGCCATGGCGACCGGCGACGGGCCGGTCGACGCGGTGTTCAACGCGATCCACAAGATCGTGCCGCACGATGCGATCCTGCGCCTGTTCCAGGTCCACGCGGTCACTGAGGGGACCGACGCCCAGGCCCAGGTCTCCGTGCGCCTGGAGGAGGATGGCCGGATCGCAACGGGCCAGGCGGCCGACACCGACACCCTGACGGCCAGCGCGACGGCCTATGTGAATGCGCTGAACAACCTCTTCGCGCGGAAGGAGAAGAGCGCACCCGAACCGCTCACCGCCAGCGGCTTCTGAGAAAGAGCCGCAGGCGGACGGCCCTCCGCGACGAATGAGGGTCTTGAATTCGCCGCCGGGGCACGGCACAGGGGTGACCCACCTCCAAGCGCCGCCCCGGCGGACCGCCTCCTCGTGCGCTCAGTCCGGCGCGCGCGTTCCCTGGGTCGCAAGTCCGAGGAAGGGGTCCTCGACCACGCGGCTCGCAGATTCCGAGTCCTGAATGTTCTCGTCCCTGTTCGGTATCATCTCCAGCGACATCGCCATCGACCTGGGGACGGCCAACACCCTGGTCTACATGCGCGGCAAGGGGATCGTCCTCAACGAGCCCTCAGTGGTCGCCCTGCGCACCGCCGGCGGCCGCAAGACGGTCTATGCGGTCGGCGTCGAGGCCAAGATGATGCTCGGCCGCACGCCCGGACACATGGAGGCGATCCGCCCCATGCGCGACGGCGTCATCGCCGACTTCGAAGTCGCCGAGGAGATGATCAAGTACTTCATCCGCAAGGTGCACAACCGCTCGGGGTTCGTGACGCCCAAGGTGATCGTCTGCGTCCCATCCGGCGCGACCGCGGTGGAGCGCCGGGCGATCAACGACTCCTGCCTCAACGCCTCGGCGCGCAAGGTGGGCCTGATGTACGAGCCCATGGCGGCGGCGATCGGCGCCGGACTGCCGATCCACGAGCCGACCGGTTCGATGGTGGTCGACATTGGTGGGGGCACGACCGAGGTCGCCGTGCTGTCGCTCTCCGGCATCGTCTATTCGCGCAGCGTGCGGATGGGCGGCGACAAGATGGACGAGGCGATTATCAGCTACATGCGCCGCCATCATAACCTGCTGATCGGTGAGACCACCGCCGAACGGATCAAGAAGGAAATCGGCACGGCGCGGTCACCCGAGGACGGCGTGGGCCTGTGCATCGACGTCAAGGGCCGCGACCTGATGCAGGGCGTGCCGCGGGAGGTGCGGATCAGCGAAAAGCAGGCCGCCGAGGCGGTGGCCGAGCCCGTCACCAGCATTGTCGAGGCGGTCAAGGTGGCCCTGGAGGCCACGCCGCCGGAGCTGGCGGCCGATATCGCCGACAAGGGGATCATGCTCACCGGCGGGGGCGCGCTGCTTCGCGGCCTCGACCTCGAGATCCGCGACCAGACGGGGCTTCCCGTCACGGTGGCCGACGATCCGCTCGCTTGCGTGGCGTTGGGCTGCGGCAAGGTGCTCGAACACCCGAAATGGATGAAGGGACTGCTGGAATCGAGCCTCTTCTAGACTAGAACCCTTCTCACCGGCCACTTCGGGGCCACACCGTTCTAGTAGTCCTGGCGCGCCCTCTCCGCGGGCGGCGCGATCAGGAGGGGTCTTCGCGAGTGTCCCTAAGAGACGGTCCGCTGAACGAACTGAGGCCGCCACTGGCCTGGCTCGCCGTGGCCGCGCTCGTCCTGGCGGGCATCGTCTCGCTCGCGCTCTTCGTGAACGATCATCGGGGCAGCTCGCTGGACGAGGTCCGCGGGCGATTCGACGGCTTCGCCGGCGCGGCGGGCGGAGTGCTGTCGGCGCCGGTGCACTGGGTCGCTGACGGCTCGGGGGCGGTGGGCGCCTATATCGACGCCGGGGACCAGAACCGGCGCCTGCGGGCGCAGCTGGACCAGGCGCGCCAGGCCGAATCGCAGGTGGAGGCGCTTCGCGAAGAGAATGCGCGGCTGAGGGCTATTTTGGGCGTGAAGACCGATCCGCCGCTGCCGATGGTGGGGGCGCGGACGGTCCTGGATGCGCGCGGTCCGTTCGCCGACACCCGACTGGCCGACGTCGGGTCGGAGCAGGGCGTGCTCGAGGGCAACCCTGTCCTCAACGAACACGGGCTGGTCGGCCGGGTCGTCGCCGTATCGCCCCAAGTCAGTCGCGTCATGCTGCTCACCGACATCGAAAGCCGGATCCCCGTCCTCATCGCCCGCACCAACGGCAGGGCCATCCTCACGGGCGATGGCGGACCGGACCCCAGTCTCGGCTATCTGCGGACCCACGATCCGGTCCGGCCGGGCGACAGGATTCTCACCTCCGGCGACGGCGGGGTGATTCCCCGGGGACTGCCGGTGGGCGTCGCGGTCAAGGCGCAGGATGGCTGGCGCGTGGCGCTCGACACCGAAGCCGGTTCCATCGACCTGGTGCGGATCCTGTTGTTCAAGGACTTCTCCCAGCTCGTGGGATCCAACGCCCTGCAACCGGGCGTCCTTCCGCCGACGAGCACGGATGCGCCTGCTCCGCCCGCCGCCGCTCCCGCCAGCGGGACGCCGGCGTCCAGCGCGCCTGCGGAACACAAGGCGCAGTGAGATGGCACCGGGCATCGTCCAGCCGCTCAACCCCCTGGCCTGGCTCGGCGCGCCGGCCCTTGCCTGCGCGGTGGGTTCGCTGCTGCTGACCATTCCCGTGGAGATCGCCGGGGTGGGCCTGCCCCAACCGATGCTCGCCATGGTCCCGGCCTTCGCCTGGGCGGTGATCCGTCCATCGGTCCTGGCGCCATTCGTCCTGATCCTGCTCGGCCTGTTTCAGGATCTGCTGTGGGGCGACAGGCTCGGCCTATGGCCGAGCGCCTTGCTGGCGGCCCACGCCATGGGCGCGGCGGCGCGGCCGCTGCTGGTCGGCCAGGGTTTCTGGACGCAGTGGGGATGGTACCTGGCCGCGCTGGGCGCCGGGTTCGGCGTCGCGGTGGCGCTTACCTTCGTGGCCACCGGTCAGGCGCCTGATCCGGGGGGGCTGGCGATCCAGGTGCTGGCAACGGCGGCGGTGTTCTGGCCGGCGTGGCGGCTGATCGAGGCCTATGAAGACGCGGACGTGCGCTTCAAATGAGCCGTTCGCCTCTGTTCCTGGACGACGTCAACGAGCGCCAGGCCCTCTTCGGCCGTCGGAGCGTCCTTTTCGGGGGGCTGGCGGGCGCGGGGCTGCTGGCGCTCGGCGGTCGGCTGGTGCAGCTGCAGCTGCTGGAGGCCGACAAGTACGCCGTCCTGTCTGAGCACAACGAGTTCGACTTCCAACTCACGCCCCCGCCGCGGGGCCTGATCGTGGACCGCCACGGCGTTGTGCTGGCCTCGAACCGTCCCGACTTCCGCCTCCTGCTGGCCAGGGACGAGAGCGTCGACGTGGACAGGGTCCTGGCGAGCCTCTCCGAGCTCATCCCGATCGACGACGGGCGCCTGCGCCGCCTGAGGGCCGAGATCGAGGCCGCGCCGCGACGCGCCCCGGTTGCGGTGGTCGAGGACATGAGCTGGGAGGAATTCTCCCGCGTCAATGTGCGGGCTCCGGAACTCCCGGGCGTGACTGCGGACATGGGCGAGGTGAGGGTCTATCCCTTCTCCGCCGCCTTCGCCCACGTGGTCGGATACGTCGCCAAGGTCAGCGCCAAGGACATCAGCAAGAGGGGGCCGAACTCGGAGCCGATCCTCCTCAATCCCGGCTTCAGGATCGGCAAGCAGGGGATCGAAAAGAGCTATGACCTCGAGCTCCGCGGCAAGCCGGGAGCCCGCAAGGTGGAGGTGGACGTCAAGGGCCGGGTCGTCCGCCAGGACCCGCAGGGCGACATCCCAGCCATTCCAGGCTCGCCCATCCGCCTGACGCTGGACGCGGACGTCCAGAACCGGGCCCTCGAGGTGTTCGGCGCCGACAGCGGCGCGGCGGTCATGATGGACTGCCGCAGCGGCGACGTCCTTTGCCTCTATTCGGCGCCAAGCTTCGATGCGAACTCGTTCGTCCGCGGCGTGAGCGGCCCGGACTACAAGGCGCTGGCGGAGTACGAGCGCAAGCCGCTGTTCAACAAGGCCCTGACCGCCACCTATCCTCCCGGCTCGACCTTCAAGACCATGGTCGCCCTTGCGGCCCTCGAGCGCGGAATCGACCCCTCGCGCAGCTACACCTGCCACAAGCACTGGTTCTGGGGCGGGCGCTCCTGGGGCTGCGACAAGGCCCACGGGACGCTCGACCTGAAAGGCGCCATCGCCCAGTCGTGCGATATCTACTTCTATCAGCTCGCGCTCAGCATCGGCCCCGATCCGATCGCCCGTGTCGCCCGGTTCTTCGGCCTCGGACAGAAGCACGACATCGGGATCCCTGGGCAGAAGGTTGGCCTGGTTCCGGACACCGCCTACAAGCGCCGCGCCTTTCCCCGCGATCCGGTCTGGCATCCCGGCGAGACGCCCAGCATGGGCATCGGCCAGGGCTATGTCAGCGTCAACGCCCTGCA
>DATBEN010000096.1:0-2639 GCA_036276055.1 Caulobacteraceae bacterium
GGCCCCCGTAGGCTTGATCCGCGCAGCGTCGCTCACGACCGGCGCGTAAGGCTCGACGAAGGAGGCGCCGACATGGCTGCACAGGGATTGCGCAATCTGGGTCGGTCCGGGCTGCGCGTGTCGCCCCTTTGCCTGGGGGCGATGAATTTCGGCAACGAGCAGTTCGGTTGCGACGAGAAGACCTCGATCGAGGTCATCCACGCCTATCTGGACGCCGGGCACAACTTCATCGACACCGCCAATGTCTATTCCTCGACGCGATCGGAAACGATCGTCGGCACGGCGGTGAAGGACCGCCGCGACAGCGTCGTCGTCGCCACCAAGGCGTCCTCACCCCTTGGGGCCGGCCCCTTCGAGTCCGGCTCCAGCCGCAAGCACGTGGTCAAGGCCTGCGAGGACAGCCTGCGGCGCCTGGGGACCGACTACATCGACCTCTACCAGATGCACCGCTACGACGACGCGACGCCGCTGGAGGAGACGCTCAGCACGCTCAACGACCTCGTCCGGCAGGGCAAGGTCCGCTACATCGGGGTCTCCAACTGGACCGCCTCGCAGATCGTCGAGGCGTGCCTGGTCATCGAGGCGAAGGGCTGGGAGCCGCTGGTCAGCCTGCAGCCGCAGTACAGCATCCTGGCCCGGGACATCGAGGTGGAGATCCTGCCGGCGTGCCGGAAGTTTGGCCTGGGCGTGATCCCGTGGAGCCCGCTGGGCGGCGGCATGCTGACCGGCAAGTACAAGCCCGGAGAGGAACCGCAGCAGGGCACGCGGTTCGCCGCGCCGGGCCCGTTCCAGAGCATCTGGCGGACCCGCTCGCTCAGCGAGCGCAACCACGAGATCGTCGCCGTAGTGCTCGAGGAGGCCCGCCAGCTCAACGTCTCGCCGATCGCCCTGGCCCTGGCCTGGAACCTGGCGCGGCCGGGGGTCGTGGCGCCGATCATCGGGCCGAAGACCACCGTGCAACTGAAGGACAACCTGGCCGCGCTGGAGGTCGACCTCCCCGCCGAGGCGGTCGAACGGATCGATGCGGCGAGCGAGCCCTATCTCCCCTATCCGCACGACTTCATGCGAATGGCGCGGCAGATCACGGCGATGATGGTCCAGCAGAATGCGCCGGCGGGGCGGGCTGCGGGGGCGAGGTAGGCGGGGGGGTTTGGTGTCAAGTCCGCGAAACCCAGCCTGATCCTGAGCCCTCAGATCACGCCGCGTTGGCGCAAGCCTGCAATCTCGTCTTCGGCGTAGCCGATCTCGGACAGGATCGCATCGGTGTGCTCGCCGAGGGTCGGCGCCCGGGCGCGGATCTCGGCCGGCGTGGCGGAGAGGCGCACCGGCGTGCGCGCCAGCGGCGCGGGCCTGGGCAGGCCGGGGTAGTCGACCGCCTGGAAGAACCCCATCGCCTTCACATGCGGGTCGTCCAGCGTCTGCTGCGGCTTCAGCACGGGGCCCGCGGGGATGCTCGCCTTGCCGAGGATCTCCAGGGCTTCGGCCGATGTCCGGTCCGCGCACCAGGCGGCCATGCGTTCGGAGATCAGCGTCCCGTGCTCGCCGCGCGAGATGTCGTCCTTGAAGCGCGGGTCGGTGAGCCAATGGTCCTCGCCCATCAGCCGCGCCCAGCGCCGGAACAGGGGCTGACCGATCACCTGCACGAGGATCCACCCGTCCCGGGTCTTGAAGATGTCGACCGGGGCGGAGGTCTGGCCGCGATTGCCGGACGGGACCCGGTTGATGCCCAGCACGTCCTGCTCGATCAGAAGGCCGTTGCCGATCGTCAATGCGGTCGCCAGGAGCGCGCCTTCGACCACCTGACCACGCCCGGTTTCCCGCCGCGCCATCAGCGCCAACGCCGTACCGTAGGCGCAGTGGAGCGCGGTCCCGAAGTCAACCCAGGGCGCCTGGAAGCGGTACGGCCGCTCGCCGTCGCCGTCGGAGGTCATGTAGGCCGCGCCCGACATGACCTGTCCGATGCCGTCGAAGCCGACGCGGTCGCTGTAGGGCCCGCCGCGCCCGTAGGCCGTGACCATGGTCAGGATGATGTCCGGCTTGATCGCGGCAAGGCTGTCATAGTCGAGCCCCATCGCCGCAAGGGTCTGCGGCGGCAGGTTGGCGACGACCACGTCTGCGGTCTCGACCAGCCGGCCAACGACCTCGCGCCCATCGGGCGTCATCGGATCGAGGGTCATGCCGCGCTTGTTGCGGTTCATCTGCATGAAGAGGCCGCCATCCTGCCCGTCCGTGAGCGGCGCCTGGAAGCGATCTTCGCCCCCCGTCCGCTTCTCGATGCGGATCACGTCCGCGCCGAACTCGCCGAGCAACATCGCGCAGTAGGGCCCGGCGATGTATCGACCGAAGTCCAGGACGCGAACGCCCGAAAGAACGCCTTCCATTGGACCGTCACCAGCTCCCAAACCGATCTCCACCGTCTCTGGGACGATTTCGCCGCCCCGTGGAACGACGACTACGCGTTGGCCGGCATCGTCGCCGCGGATTGGATGCTCGCACCGCGAGCGCCGCAGCGCTCAGCGCTTCTTGCCGAGTTCCGCCGCGATATCCTTGGTCAAGCGTCCCACTTTCCGGTGGGCGGCAGTGATCTGATCGCGGGTTACGCCCCAACGCTTCATCCAATACTCGACGGCTTTGCGCTC
>DATBEN010000097.1:0-16448 GCA_036276055.1 Caulobacteraceae bacterium
GTGTGCCGCCTCTGAGGTTCCTGCATCGCCGCCCCCTTATCCCCGCCGAGCTCTCTGGCCACGCCTTTCTAGCACAGAGGCGGTCGCCCTCGTTGGATGACTCCGATGCGCTCGAATGTGGGGTGAAGAGTCTGCAAAGGGTCGCGAACGGTCCCGCGCGCCCGGTCGGAAACTCGCCCTTGGCGTCGGCGTGGACTGGTCGCCAGTAAGCGGACGCTGGGGACCGCAGGGAGTGGCGAGCAGACCTAGTTGGCGCGAGCCGGGACGCGCAGCCTGCCTGCGAAGAAGCGCCAGTCGGGCGAGCGCACCAGCGCATAGGAGCCATCCCCAACTACGACCTGAAGGCCCAGAAGCGCGAGCCAGACCAGCGGAAGTTCTGCGCCTCCTTTTGTGAAATAGAAGCCTTTGCGAACCAGCCAGAACTCCGCGGCTCCGAACATCATCGGTATGGCGTAGAGCGCCACGTAGCGCGAAAGCACGCCCGGGATCAGAAGCAGGGCCCCCGCGAGCTCCGCCGAAAGCACATAGGCCGGCACGAACGTTGGATAGCCGCTTTTCGCCAGACCGCCCCACCACGCCTGAACTCCGCCCGGAAACAGGCTGAATTTCCAGTAGAGATGGGCGATGAATAGTGAGCCTATGAGTAGCCTGAGAAGCAGGGCCCCGAGTTTCAGCTCCGCCGGCTGACGTTCCATGGCCTTTGCGCCCCCGCATGAATTGCCGGAATGGTTGCACATTAGTGGCAGACGCTTCGAAGGTCTGAGTGATGGAAAGCCGCTCTTCGCCCACCCCAGTTCGCGTCGATCGTCATCACGCCCGCGCCAGCAATGCCGGCGGCCGTTTCGATGTCCATAGGGTCGCCTGCTCATAGGCGTAGGCGAGCTGCAGACAGTCCAGCTCCCGACGCACGGGGGCGATGATCTGCAGGCCCATGGGAAGCCCTTGGGACCCGAATCCGGCGGGCGCGGCGAGCGAGGGGCAGCCGGTCATGGAGATGAGGCAGACCGCCTTCATCCATTCATCATAGGTGCTCATCGGGTGGCTGGCGATCTCGTGCGGCCAGGTCTCGTGCACATCGAATGGGAACACCTGGGCGGTGGGTGCGACCAGGTAGTCGTAGCGCTCGAACAACCGGCTCACCGAGCGGAACCAGGCCGTTCGCACGGCCGAGGCCGCCGCCGCGTCGACGGCCGAGAGCTTGAGCGCGCCCTCCGCTTCCCAAATCGCCTCGGGCTTAAGCAGCGCCCGCTTGGCCGGGTCGTTGTAATAGCCCACCAGGCCCATGCCGTCCTGCTGCCAGCGCAGCCGTATGAAGGCGTCCCACACCGACGCCGGCGCCATGTCGGGAATGGCCTCCTCGACCACGCAGCCGATGGCTTCGAAGCTTTTCAACGCCGTTCGGCAGAGCTCAAGCACGCCCGGTTCGTAGGGCGCGAAGCCCCCGAAATCCCCGAGCCAGGCAATCCTCTTGCCCTTCATGTTCGCACTTAGCGGCGCCAGGAACTGACGCCCGTCGCTGCCCCACGACAGCGGCGCGTGCGGATCGTAACCGGCCTGAACCGAGAGCAGCAGCGCAAGGTCGGTGACCGAACGGGCCATTGGGCCGGCCACGCCCATGCCCGCCTGCCACACGTCGCCGCCGGTGGCCACGACGCCGAAGCTTGGGCGGAAACCGAATACGTTGTTCCAGCCGGCCGGGTTGCGCAGGCTGCCGCCGAAGTCGCCGCCGTCCGCCACCGGGACCAGGCGCAAGGCCAGCGACACCGCGGCGCCGCCGCTGCTGCCGCCGGCCGACTTGGTTTGGTCGTAGGCGTTCAGGGTGGCGCCGTAGACGGGATTGTAGGTGTGCGAACCCAGGCCGAACTCCGGCGCATTGGTCTTGCCGATGAAGATCGCGCCGGCCTTGCGCAGCCGCGCGACCGGCGGGGAGTCCACCTTGGGAATGAAGTCCTTCAGGATCGGCGAACCCGAGGTCGACCGGATGCCCTTGACCCAGAACAGGTCTTTTACCGCGTGTGGAAAGCCATGCAGCGGCCCCATGATCTCGCCGCGCGCCACCTGGGCGTCGCGCTCTCGGGCCTGTGCGATCAGGGCGGGCCGGTCCTGCAAGGCCACAATGGCGTTGACCTTGGGGTTCAGCCTCTCGATGTGGTCAAGATAGGCGCCCATCACCTCGACGCAGGAAATTTTGCGCGCGGCGATCGCCTGGCTCAGGGCGGAGGCATCCATCAGAACGATGTCGGAGCCCGGCCGCCCCGCCCAAGCTGTCGGCGCCGCCGACGCAAGAAGTGTCGCGGCGGCTGAAGCCGCCGCCAGCTCCAGGACCGATCGCCGGTCGGGTCCAACCCGAGCCGCATCAGGCGGCGTGTCCATCGGCGTCCTCCGTCGTCGAAAATGCGCGGAGCGCCAGGAGCGGCCGGCTCTCCACTCCGCGGCACGCTACATGGTCGTGCACGGTCAAGCTAGACGGCCGATTTCGCAATGACCGCTCTGGGTCGAGGCTGTGTAAAAACTCGGCTCGACAAATTTCGCCGGCAACAATCGACCTGCGCCCGGCTTCTGAGCACCGTTGCGCGCATAGATTGAGGAGAGATTGGGCGTTCGCGGGGAGATCATTGCGCGAGTTTTGGCAGGATCGGAGTTTTTACACAACTTCGGTCGCTTGCAGACGTTGAGCTGCGGCAGTGATCTTGCCGTTCACCACGGAACGGTGCGCCCCTCACGGTCGAGGTATTGCACGCCGGGTCTACTCTGCTGCGAGATCAGCACATCCACGATCTTCGGAATGGTTTCCTCCACACCGAACGGCGCGTCCGGTCCACCCAGGGCGGTGCGGATCCAGCCCGGAGCCATCAACACCAGAGCGCGCGGCTCTCCGGCATGACGGGCGGCGTAGCTTCGCATGAACTGGTTCAAAGCGGCCTTGCTTCCGCGATAGACTTCAGCGCCACCCTTTTCATTGTTGTTGATGCTCCCCTGTCCCGACGACATGACGCCGATGAGCCCGTCCGCAGGAACAAGGTCCTGTAATCCCTCAATGACGCGCATCGGGCTCAGCGCATTCGTGACCATGACGCGAACGAACTCCTCCGTGGACACCTCCGCGACGGACTCGTGCGGGTTGGCGTTGGCGATCCCGGCGTTGTGAAACAGGATCTCGAATCTGCGACCGGAGAGACGGTCATGTAACGCCGCGATCTGCGCCGGCTCGTTGATGTCGAGGGGCGCAAACTCAACGCGGCCCGGATGCTCGTCTGCAAGGTCGTGCATCAAGGTTCTGGCGTCGCCTTGCACCGTACCCACGACGTTCCACCCCCTCTTCAGAAACTCGGTCGCCATGGCGAGGCCAAGACCACGAGATGCCCCGATGAGGAGGATCGTGGGGATAGTGTCGGATGCGGTGGCCTGGCGCACGAAGATGTCTTTCGCTGTGGAGGTCAGCGAATGTGTATGAACCCATCGGGGAGCGCCAGACGCATCGAACGCATACTATAGTTGCGTCAGACGCTGGGGCTTACCGGGCAAATCCGATAGGCTGGAGTTCATGGACAGCATGGACATGAACCTACTTGCAGCGTTGGACACGCTGCTTGCTGAGGGTAGCGTGACCGGGGCGGCCCGACGCCTGGGCTTAAGTTCGTCCGCCATGAGCCGGACACTCGCCAGGCTTCGGTCCGCGACGGGCGATCCGCTGCTCGTGCGCGCCGGGCGCGGGCTTGCGCCGACACCCCGGGCCGCCGAACTGCGTGATCGGGTCCATGAACTTACCCGCGACGTGCGCGCGGTTCTGACTCCGCATGTCAGCCGCTTGGATGTCGCCTCGCTCGAGCGGACCTTCACCATCCGTGCGAGCGAAGGTTTCGTGGAACTGTTCGCTGCCGCCTTGGTGGCGGCCGTCACCCAGGTGGCGCCACGCGCCCGACTGCGCTTCGCATCCAAGCCGGACAAGAATGCCTTGCCTCTGCGGGATGGAGAGATCGATCTCGAGATCGGGGTGGGTGGAACCTCGGCGCCGGAGGTGCGCACTCTCTTGGTCTTCCGCGACGACTTCATCGGCGCGGTGCGAGCAGGCCATCCCCTGCTGGCGGGTCCGGTGACGCCCGAGCGTTACGCGGCATGCCGCCATGTTGTGGCGTCACGCAGGGGAACCTTCACCGGGCCGGTCGACGATGCACTCACGGCGCTAGGACTCAGCCGAGAGGTCGTCGCCGTCGTACCTGGCTTCCCGGACGCTCTACGCGTCGCGCGCGATACAGACTTGGTCGCGCTTGTGCCGCGTTCGTGTCTCCGCGGGCCAATTGGCGGTCACTTGCCCGGGCAGGCCCTCGTTGGGTTCGACCTTCCGGTTCGTACCCCAGAAATCGCGATTTCCGTGATGTGGCACCCTCGCATGGACGCCGACCCAGCCCATAGGTGGCTGCGCGACACTGTCGTGGCGGTGTGCCACGCAGGGACCCGTCGCGATGAACAATGCGGAAGAGACCCCGGAGGGAGCGCGTAGAGCAGACCTCATCAACTTCCGACGTGGGTCGGACACAGCCTGGAGCCGGATCCCGAAACCGGACGTCCTGCCTCGGGTGAATCTTGACGGGCGCCGCGGCGCGGAGAGGCTGTTGGCCGGCGAGGGCGCCGGCGCTCCGGGTCAGCCCTGCGACGTGGGTGATGAAGAGCGGCCCTGGAGAGAGCCCATGACCAAAACCGAAGTCATCATCGTGTCCCTCCCCGTCGCCGATCAGGCGCGCGCCAAGGCGTTCTGCTCTGAAAAGCTCGGCTTCACGGTAACGATGGAAGCCAAGGATGCGATGGGACCGGGCAAGAGTTGGATCACGGTGCAGCCTCACATGGGGATTTTCGTGTCAAGGCCGCCCGGCGACTGCGCACGCTTTGCATAGAGGGACTGGATCAGCGGACAGCCTGGGTCCTGCCCAGCGTCGCAGGCCCGGACGGAGTCAGCCAGGACGCGCTCCATACGCCTCAGGTCGGCTATCCGCGCCCGGACGTCCGTCAGGTGCGACGCGGCGAGGGTTCGCACCTCGCCGCAGGAGGCTTGCCCGCCACCGGCCAGGCCCAGCAGAGCGCGCACCTCGTCCAGCGTAAAGCCAAGCTCGCGCGCTCGACGCACAAAGCCCAGCCGGCCCACGTCCTCGCCGCCATAGCTGCGGTAACGGCCGCGCCGAGGCGGGGCCGGGATCAGGCCGATGCGCTCGTAGTAGCGGATCGTCTCGATATTGCAGCCCGTGCGGCGTGAGAGCTCGCCGATCTGGATCGCCTGGTCGGCCATGGGAGCGCGGCTTTCGATTAGGGCTTGAGTCTGTAGTCGCTACAGATGGCATCCTCGCTTCCATCGCACCAGGAGACGATGGCGTGACGGCGAGCAGCGGGCTTCGAGCTCGACGGGATGGACAGGGCGGCAAGCCCGCCGAGACCGCCTTGAGCTGGGCGGCGGTCGTCGAGGCCTGGGCCCTGGCGCTGATCCGGAGCGTCCGCTGATGAGCGACGTGCAGATCCAAGCCCGCTCCACGCTCACCTGTCCGCACTGCGGCCACCAGGCGACGGAGACCATGCCGACCGACGCCTGCCAGTACTTCTACGACTGCCTGGGCTGCGGCGTCGTCCTTAAGCCCAAGCCGGGCGACTGCTGCGTCTACTGTTCCTACGGTGACGCGCCCTGTCCGCCGATCCAGGAGGGCGGCGGCAAGGCGTGCTCCGGGTGAGGAGGTCTCGACGATGACATCGCAAGAGCCGACCGCGCAACGCGACAGGGACTTCCTGGCGCGCCCCTCGAGCGCTTTGTTCTGGTGGGGCTTCCCCCTTCTGGCGGGTTTCGCCACGAACGCCCTGCCGATATCCCCGACGGCCAGGACCGTCGTCTGGGCCGCGGCCTTTGCCTGGATGGGCATGGGTTGCACGCTGAACGCCCGCCGATGCCGTCGACGGCACTGTTACATCTCCGCCCCCGTACTGTTCCTCGGCGCAGTCGCCGTCGCAGCGACGGCCCTCGGGCTTGCGCCGCTGGGGCCGAGGACCGCTGGCTATGTCATCAACGCCACCCTGGGGCTTGCCCTCCTGTCGTTCCTGGCGGAGCCCGTCTGGGGCAGGTATCGGGCGCGCTGATCATTCCATTGCTGCGCTTCGAGCCCGTCGAGGATTCGCTACTGCGTTGACGCCCCGTGGGGCCGATACGTTACGCTGCCAGACAGCGAAGGTAACGCCCTGGTCTTGCAACTGGCGCGATAAGTAATCGAGGGCCCGGATATTCCGTCCTGCCTCGTTCGGAGGCGCCCGCCGAGGAAACACGGAGCGCCGGCGCCCCGCCGGCGTGGTTCCGCTGTTGCGGCGCCGGAGGTAGTCGCCGCCTTCGGCTACGGGATTCACAGCTGCGTCGGTCAGCTCTTCGCCCGGCTCGAGGGCGAGACCGTCCTGACGGCGCTCGCCGGGCGCATCGAGCGGATCGAACTGGCGGGCCCTCCGGTCGGCGCCTGAACAACACCCTGCGTGGTCTCGAGCGGCTGCCTCTGAGGGTCGCCTGAGCGTCGCCGGTTTAGCGCCCCTGATCGCGGACGCAGGAGAACTGGCTAATTCGCACCGAACTTGTCGACTAACCTGCGGACGCGTTCGATGGCCGCCGTCCCCCGGTTCTCCCGTTCGTCGGATCCGTCGACGCGACGTGGCCATCGGCAGCGGAGAGGTGAAGTGGTGTCCGCCAAGAAGCAGTTGAAGCTGGGCGCTTTCATGCGGCCTGTGAGCATTCACACCGGCGCCTGGCGCTATCCGGGCGCCTTTCCGGACGCCAACTTCAACTTCGGCCACCTGAAGCGGTTCATCACCAAGCTCGAGGCGGGCAAGTTCGACGCCTTCTTCATGGCCGACCACCTGGCGGTGCTCAACATGCCGCTCGCGGCCTTGAAGCGCAGCCACACCGTGACCTCGTTCGAGCCGTTCACCCTGCTCTCGGCCCTGGCGGCCGTCACCGAGCGCATCGGCCTGATGGCGACGGCGTCGACGACCTACGACGAGCCCTACCACATTGCCCGCCGCTTCGCCTCGCTGGACCACATCAGTGGCGGTCGCGCCGGCTGGAACATCGTCACGACCGCCAACCCCGACGCGGCGCTGAACTTCGGCCTCGACGAGGATATCGACCACGACGAACGCTATGCCCGAGCCCGGGAGTTCTACGACGTCGTGACAGGTCTGTGGGACAGCTTCGCCGACGACGCCTTCGTGCGCGACGTCGAAAGCGGGATCTACTTCGACCCCGGGCGGATGCATGTGCTCGCCCACAAGGGCAAACATCTGTCAGTCCGCGGTCCCCTGAACATCGCCAGGCCCGTGCAAGGCTGGCCGGTGATCGTCCAGGCCGGCGCCTCGGAGGCAGGGCGTCAGCTCGCCGCCGAGACGGCGGAAGTGGTCTTCGCCGCCGGCGGCAATATCGACGCTTCGCGGGCCTACTACGCGGACGTCAAAGGCCGGATGGCCAGGATCGGCCGCGACCCCGACAGCATGAAGATCCTGCCCGGCGCCCTGGTGGTGGTCGGCGAGACGGTCGAGGCGGCGAAGTCCAAGCGCGCCCACCTCGACAGCCTGGTCCACTACGACAGCGGCATCGCCAGCCTGAACGGCATGCTGGGTTACGATGTCTCCGGCTACGACCCCGACGGCCCGCTCCCGGAGATCCCGCCCACCAACGCCAGCCAGAGCGCCCGCGACCGGATCGTGTCGACGGCCCGGCGCGAGAACCTCACCATCCGACAGCTTGCGGCGCGCGCCGGCAGCTACGGCGGCACGGCGTTCGTCGGCACGCCCGCGACAATCGCCGATGAGATGCAGCTTTGGCTGGAGACCGGCGCCTGCGACGGCTTCAACATCATGTTCCCCTATCTGCCCGAGGGCCTCGACGACTTCGTCGACAAGGTGATCCCCGAGCTGCAGGTGCGAGGCCTGTTCCGGCGCGAGTACGAGGGCGCGACCCTGCGCGAGAACCTCGGTCTGCCGCGGCCGGCCAACCGCTTCTTCGACACCGCGAAGCGGGTCGCGGCCGAATAGGGCCGTCATGATCGCCAACCTGGCAGGACGCGCCCCCTGTTGCGTTGCGCGTCGGGGCGCCGAATGGTCGGGGGCATGAACGTCTTCTTTGCCGGGCTCGCGACCGAGACCAACTCGTTCTCCTCGATTCCCACGGCCGAAGCGGCCTTCGCCCTGGGGCAACGGCGGGGCGAGGCGGTGTTCGGGGATCGCGGCATGTACGGCGAGATGGCGCGAGCGCTGCGGGACCACGCCGCCGCGGAGAGCGGCGTGCTGTCGCCGGGCCTTTTCGCATTCGCGCAACCCGCCGGACCGACCATCCAGTCCGTCTATGAGCGCCTGCGCGATGTGCTGCTGGACGACCTGCGCGCGGCAATGCCCGTGGACGTGGTGATGCTGTTCCTGCACGGGGCGATGATCTCGCAGGACTGCTGGGACTGCGAAGGCGAGATCCTGACGATGGTCCGTGAGATCGTCGGGCCGAAGGTCCCGGTGGGCGTCGTGCTCGATCCGCACGCCCACCTCACCCAGACAATGATCGACCAGGCCACCGTCCTGTGCTTCCAGAAGGAGTATCCGCACATCGACGGCGTGGCGCGCCTGGGCGACGCCTGGCGCATCTGCCTGGGCGTCCTTCGCGGCGAGGTCGCTCCGACCCCGGCCGTCCACGACTGCAGGATGATCTCGCTGTGGCCGACGCAGAGCGGGCCGATGCGCGGTTTCGTCGATCGCATGCTGGAGCGCGAGGGCCGCGACGGCATCCTCTCGATCTCGTTCGTGCACGGCTTTCCGTGGGGCGACACCCCTGTCACCGGCGCAAGAATGCTGGTCTATGCAGACGGCGACAAAGCGAAGGCCGCTGCGCTCGCCAGATCGCTCGGCCAGGAGATCTGGGACCTCCGCGAGGCGACCCAGATCCGGCAGCTGTCGATCGAGGCGGCGCTGGAGCGAATGGGCGCGGCGAACGTCGGCCCGTTGATCATCGCCGACGTCGCCGACAACGCCGGCGGCGGCGCCCCGGCGGACTCGACCTTCCTCGCCCGGGCGATCCTCGAGCGCGGCCTCACCGAGGTCGGTCTCGCCATCTTCTACGACCCGCAAGCGGTCGCCTTCTGCCACGAGGTCGGCGTGGGCGCGGAGATCGACCTTCGGATCGGCGGCAAGCTGGGGCCCTCCTCCGGCGACCCGCTCGACGTGCGCGCCACCGTGCGTGGCCTGGCGAGGAAGGCGACGCAGGTGGGGCTTTCAGGCCTCGTCTCGCTTGGCGATGCGGCGTGGATCGAGGTCGCCGGCGTGCACTTCATCCTGGCTTCGAACCGCGTCCAATGCTTCCACCCCACCGCTTTCACGGGCCTGGGCCTTGATCCGGCGACCCTGCGCTCGGTGGTGGTGAAGTCGACCAACCATTTCCGCATGGGCTTCGACCCGATCGCCACGGACGTCATCTATGTCGATGCGCCAGGCGCCGTCCGGCCGGATGTCGCGGCAATCCCCTACCAGCGGTTCAAGGCGCCCTACTGGCCGAAGGCGCCGAACCCGTAGCCTTTGAATATGGCCGCGCGTAGCGGACCAGCGAGAGAAGGAACTTGCCAGGCTCCTCCGACTCCGGTTCGTGGGCGGAGTTCTCAAACCATATGAAGCGCTTGGCCGGCGCCGACAGCTTCTGGAACCAGGCGTAGGCCAGGTCCGCGTTGGTCGTCGTGTCGTGGCGGCCTTCGAGCAGGATCACCGGGCAGTCGAGCCGGGTCACCTTCGTGAAGTCCATCGTCATGGTCGCGGGCAGCAAGTATTTCTCCGAGAAATCGTTGCCGTCGAAGATGTGTGGGGCCTGCGCGTCCGTATAGTCCGGCGACAGGCGGCCGGCGTGACTCTCCTCCTCCTGATCGTGGCGGAAGGCCATGACGCCGCCGTACCAGTCCGACCATTTGTGGGCGATCATGATGTCGTGGAGGGCCGGCTGGAGGCCGGGCTTCGGATAGGGCGCGGTGGCCTCCAACTCGGCGACGGCCCGCGCGTTGTGGTCGGCGCGGGCGGAGCTCAACGCGAAGTCGAAGGCGCGCCGCTCACTTTGCGGCGCATTCACTATCTGGCCGGTGGCGATGTAGGCGTACAGCCAGTCGGGGTGGCGCTGCGCCAGCTCCAGGCCGAGATAGCTGCCCCAGGAGTGCGCCCAGACGAAGATCCTGCGCTTGTGAAAGGTCCGGCGAAGCCAGGCGGCCATCTCTTCGGTGTCCGCGACCAGGCGCTCCGGCGACATAGTGGGCGCGACCGCCTTGGGATCGTTGATCAGATAGGTCTTGCCGGCGCCGCGCTGATCCCACTCGACGACGGTGAAATATTCTTCCCAACCGCGCCCATACCACCAGCTGAGCGGCGTCTCGACATAGCCCGGACCGCCGTGGATCACGAGCAGGATCGGGTTGGCGAGGTCGTCGCCCCGGATGGTGACCGCCTGGGGGATGCCGCCAATCATCACCGTCGTGTCGCGCTCGATGCCGTGAGGGGTCACGATGCGGCGCAGACCGCGCACCACATCCACGGCCTCGGCGCGATTGCGCGGCCTGGGGCCCTGATCCTGGCTGGAGGCGTCGCCGGCCATCGCCAGGATAAGGATCGTGGAGAGGACGATCGCTGAAAGGTTCGGAGTCGTCATTTCGCCCCGCCAGGTTCTGTTGACATCGTATCCGAAGCTCAACCGTCGGATGCGATCAGGATGTCAGGCGGGATTTACTATCCTGTGGCCGAAAGCTCGTTGAGCCTTGGCGGCCGCCGCGGCGCGGGGAGGCTGTCGGCCGGCGAGGACGCCGGCGCTCCGGGTCAGTCTTGCGACGTGGGTGATGTCAGAGGCGCCCGCCGAGGAAACACGGAGCGCCGTACAGAGCCGGCAGGATGCCGGCGGTCCGGAAGACCGACCGCCTCAGCGACGGGAGGTGCGTTGGGCCACGGGCGCCGGCGCCAGGCGGGGTTGGCCGACGGCCACGCCGAGTGAGCTCAGCCCCAGCGCGAGAAACACCCAGGTGGCCCCTTCCGAAGCAGCCAGACCGACCGTCATGCCGGCGTTGGCGGCCGCCGCGAGGACGAAGAGGGCGACGGAGGAGATGATCATCGACCAGAAGCACATTGGGTCACCTGCGATCCTCTGACGGCGTGGGCGGCGCCAACCGCGCCCAAAGCCACGCTACGACATGAGCAGAAACACACCTCGATCCAAACCGTCAAACGTTTCGCTCAAAATTTCACAAGTCTTAACCGACTTTGGACGTGAATTGGATGAAGATACAAGATTAATTGACAATATTATTTGTATTTTTACCTCATTTAAATTATTTATTACTGTTTCTCCCCCGCGATCCCTGGCGGAACACACCCCTGGGGGCGGGTATTCCAGGCGGGAATATGCGCTATTCGATTGGCCCGGCTCCCTGACGCGATGCCGCGGTCGACACCCGCGACGCCTTCTGCGAGGCGCTTCAGTTCATCGACCGCAAGCTCCTGCCGCCGGCGCTCCGGGTCAGTAGCTGATCGACGGGAGGAAGGCCCCCGCTGGCTCGTTGTAGAGCCCCATGGTCATCAAGGTCAGCGGCTGGGTGATCCGAAGGCCCTGGCCCAGGCACCAGCGCAGCAATTCGCCGTTGCGCGAGGGGACGAGGATGCCCGGCCCCATGAAGGCCTTGGCCGCGCCGATCAGGGCCTTCAGATCGTCGGTCGTCTCTGCGACGGCGTGACCGAAGAAGCCGATCTGGGTCGCGTAGCCGGCGATGCGTCCGTTCCGTTCGACGACCATGGCCTCGCCGAGCCAGACAGCGGCCTCGGTCTCGCCGGCGCGGTCATGCCCGTGAACGCGGACGCACAGGCCGTTGCAGGCCGCCACATCGCTCTCGATCGCCGACCTGACGGCATAGCCGGGCAGGTCCAGTCCAAGGGCGGAGCCTTGCAGGCAGGATAGGTGCTCCCGGATCTCGAAGCCGAGCTTCGAGTACAGGGACAGGGACCGGCAGTGGTATCCCGCCTGCACGAGCCGGACGCCGGCGAAGCCGACCTCGGCGGACCGGCGCAGGACCGCATTCATCAGCCGCCGGCCGACCTGCTGGTTCTGAACCGCCGGATCGACCGTGACCGGCCCTATGCCAGATATGCTGTTGGCGCGCTCGTCCAGGAAGTTGCTGCCGACGATGCGGCCGTCGAGCTCGGCGACGACACCGTAGAAAGAGTTGTTCGCGATCAGCGTCGAGATCACGTGGGTCGCGACCTCCTGGCTCGGAAGGTCCGGCGTGAAGTTGTGCGCCTCGGCGATCTCCTTGAACGCCTGGTAGCAGATCGGCCCGCAGGCGGTGGCGTCTTCCGGCCGCGCCCTGCGAATGGTGAGACCCATGCCGCCCTCCCCCACGAGGTTTTCGTCAGCGTCACGCACGGGCTCGGAACGGTCCGAGCGGCGGTGGTTCTGAACCAATCCGCACCTTACAACCTCGACCGGCCGGCGCGAAAGACTGGGCCTGCTCGCCGGCCGCGCCGCCCGCGTCTATGATCGGAGGGCGACAAATACTGAGGAGCGCGAGGTCGATGCCCAAGACTATCGTCATTGTCGGCTACGGGCCCGGCGTCTCCACCGCGATGGCCGAAAAGTTCGGCGCGGAGGGTTTCTCGGTGGCCCTGGTGGCGCGCAGCGAGGCGAAACTGGCGGCCGGCGTCGAGGCGCTCAAGGCCAAGGGGATCGCGGCCGGCGCCTTCGCGGCCGACGCCAGCGATCCGGCCTCGATCCGCAGAGCCATCGCCAAGGCGCGCGCTGCGCTGGGACCGATCGGCGTGATCCACTGGAACGCCTACAGCGGCAGGGGCCTGGGCGATCCCCTGACCATCGACCCCGCTATTTTGCCGAGCGTGTTCGACGTGGCCCTCGTCGGCCTGCTGAGCGCGGTGCAGGAGGCCCTGACGGATTTGAAGGCGGCGGGCGACGGCGCCGTCCTCGTCACCAACGGCGCGTTCGGCGAGCTCAACCCGATGATCGACAGCATCACCCTCACCCTGGGCGAGGCGGGCGTGGCGCTCGGCAATGCCGCGAAAGCGAAGCTGGTCGGCCTGCTGTCCGCGCGGCTGAAGAGCGAGGGCGTCTACGTCGGCGAGGTCACCATCGCCGGCCTCGTCAAGGGCACCGGGCCCGATAGCCCCGGCTTCCCCGCCATCGAAGGCGCGGCGATCGCCGACAGGTTCTGGCGTCTCTACAAGGCCCGCGGCGAGACCCGCGCGCGCATCGGCTGACGGCGGCCGCGGTCAGGTCCGGTCGCGTGCCTCACCATTCGATCACGTGGATCGCGCGAACGGGAATAAAGCACCTCCCTCGCCGGTCTGGTGTCCGATGAGTGGAGATCGTCAGAGGTTCGAGGCGCTCGCCCTGCCGCACATGGATGCGGCCTACAACCTCGCCCGCTGGCTCGCAGGCTCCCAGGCCGACGCCGAGGACGTGGTGCAGGAGGCGATGTTGCGCGCCTTCAGGGCGTTCGACGGCGCCAAGGTCGAGAACGTGAAGCCCTGGCTGCTGACGATCGTCCGCAACTGCTGGCGCAACCGCGCCGCGGACGAGCGTCGTCGCGGCCAGGCGCCGCTGCCCGCGGAAGACGAGCGTCCGCTCGTCTTCGAGGGGCCCGATCCGGAGACCGACGCGCTGCGCGCCAGCGATCGCCGCCAGCTCGACGCGATCATCGCCGGGCTGCCGCAGGAATTCCGAGAAGCGCTCGTCCTGCGCGAGATCGAGGACATGAGCTACCGCGAGATTGCCGAGACGACGGGGGCGCCGATCGGCACGGTGATGTCACGGCTCGCCCGAGCCCGGGCGATGCTGAAACAGCAATGGCTGGCGAAGACCTGCGATGTCCTGCCCTGAACTCTTCCGCACACAGGCTTTCATCGACGGAGACGTCGAGGGCTCCGAGGCCGCGGCCGTCGAGCGCCATGTGGCCGAATGCGCCGAATGCCAGGCGTTCTGCGTCGATGCGGCGGTGTTGAGCGACGCCATTCGCAACTCTGCGACGCGCCATGTTGCGTCCCCCGAACTGCGCCGGCGCGTCGTCGCGGCCCTGGATGCGGCCGACCGCGCCGACGTCGTACGGCCCGACTGGAGCGCCGCCAGCGCCGCGCGCACGAGCCGCCGCCGCTTCTGGCAGGGCGCCCTCGGCGGCGCGGGCGTCACGGGCCTGGCCGCGAGCCTCTCCATCCTGTCCTTGCTGCCGCCATCGGCTACGACGCTCGCGGATCAGGTGACGCAGGCGCACACCCGCGCCCTGATGAGCGGCCACGCGATCGCCGTCGCCTCCAGCGACCACCACACCGTCAAGCCCTGGTTTGCGGGGCGCATCGACATCTCGCCTCCCGTCCAGGATTTCGCCGCCCAGGGTTTCAAGCTGACCGGCGGGCGGCTGGACAAGGTGGCCGGCGCGACGGCCGCGGTGCTGACCTACCAGCACGGCCGTCATGAGGTGGACCTGTTCGTCTGGGCCGATCGCGGCTCGACGCTGCCGACGACCGGCGTCCGTCACGGCTACCACCTGATGTTCTGGCGATCCGGCGACCTGAACTTCGCGGCGGTCTCCGACACCGCGGTCCCGGAACTCGCCGACTTCGTGCAACTGGTTCGCTCGGAGCCGGAATAAAACCGCGCGAGCCCCGGTCTGGTCCTCCAGGAATTCAACGGAGGACTTTGACGTGGACCACGATCCAACCCGCCGCACGGCGCTGCGATGCATGGGTATTGGGACCGGAACCTTGTTTGCTCTGGCCGGCGGCGTGCTGACGGGTTTCGACCTGGCCCAGGCCGCCGAGCCCAGAGCGGGGATGGCCGCCGGCAGACCCCTGTTCGTGCAGATCAGCGACAGCCACATCGGTTTCAACAAGGACGCCAACCCCGACGTCGCGGGCACGCTCACCCGATCGATCGCGCTGGTGAACGCGCTGCCGCAGGCCCCGGCCTTCATCATGCACACCGGGGACATCACGCACCTGTCCAAGGCCGCGGAGTTCGATCACGCCGCCCAGCTCCTGTCGGGTCTGCGGGTCAGCGAGCTGCACACGACGCCTGGCGAACACGACGTCACCGACGGCGCCGGAACCGAATATTTCGCCCGCTATGGCGGCCCGTCCAAGAACCGAGGCTATTACAGCTTCGACCACGCCGGGGTTCACTTCGTCGGCCTGGTCAACGTGATGCAGTTCAAGGCCGGGGGGCTCGCCTCGCTCGGCGACGAACAGCTCGCCTGGCTCAAGGACGATCTTTCCGGCCGCTCGGCGAGCCAGCCGATCGTCATCTTCGCCCACATGCCGATGTGGAGCATCTACGAGCCCTGGGGCTGGGGTTCGAGCGACTCCGACCAGGTGCTGGCGCTCGTGAACCGGTTTGGTTCGGTCACGGTCCTCAACGGCCACATCCACCAGGTCGTCTCGAAGGTGGAAGGCCATGTGACCTTCCACACGGCTCGTTCGACGGCCTATCCGCAGCCTGCGGCGGGCGTGGGGTCCGGGCCCGGTCCGCTGACCGTGCCGCGCGACCAGCTTCCACGCATGCTGGGCGTCACCAGCGTCTCGCGCGCCCCGCTGCACAGCCCGCTTCACCTCACCGACGCCGCCCTCGCCTGACCCCCGCGGCGCGCCAGAGCGCGTACCGCTCCGATTGCATCGGAGCTGCGCTCTAGCCTTTTGTTTTCACGCGCTTTCTTGCGGCGAACCGGTTCCCACTTCGCCGGAAAGCGCTCTAGCCAGGACAACCGATATGCAACTGAAAATGACTCTCCGCGCCGTGGCGGCGACCAGCTTTGCGGCCGTCGCCGTGGGAGCCGTATTTTTCATTGGCGGGGCTACGGCCGCCCCCGGCGACACCACCGTGATGATCAAGAACTTCGATTTTCACCCGATGGCCGTCACGGTCCCGATCGGCGCGACGGTGGTCTGGAAGAACCTGGACGGAGAGCCGCACACGGTCACCAGCACCGACGGAAGCTTCCGGTCGGAGGCGCTGGACCAGAACGATACCTATCACATGAAGTTTTCGAAGCCCGGGACCTACAAATACATCTGCACCATCCATCCCCGCATGGTCGCGAGCATCACGGTCAAGTAACCCTCGGCAAGGGGCCCGGGTCATTCGCCGCGAACGCGGGAGACCCGGCGCCTGACGCCAGGGAGGCTTTGATGGATGGTCGTGATGACAAGGAACCTGTTTGCCGCACTTTACATCGTCGCGTTGATAGCAACGATCGTCGGTGTCGATTTGCTGTTCTTCAGAGACAGGTTCTGGGAACGACTGCTGGCCAACGTCGGCATTGTCATGGTGTTTACAGCGTTCTATTTCAGATTCATGAGAAGCCCGTAGCGGCCCGGCCAAGGCGCGGCGTGGGAGACTGTCTCTAGTCGACGCGACTGAATTCCGGAGCGCTCGC
>DATBEN010000098.1:0-19538 GCA_036276055.1 Caulobacteraceae bacterium
AGGGGTGTGAGCGCGGCCGCTCGCGAGGCGCGCCACCGACTGCTGGCGCAGGCCGCCCGCGCCGTAGGCGCGCGCGTCGTGCTGATGGGCCATACCGCCGACGACGTCCGGGAAGCCCAACTGATGCGGGGGTCGGGATCGACCGTCCCCTCGCCCCGCGAGTGGTCCCCCTCCCCCGCCTGGCCGGAGGGCCGGGGCGTATTCCTTCTGCGGCCCCTGCTTGGCGTGGACCGCCGCGAGATCCGGCAGGCCCTCGCCGACCTGGCTGAGACCTGGATCGAGGATCCGGCCAACGACAGCCCGCTCAGCCTGCGCACGCACGCCCGCAGGGCGATCGCCGGAGGGAAGAGCCCAGCGCCGGAGCCGGAGCTTCCGCCGCCGGGGCCCGCCCCGTTCGAGGCCGGGCCCGGCGGCGAACTCGTCGCCGGCCGATCAGCCCTGACGGATGCGCCGCCGGCTGTCGCCCGCGCCTGGCTCGGAGCCGCCCTCGTGTGCGCCGCCGGAGGACGACGCCCGCCGCGCGGCCCGGCGCTGGACCGGCTGCTGGACCTCGTGGGGGGCGAAGCGGACGCGGCGGCGACCCTGGGCGGCGCGCGGATCGCTTGTGACGGCGGACGCCTGACGATCGCCCGCGAAGGCGCCGACGCGCGAGCCGGTCGGCCTCCGACCCTGGCCCTGATCCCGGGCGCGACCGTCGTATGGGATGGACGCTTCGAGATCACCGCCCGGGAACCCGGCCTGAAAGTCCGGCCGCTCGCGGGCGCGATGTCGAGGCTCACTTCAGCCGACCGTCTGGCGGTCCTGCAGGCCCATCCGCTCGCCCGACCGGCCATGCCGCTGATCGAGCGGAGCGACGGATTGCTCTTTCTGCCGCGCGACCAACCCGACGCCGAAGCCGCGGCCCGGTCGCTGATTACGACGAGGCTGGATGCGGCATCTGGCGTGATAGATCATGAAACGGCCATCGTCGCGTGGCGAACTCGTCCGCAGCATCCTAAATTCGCGGCATGAACGGGAAGAGGCCGGCCGATGAACCTTCGTAACCTGGCGATTTGGGGCGTGATCGTTCTCGCCCTGGTCGCCGTCTTCAGCATCATGAACAGCGGCTCACATGGCGGGAATTCCCACCAGGTCGCTTATTCTGATCTGCTGAACAAGGTCGACAGCGGCGACATCCGCGCGGTCAAGATTCACGGCCAGACGATAGAGGCGCGCGACCGACAGGGCGCAACGCTCACCGCCACTGGTCCGCTCGACACCGAAGACCTGCAGCGGCGACTTGAAGCGCACGGCGCCAGCTTCGAATTCGAGTCGCCCAATGGCGGCGTGCTTCCCACCATCCTGATCAACATGCTGCCGATCCTGCTGCTGATCGCGGTGTGGATCTTCTTCATGCGACAGATGCAGGGGGGCGCCAGAGGCGCCATGGGATTCGGCAAGTCCAAGGCGAGGCTGCTCACCGAGAACAAGAACCGCGTGACCTTCGATGACGTGGCCGGCGTCGACGAAGCCAAGGAAGACCTCACCGAGATCGTCGACTTCCTGAAGGATCCTGCGAAGTTCCAGCGCCTGGGCGGCAAGATCCCCAAGGGCGCCCTGATGATCGGTCCTCCCGGCACCGGCAAGACCTTGCTGGGCCGCGCGGTGGCCGGCGAGGCGGGCGTGCCTTTCTTCTACATCTCCGGTTCGGACTTCGTGGAGATGTTCGTCGGCGTGGGCGCCAGCCGCGTGCGCGACATGTTCGAGCAGGCCAAGAAGAACGCCCCCTGCATCATCTTCATCGACGAGATCGACGCCGTCGGCCGCCACCGTGGGGCGGGCCTGGGCGGCGGCAACGACGAGCGCGAGCAGACCCTCAACCAGCTGCTGGTGGAGATGGACGGCTTCGATCCGAACGAGAGCATCATCGTCATCGCCTCGACGAACCGTCCCGACGTGCTCGATCCGGCCCTGCTTCGTCCCGGCCGGTTCGACCGCCAGGTCGTGGTGCCCAATCCCGACGTGAACGGCCGCGAGAAGATCCTGCGCGTGCACATGCGCAATGTGCCGCTCTCCTCGGACGTGGACGTGCGCGTGATCGCCCGCGGCACCCCCGGCTTCTCGGGCGCGGACCTCGCGAACCTGGTGAACGAAGCCGCCCTGATGGCCGCCCGTCGCAATCGGCGCATGGTCATGCAGCGCGACTTCGAGGACGCCAAGGACAAGGTCATGATGGGCGCCGAGCGCAAGTCCATGGTGATGAGCAACGAGGAGAAGAAGAAGACCGCCTATCACGAGGGCGGCCACGCCCTGGTGACCATCTCGGTCCCGGCGGCCGATCCGGTGCACAAGGCCACGATCATCCCGCGCGGCCTTGCGCTGGGCATGGTGGTCCAGCTGCCCGAGGGCGACCGCCACTCGATGGACTACGAGCAGATGACCTCGCGCCTGGCCATCATGATGGGCGGCCGCGTCGCCGAGGAGATCATCTTCGGCAAGCACAAGATCACCTCCGGCGCGTCCAGCGACATCCAGGCCGCCACTTCGCTCGCGCGCAACATGGTCACGCGCTGGGGATTCTCCGACGAGCTGGGCACGGTCTGCTACGGCGACAATCAGGAAGAGGTCTTCCTCGGTCACTCGGTGGCCCGGACGCAGAACGTCTCCGAGGACACCGCCCAGAAGATCGACCGGGAAGTCCGCCGCCTGGTCCAGGGCGGCCTCGACGAGGCGCGGCGGATTCTCACCGAGCGGCTCGAGGATCTGCACACTCTGGCCAAGGCGCTGCTGGAGTACGAGACCCTGACCGGCGACGAGATCCACAACGTGATAAAGGGCGTGGCCCCGAACCGCGAAGAGCCCGAGCAGCGCGCCGCCACTCCGCCGCGGGTTTCGGTGCCGCTGGCTCCGCGCCCGGATCCTGAACTGGCCTGACCTCTTCGTTCAAGGACGGCTTGATCTCCCCGTGGCCCGTGGCCGCGGGGAGATTGTTTTTTGACACAGAGAAAAAGCAGGGCGCGGAGGAGATCTGTTGCGCCTTTGGCGAGGCAAGCCTCCCGCCTCTCGGGTTTGACGGCGCGAAGCGCCCAACCTTTCTGTCTGTGCCCTCCTCTTCCTCTGTGCCCTCTGTGTTAGAGAGCGGCCTTTCCGAGACTCGAAACTGGCGGATCAGATCCTCAATGCGCCCCAGGGTGATGGGCATCCTCAATCTGACGCCCGACAGCTTCTCGGACGGCGGGAGGATCGAGAGCCTCGAGGCTGCGCTCCAGCGGGCGCACGATCTGGTCGCTCAGGGAGCCGATGTCCTGGACGTGGGCGGGGAGTCGACGCGGCCGCGCGCAGAGCCGGTAGATGAAATCCTGGAGATCGCGCGGGTGGCGCCCGTGATCCGCGCAATCCAGGCCGAACTCGACATTCCGATCTCCGTCGACACGATGAAGCCGGCTGTGGCGGAGGCCGCCATGGCGGCGGGCGCCTGGATGTGGAACGACATAACGGCGTTGGGCTTCGCGCCCGACAGCCTGGCGACGGCGGCCAGGCTCGGCTGTGAGGTCGTGCTCATGCACATGCAGGGAGAGCCGGCGACCATGCAGGACGACCCGCGCTACGACGACGTGGTCGAGGAGGTGGCGAGCTTCCTCTCCGAGCGCGCCCAGGCGGCGATCGCCGCCGGCGTCTCGCGCGAGAAGATCTGGCTCGATCCTGGAATCGGCTTCGGCAAGACGTTGGCCCACAATCTCGCCCTGCTGGGGAAGCTCGACCGGTTCGCGACCCTCGGCTTTCCCCTCCTGGTTGGCGCGAGCCGGAAGGGCTTTATGCGCGCGCTCGATCCTGGCGCAGGCGACCCTGGCGACCGGCTGGGCGGATCCATCGCCGTCGCCCTCGCCGCCGCGCGCGCGGGCGCCGCCATGGTGCGCGTCCACGACGTGCGCGAGACTGCGCAGGCCCTGATCGTAACCGAAGCGATCCGCGGAGCGTGCGGAGATGGCTGAGCCGCGCGGGCGGGTCCTCGCCATCGCCGGCTCCGACAGCGGCGGCGGCGCGGGGATCCAGGCGGATATCAAGACGATCACCGCGCTGGGTGGTTATGCTGCCACGGCAATCACGGCCATCACCGTGCAGAACACACTCGGGGTGAGCGAGGTCTTCCCCCTGGCCCCGCGCCTCGTCCGCGCCCAGGCCGAAGCGGTGCTCGGCGACATCGGCGCCGACGCCATCAAGCTGGGCATGCTGGGATCCGCGGAGATGATCGAGACGGTCGCCGAGATTCTCGACGGCGCGGCCGAAATCCCGGCGGTGATCGATCCGGTGATGCTGGCCAAGGGAGGGGCCGCCTTGCTCGAACCCCGCGCGCTCGACGCTCTGCGCGCCCTGCTGGTCCCCAGGGCTGCCCTGCTGACCCCTAACGCCCCGGAGGCCGCGGCCCTCACCGGCCTACAGGTCGAAACGGGCGAAGACTTGCGCCGCGCTGGCGAAGCCTTGCTGGCCGCCGGCGCCACAGCCGTGTTGATGAAGAGCGGCCATCTGCCCGGGAAGCGGGTGACGGACGTGCTGATGACACCAGACGGCGAGGCCACCTTCGAGGGGCCGCGGATCGAGACCCGCCACACCCACGGCACCGGCTGCACCCTCGCCTCAGCGTGCGCCGCGGGCCTGGCCCAGGGACTGCCGCTGGACCGCGCCGTCGCCCGCGCCTTCGCCTACGTCGCCGAGGCGATCGAGCGCGCGCCGAAGCTGGGGGCCGGCCATGGACCACTGGACCACGGATGGCCGATGAGGAGCCGATGAGCGCGCTCGAACAGATGGCGGCAGTCCTTCGCGGCGCGCCAGGCCTGATGCGTGTGCTGAGCGTCGTGCGTGAGCTCGAGCTGCCAGACTGGATGGTGTTCTCCGGCTCCGTCTACGGGCCGATATGGAACCACCTCACGGGCCGGCCGCCCGACCACGGATTGTCTGACTACGACCTGGCTTATTTCGACGCCTCCGACATCTCGTATGAGGCCGAGGACGTCGTTATCCGTCGCGTGGCCGCCGCCTTCGAGTCGCCCCTGCGTGAGCAGGTGGAGGTGCGCAACCAGGCGCGCGTCCATCTGTGGTTCGAGAACCACTTCGGCGAGCCCTATACGCCGCTCGCCTGCAGCGCCGAGGCCCTCGAGCGCTTCGCCGCCCCGGCCTTCGCCGTGGGCGTGCGCCTCGAGCCCGACGACCGCCTGACCATCTTCGCCCCCTTCGGCCTGGAAGACGTGTTCGCCCTCCTCATCCGGCCCAACCCGACGCGCCGCGCGAGAGGGCTGCCGCAGATCATCGCCAAGGCGAAGGCGCGTTGGCCGGAGCTGAGGGTGGAGATGGGCGAAACGGGCTAGCGATCGCTGACGTCCGCGCCTCCGCGCCCGCGCCGCCGCGAAGGCTCACCCCTCGAGCGACGCCATCTCCTCGGGCGTGAAAACGCGGCCGCGGGTGAGGAACCGCTGCTCGCGGCCGTTATCCAGAGAGAACATGCCGCCGCGGCCAGGCACGACGTCGATGATCAGCTGGGTGTGCCGCCACAGCTCGAACTGGTCGGCGCCGATATAGACCGGCGCACCGCCGATCTCCCCCAGCTTCACGTCTCGGTCGCCGACGATGAACTCGCCCTGCGGGTAGCACATGGGCGAGGAGCCGTCGCAGCAACCGCCGGACTGGTGGAACAGCACAGGCCCGTGCTCGGCCGCCAGGACCTCGATGAAGTCCACGGCGGCCGGCGTGGCGGTGACGCGGGGCGGCGCGGGGCTGGTCAGAAGAACCCCAGCTTGCTCGCCGAATAGCTGACCAGCATGTTCTTGGTTTGCTGGTAGTGGTCGAGCATCATCTTGTGGTTCTCGCGCCCTACGCCCGATTGTTTGTAGCCGCCGAAGGCCGCGTGGGCGGGATAGGCGTGGTAGCAGTTGACCCACACCCGCCCTGCCTGGATCGCCCGGCCGAAGCGGTAGCAGCGGTTGGCGTCGTGGCTCCAGACACCCGCGCCCAGGCCATAGAGGGTGTCGTTGGCGATGGAGAGCGCCTCGGCGTCGTCCTTGAAGGTGGTCACCGAGACGACAGGCCCGAAGATCTCCTCCTGGAACACCCGCATGCGGTTGTGGCCCTTGAGGACGGTAGGCTTGACGTAGAAGCCGCCGGCAAGGTCGCCGGCCAGCTCGTTGCGCTCGCCGCCGATCAGCACCTCAGCCCCTTCCTGGCGGCCGATCTCGAAGTAGCTGAGGATCTTGTCCAACTGTTCGGTCGAGGCCTGGGCGCCGATCATGGTGGCCGGGTCCAGCGGGTCGCCCTGGACGATCGCCTGCACGCGCTTGAGCGCCCGCTCCATGAACCGGTCGTAGACCTTCTCGTGAATCAGGGCGCGGCTCGGGCAGGTGCAGACCTCGCCCTGGTTGAGCGCGAACATGACGAAGCCCTCGATCGCCTTGTCGAGGAAGTCGTCATCCTCGCGCGCCACGTCCTCGAAGAAGATGTTCGGCGACTTGCCGCCCAGCTCGAGTGTCACCGGGATCAGGTTCTGGCTGGCGTACTGCATGATCAGCCGGCCGGTGGTGGTCTCGCCGGTAAAGGCGATCTTGGCGATGCGCGGACTGGAGGCCAGGGGCTTGCCGGCTTCGAGCCCGAAGCCGTTGACGATGTTGAGCACGCCAGGCGGCAGGACGCCGTCGATCAGCTCGGCCAGGACGAGGATGGAGGCCGGCGTCTGCTCGGCCGGCTTGATCACCACGCAATTGCCCGCGGCGAGCGCCGGCGCGAGCTTCCAGCAGGCCATCAGCAGGGGGAAGTTCCACGGAATGATCTGCCCCACCACACCCAGCGGCTCGTGGAAGTGATAGGCGACGGTGTCGGCGTCGATCTCGCTGATCCCGCCCTCCTGGGCCCGAATGCAGCCGGCGAAATAGCGGAAGTGGTCGACGGCGAGGGGAAGGTCGGCGGCCATGGTCTCGCGGATCGGCTTGCCATTGTCCCAGGTCTCTGCCGTCGCCAGCAGGGCCAGGTTGTCCTCCATGATCTGAGCGATGCGGTTCAGCAGGTTTGCCCGCTCGGCGACGCTGGTGCGGCCCCAGGCGTCCTTGGCGGCGTGCGCGGCGTCCAGCGCCTTTTCCACGTCTGCGGCGTCGGACCTGGCGACCTCGCAGAGGACCCGGCCATTGATCGGGGAGGTGTTCTCGAAATAGCGGCCATTCGCCGGCTCGACCCACTTCCCGCCGATGTAGTTGCCGTAGCGCGTCTTGTAGGGCGGCTTGGCCGTGCGGGAGAATTCCATCTTTGTCATGCGCGTCTCCATCCCCGTCGCACCCGGCGGCGTTCCGCTCAGGCCCCGGCACCCTAGACCCGCCGTCCGCGCATGTCAGGGGCTGGAGAGGGCGGAGACCGTCTTTGCAGTGGTCGACGATGGCCTCCGCCAGGAGCCGACGCCCAAAGCTGAACGCCGGCATTCAGGGCCATTCAGCTTCGGTTCAGAGCCAAAGCGTCACCGTCGACATGAGCTTGGCGGCCAAGTTGCGCCGAGATTGGAGAGCGGAGAACTAGTGTCATGCGGAAGATGATATTGGCTGCGGCGGCGGCCGCTTCTCTGGCCGGCGCGGCCGCGACAGCAGAAGCTGCGCCGCCGCTGGTCGTCGGCGTCGACCACCCGGGCGACGCGGTGTTGCAGGATGCTCAGTACTTCTACCTCGGCCGCAACTGGTGCTGGTACGACAGCGCCTGGCGCGGGCCTGGATTCTACTGGTGCGGCTACGCCTTTCGGCGCGGGTACGGATGGGGCGGTCCGGCGGGCTGGCGCGGCTGGTATGGCCCCGGCTATTGGCGGGGCGGCGCCTGGATCGGCCCACGCGGCTATGCGCACCGCGAATGGCGGGGCTGGCATGGCGGCGGTCACTGGCGCCGCTGATGGGCTGACAGCCGAGGCGCCCGCTCCTCGCCGGCCGGCCGCCTTCGGCGACTCTCCAGGGATGATCTGATCCGCACGCGGACGATGGAGAGCCGCCTCGGCCCTTCGGTCTCCATAGTGAACCCTGTGGACGTACGGATTTGGAGCATTGGGGCGAAATGCATGAGCGTGCTAAGTAGCGCAGGGGGTTGGTCGTTCGGCGCGCAGACGCCGTCGGCTCCAGGTCCCGTCGCCCAGGACGCGCTCTCCGCACCGGCGAGCCAGACGTGAGATCGTGCCGGAGATGCCAGAGTGCGGTCGTCGTTCTTCCCGGCATGGGGACCCGCCCGCGAGTCTCGGCCCAAATCGCCGCAGCGTGGCGCTGAGGCGCCTCCCAGGGGTTTTGTGAGAGCACTCGCCTCAAAGGCCGTCATGCTCTTCCTGCCGGCTCTCGTCCTCGCCGCATGCAGCGGCTCGGCGACGAAGGCTCCCGGCCCGGTGCGCGTGGAAGTCGGCACGGTGGAGCTGAAGAGCGGCCCCGTCACCCATATCGCCGAGCTGCCCGGACGGGTGACCCCATTCCAGACCTCGGACGTGCGCCCGCAGGTCGGCGGGGTGATCGTCGCGCGCCTGTTCGCCGAGGGCGCGAACGTCACGGCCGGCCAGGTGCTCTACGAAATCGAGCCTGCGCCCTACCGCGCCGCCTTGGCGCAAGCCCAGGCGCAGCTGGCGAGCGCCAAGGCCATGGTCGTGACCGCCAAGGCGAAGGCGGACCGCTACGCCGGCCTGGTGAAGGTCAATGGAGTCGCCAAGCAGGAGTACGACGACGCGCTGGCCGCCTATGGCCAGGCCGAGGCGGCGGTGGCGCAGCAGGCGGCGTCGGTCGAGACCGCGCACATCAACCTTGCCTGGACGTCGATCCGGGCGCCGATCTCAGGGCGGATCGGGACGTCGAACCTCACCGTCGGGGCGCTGGTCACGCCGGGCCAGACGGCGGCGCTGACGACGATCCAGAGGCTAGATCCGATCTATGTCGACGTCAGCCAGCCGGCCGTGGAGCTACTGAAGCTCAAAAAGGCGGTCCAGGCCGGTACGATCGCCCGCTCCAGCGCCTCCACTGTCCCCGTGCGGCTCAGGCTCGAGGACGGCTCGATCTACAGTCTCGAGGGCGAGCTGCAGTTCACCGACGTCACCGTCGACCAGGCCACCGACGGGGTGACACTGAAGGCGATCTTCCACAATCCCAAGGGCATCCTCCTGCCCGGCATGTTCGTCATGGCCGAGGTGCCGCAGGGGACGCAGGCGAACGGACTTCTGGCTCCGGAACAGGGGGTGTCGCGCGACGAAAAGGGCTTGCCCACCGCCCTCGTCGTCGGCCGGGGCGGCCGGGTGGAGTTCCGCGCGCTGGAAACGGGGGCCGAGATCGGCAACCAATGGCTGGTCACAAAGGGTCTGGCGCCGGGCGACCATCTGATTGTCCAGGGCCTGCAGCGCGTGAAGCCGGGGGACGTTGTCATCGATCGCCCGATCGCCCTCGCCCTGGTCCGATGAGCGCTTGATGTCGCGCTTCTTCATCGAGCGCCCGATCCTGGCGGTGGTGATCGCCCTGGTGGTGATGCTGGCGGGGAGCCTGTCCCTTCTGTCTCTGCCGGTGGCCCAATATCCGACGATCGCGCCGCCTCGAGTGTTCATCGGCGC
Source organism: Caulobacteraceae bacterium (assembly GCA_036276055.1). Taxonomy (GTDB): domain Bacteria; phylum Pseudomonadota; class Alphaproteobacteria; order Caulobacterales; family Caulobacteraceae; genus Acaudatibacter. The sequence continues at coordinate 9,566 of DATBEN010000098.1, forward strand.
CAACTACCCCGGCGCGGATGCGAAGACGACGGAGGAGTCCGTCACCCAGGTGATCGAGCAGCAGCTGCGCGGCATCGACCACCTCGACTACTTCTCCTCGACCAGCGGCTCGGACGGGTCGAGCAACATCACCGTGACCTTCGCGCCAGGGACCAACCCGGACACCGCCCAGGTCCAGGTGCAGAACAAGCTGGCCCAGGCCACGCCCCTGCTGCCGGCGGAGGTCCAGCAGCAGGGGATATTCGTCGGCAAGTCAGGCGCCAGCTTCCTGATGGTGATGGCGCTTTACGACACCAACGGCCGCTACAGCGACGTCGACATCTCCGACTATCTCAACGCCCGCCTGCTCGACCCCATCTCGCGCGTCAACGGCGTGGGCAACGTCAATGTGTTCGGCGGCGAATACGCCATGCGGATCTGGCTCGATCCGGACAAGCTCAACGCGTTCAAGCTGATGCCCTCGGACGTACGCTCCGCCGTCCTGGCGCTGAACGTCGCGGTGCCGGCGGGCCAGGTGGGGGGCCAGCCCGCCGCGCCGGCCCAGGCGATGAACGTGATCATCACCGCCCGCTCGCGCCTGCACACCGCCGAAGAATTCCGCCAGATCGTGTTGAAGGCCCAGCCTGACGGATCGCTGGTGCGCCTGAAGGACGTGGCCCGGGTCGAGATCGGCGCGCAGGTCTACGGCTTCGTCAGCCGCCTCAACGGCCGGCCCGCCAGCGGCCTGGGAATCACCCTCACCCCGGGGGCGAACGCCCTGGTCACCTCCCAGGCGGTGAAGCGGCGGGCCGCCGAGCTGGTCGCCAGCTTCCCCCCCGGCTTGCAGCTCGCCTTCCCGGTCGACACGACGACCTTCATCAAGCTGTCGATCGAGCACGTTGTGATCACTCTGATCGAGGCGGTCGCCCTGGTGGTCGCCGTGATGTACCTGTTTCTGCAGAACTGGCGGGTCACCCTGATACCCGCCCTCGCGGTGCCGGTGGTGCTGATGGGCACGTTCGGCGTGCTCGCCGCCTTCGGCTATTCGATCAATACCCTGACGCTGTTCGCGATGGTCCTGGCCATCGGCCTGCTGGTGGACGACGCCATCGTGGTGGTGGAGAACGTCGAGCGGATCATGACCGAGGAGGGCCTGGCGCCCAAGGCGGCGACCATCAAGTCGATGGGCGAGATCACCAGCGCCCTTGTCGGGATCGCCCTGGTGCTCTCCGCCGTGTTCCTGCCGATGGCCTTCTTCCCCGGCTCGACCGGCGTGATCTATCGCCAGTTCTCAGTGACCATCGTGTCGGCCATGACCCTCTCGGTCCTGGTCGCCCTGATCCTGACGCCGGCCCTTTGCGCGACCCTGCTGCAGCCGGTAGACACCGCCCGATCGAGAATCGCCCCCTTCCGACTGTTCAACCGCGGGTTCGAGAGCCTGGTCCGGCGCTACAACGCCGCCGTCCTCGGCTTCCTGGCGCGTCCGCGCCTCGCCCTCGCCGGCTACGGCCTCCTGCTGGCTGCGATGGTCGCCTTGTTCGTGGCGCTGCCGTCCGCCTTCCTGCCGGCCGAGGACCAGGGCACGATCTTCACCACCTTCAGCCTGCCCAGCGGCGCCGTTCAGGATCGGACCGTCGCGGTCGCCAAGCAGATCGAGCACTATTACGGCGCCACCGAGGGTGCGAACGTCGACACCGTCTTCATCGTCACCGGCCAGAGCTTTGGCGGCTCCGGGCAGAACCAGGGCACGGCCTTCGTGCACCTTCGCAACTGGAGCGAGCGTCCGGGCGGCGAGAACCGCGCCCAGGCCATCGCCGATCGCGCCTCGGCCGCCTTCTCGAAGATCAGGGACGGACTGGTGTTCGTCGTGGTCCCGCCCGCGGTGCAGTCGCTCGGCAATGCCTCAGGGTTCGATGTAGAGCTGCAGGACCGCGCTGGGCTAGGCCACCAGGCGCTCACGGCCGCCAAGGCGCGGCTCATCGAGCTGGCCAACAAAGATCCGCTGCTCGCGGGCGTACGAGCGAACGGCCTGGAGGACACGCCCCAGCTGCACGTCGACATCGACCAGGCCCGCGCGGCGGCGCTGGGCCTCGACGAGAACGACATCAATGACGCCATCAGCTCGTCCTGGGGGGGCTCGTTCGTCAACAACTTCATCGACCGCGGACGGGTGAAGCAGGTCTATATGCAAGCCGACGCACCGTTCCGCGCGCGGATCGATGACCTTGGCCGCTGGTACGTGCGCGGCGCGACGGGGGTCATGGCCCCGTTCTCCGCCTTCGCGACCTGGCGATGGACAGGCGGCCCGGCCCAGCTGGAGCGCTACAACGGCATCTCTTCGATGGAGATCCAGGGGGCCCCGGCCAAGGGAGTGAGCACCGGGACAGCCATGTCGGAGGTCACCAAGCTGGTGGGCCAACTGCCGCGCGGCGTCGGATTCGACTGGACCGGGATTTCATTGCAGGAGCGGGAATCCGGCGCCCAGGCCCCGGCCCTCTACGCCCTCTCCATCCTGGTGATCTTCCTCTGCCTCGCCGGTCTCTACGAGAGCTGGTCCGTGCCGCTCTCGGTCATGCTGGTGATCCCGCTCGGGGTCGTCGGCGCCCTGGTCGCGGCGAAGCTGCGCGGCTTCTACGACGACATCTACTTCCAGGTGGGCATGCTGACGACGATCGGACTGTCGGCGAAGAACGCCATCCTGATCGTCCAGTTCGCCCAGGAGGCGGAGGCGCGCGGCGCCGAACGTTGGCAGGCGGTGGTCCAGGCGGCGCGCCTGAGGCTGCGGCCGATCCTGATGACGTCGCTGGCCTTCGTCGCGGGGGTCCTGCCGCTGGCCATATCCACCGGGCCAGGCGCTGGTTCGCAGAACGATATCGGCACCGGTGTGATCGGCGGCATGATCTCCGCCACCGTGCTGGCGATCTTCTTCGTGCCGCTGTTCTATCTGCTCGTCCGCCGCGGCTTTCGCGCGTCGAAGGACGCTGGCGAACCATGAAGCCCGGCGGAACGGCGCATCGGGCGTCGGGCGTCCGCCGGCGCACCGTCCTCGGCTCCATCGCCAGCACCGCCTGGATCGTCGGCTGCATCGATCTTGCGCCCAGGTACAGGCGACCGCCGCCGCCCGTTCCGCCGAACCTTCCCGCCAGCGGCGTCTACCCGGTCGCCCCGACCAGTGAGCGGGGCGCGCCGGCGTGGCGGGACTTCTTCTCCGATCCCAGGCTGCTTCGCCTGATCGACCTCGCTCTGCGGGAGAACCGCGACCTGCGCGCGGCGGCCGCCCAGATCACCCAGGCGCGCGCCCGCTACCAGGTGCAGCGCGCCGCGCTCTTCCCGAACGTCACGGCCCAGGCGGGGGTGAGCTTCCTCTCCGAGCCCAGCAGCGTCGCGGCGGGCACCGCCGGCATCGGCGGCAGCTACAACCAAAAGCTCTACAGTCTCACCGGCGGCGTCGCGTCCTATGAGCTGGACCTGTTCGGCAAGGTGCGCGACCTCACCCGCGCGGCGCGCGACCAGTACCTGGCGACGAAAGCCGGTCGCGACGCCCTGCAGATCACCGTCGTGGCGGCGATCGCCAACCAGTACCTCGCCCTGTCCTCTGACAAGGCGCTGATCGCAGTTGCCGAGCAGACCCTCGCCAGCGGCGAGGAGAGCGTCGCGGTGACGCGGCAGCGGTTCGACTTCGGCGTCGACGGCGAACTGGCCCTGAGTCAGGCCGAGACGATCGTTCAGCAGGCCCGCTACGACATCGAGCGGCTGAGAACCCAGGTCGCCCAGGACCGCGACGCCCTCGACCTGCTGGTCGGAGCCCCGGTGAGCGACGACCTCGTGCCAGGCCCCGACCTTCACGATGTCGCCATGCTCGAGCAGCTCCCGCAGGCCGTGCGCTCGACCGTCCTGCTCGCGCGCCCGGACGTGCTCCAGGCGGAAGACCAGTTGAGGGCGACCAACGCGGACATCGGCGCGGCGCGGGCGGCCTTCTTCCCGACTATCACCCTCACCGGCTCGAGCGGGGTAGAGAGCCTGGCGCTGGCGAACCTGTTTCAAGGTTCGTCGAGGAGCTGGAACTTCGCCCCGAGCATCTCCCAGACCATCTTCGACGCAGGGGTGAACCGGGGAAACCTCGTGCTCGCCAAGGCCCAGAGGGACCAGGCCGTGGCGCAGTACGAGAAGGCGGTGCAGGCGGCCTTCCGCGACGTCGCCGACGCTCTGGCCGTGCGCGGCACGATCGACCGGCAGCTGGACGCCCAGCAACGCCTGGTCGCGGCCAACCAGACCGCCGAGCGTATCGCCCGCGCCCGCTACGAGAGCGGCAGCGACACCTATCTCAACCTGCTCGTCACGCAGCGCTCGCTGTTCACAGCCCAGCAGAGCCTGGTCGGCGTCGAACTCCTGCGCGCCCAGAACCTCGTCGCCCTCTACGCCGCCCTCGGCGGCGGCCTCGACACGGCCGCGTGAGAGCGCCGGCGCTGGGCCCAAAGATGATCGGCCACGAACTTCACGAACGAAGATAGGCGTCAGTGCGTAGATCATGTGTTGGATGCGCGCCTTCGGGGCGCTCCGGGGTTCGTGGGGTTCGTGAGGTTCGTGGTTGAAATTCAGCACACTCTCCTCAGCCGAGGTCCCTTCCGGCGCCCTTGCGCAGAGTTCGCGCGAACACCGCTCCCGCGGACGCAAAGCCGGTGTTCTGGCCGAAGGCGACGAGATCCGCACGTCCCTCGGGTGCGACGAGCTGGAGTTCGCCGCATCCGGCCTGGCGCGCCGCTTGAGCGCCCGCCTTCAGGAGCGCTCGCCCGATCCCCCGCCTGCGATCCTCCGCAGCGACCAGGAGCACAGTCACCAGGGCGATCGGTCGGGTGGCGAAAAGGCTCGGCCGCCAGTGCAGGGCGATCAGGCCGATCGGCGGTCCCAGGTCCGACGCCATCAACGCCACGCCGGAGTCCGCGCGCAGCGCCTCCAGCCTCCGCGCCAGCTCCGGCGCCGGGATCGCGTGGCCGGCGCCCGCCAGGAACTCCGCCAGGAACGGCGCATCCGAAGCCAGGGGCGATCGGATTTCGAGGCCGTGGCGCGTGGTCAAATCCGGGCTCCGGGGTGGCGCAGCACAGCCGGACTCGCCTGGCGCCCGACACGGATGGAACACCGCCACTCCGCACTCTAGGCTGACGAGCCATGGCGACAGCCCACCTTCTGCATGGCTACATCGGCGCCGGCAAGACCACGCTCGCCAAGCGACTCGAGCGTGAGAAGAACGCCATTTGCTTCACGCCCGACGAGTGGATGGCTCGCTTGTTCGGCGAGGATCCGCCCGCAGAAACGTTCCAGGAAAAGGTCTCGGCAGTTCTGGAATTGCTCGAGCCGCTATGGATCAGATGCCTGGCGCTGGGAATCGACGTCGTGCTCGACTACGGCTTCTGGCGTCGCGGCGAACGCGATCTCACGCGCCAGGTCGTAGAGGGCCTCGGCGCCAAGGCGGTCCTCTACCACCTGACATGCGACGACCAGGTAGCTCGCAGCCGCGTCGAGCGGCGAAACAGGTCCACGGCAAGTCTGTACATCGCCCCAGCGACGTTCGATCTCCTCCGCCACCGCTTCGAACCGCTGGACGCCGACGAAGAACGGGTGGAGGCGTGGTTCCCCTGAAGCCTGCGGGCGACCGCAAGATGTCGCCCCAGCTAGTGGTGATGTTCGGCCTGAGGCAGCACCCTGGACCCGCGCGGGACTCGGCGCGACTTGCGATGGCGCCTCGGCGCACATATGTATCTCAATCGAGATACGATTGGACGACCCATGGCCACCAACAGTTCGATGCTTCACGTCAGGATCGACGACCACCTCAAGGAGGAGGCGACCGCGGCCCTGGCGGCGATGGGCTTGTCCGCGTCGGACGCTGTTCGGCTCCTGTTCAATCGCATCGTCGCTGACCAGGCTTTCCCTCTCGAGCTCAAGGTGCCGAACGCCCGGACCCGGGCGGCCATGGCCGAGGCGGACGACATCCTGGCGGCCAGGCGGGCGCGCTTCGCCGACGCCAATGCGCTGATCGCCGATCTTGACGGCCAAGGCCGCTAGGCGAGCGGCGCACCCGCGCGCCTGCGACTACGCCAAGGTCTTTTCGAAGGACTGGGAGCGGCTGTCCCGAGCCGGCCGCCACGATCTTGGCCGCCTCAAGGACGTGATGCTTCTGCTGGTCGCCAACGACGGCCCGCTCGGGCCGGAATGGAAGGATCATCCGCTCAAAGGCGAATGGGCAGGCTATTGGGAATGCCGTGTCGGCGGCGACTTCCTGCTGATCTACAAGGTCGACGACTCCGCCGGAAAGGGTGGCGCGATCGTTTTCATCCGCGCCGGAACACACGGCGAGCTTTTCAACGAATAGGCTTCGGCGCTCCCCGCGAAGGCGCGGCGCAGAACCTGTCGGCCTCGAAGTCCCACGGAGGAGGCGTTTCAGGCGTCAGATTCGCCCGACAGACCCCGCGTCAGGATTTCAGCTCGCGGTCGAAGAACTGGAGGAAGGTGCGCCAGAGCTGGAGCTGGCGCGCTTCGCCGGTGATTCCGTGGCGTTGGCCCGGATAGAGCATCAGGTCGAAGGGCGTCGACAGGACCTGAAGCCGGTTCATCACCTCGATCGAGTTGTCGATCTGCACATTGTCGTCGGCCATGCCCTGCAGGAGCAGCAACCGGCCGTGCAGGTCGCTCAGCCGCGGGATCACCGCCGAGGCGTCGTAGGCCACCTTGTGCTGCTGGGGCATGCCCATGTAGCGCTCGGTGTAGTGGGTGTCGTACTGGCGCCAGTCGGTGGGCGGCGCGCCCGCCGCGCCGGCCTTCAGCTTCGTGCGCGGGTCGGTGAGCATGCGAAGGGTCATGTAGCCGCCGTAGGACCAGCCGCTGACGCCGATCCGGTCAGGCTCGACGAACGGCTGGGCGCGCAGCCACTCTATGCCGACGAGCTGGTCGTCCACCTCCACCGAACCCAGCCGGCCGGCGATCGCCGCCTGGAACGCCTCGGAGCGGTTCGATGAGCCGCGGTTGTCGAGCTGGAAGAGGATGAAGCCGTCTTCCAGATAGAGTTTCTCGTTCGCCGGCCGCCAGGACCGCTGGACGACCTGGACGCCGGGGCCACCGTAAACCTCGACGATCACCGGATACGTCTTCGACGGATCGAAGCCGACCGGCTTTTGCAGGACGTAGTGCAGGTCATGGCCGTCCGCGGCCTTGAGGACGCCGAACTCGGGCTCGGGGTAGCGCCCCACGTAGGGGTAGAAGGGGTGGGTCGCGTCGAGCGGGTTCTGCTCGATCCAGCGGATCCGCTGCCCGTTCAGGTCGTAGAGCGCCGCCTGCGGAGGCGTGTCGGGATCCGAATAGTAGCCGACGAAGACGTTCGCCGCCTTCGGCATCACGGCCGTCCACCACCCGTGGCCGCGGGTCAGGGCCTTGGGCTCACCCGGGTGACGGTAGGAGACGACGTAGAGCTGGCGCTCGATCGGCGTGTCGCCGGAAGCCATCAGGTAGACGAGCCCCTTGGCCTCGTCGACGCCGACCAGGCCTGGCGCATGCGCCCCGGCGCCTCCGCCGCCTCCCGCGTGGGGAACGTCGCCGTGGGTGATCTCGCGCACCAGGCGCCCATCCCCGTCGTAGAGATAGAGCTGGTGATAGCCGCTGCGGCCGGAGCCCCAGATGAAGCTGCCGTCCTTGAGCGGGTGGAAGTCGTCGGTGAGCTCGATCCAGGGCGTCTGCCGCTCCTCCAGGATCACCCGGGAGGCGCCATCGGCCGGATCAACCGCCAGCAGGTCGAGCTTCGTCTGGTCACGGCTCTCGCGCTCGACGTAGAGCGTCCGACCGTCCTTGGACCAGTCGACGCGGGCGACGTAGATGTCCGTGTCCGGTCCAAGGTTCACCTTCACCGGCGACGCCCCGGGCGCGAGGCTCTGCACGAACAGGTTGACCAGGGCGTTGGGCGTGCCGGCGCGCGGGTAGCGCTGGGGCGTGATGCTCACTCCGCCCGCCCCGATCTCGACGCGCTGGGCGATCTCGACCGGCGTCTCGTCCACGCGGGCATAGGCGATCGCACGATCGTCAGGCGACCACCAGTAGCCGGTGTAGCGGCCCATCTCTTCCTGGGCGACGAACTCGGCCACGCCATAGCTGACCGGGCCGGCGCCGGCGGTGGTGATCGCTCGCTCCTCGCCGGATTCGAGATCGATAATGTGAAGGTTCTGGCCGCTGACGTAACTGACGTAACGGCTCCTGGGCGACAGGCGTCCGTCCGTCGCGGTAGTCCCGGCCTTGTCGAGCCTCGTCACTGCGCCGGTGGCGGCGTCGGCGAGATAGAGGCCGCTGCCGGCGGGGATCAGCAGGCGCCGTCCGTCCTCTGACCAGTCGTAGTCGACCACGCCGGACACGGCGGCCAGGCGCTGGCGCTCGCGTCGGGCCTTCTCCTCGGGACTGAGGGCCTTGCCGCTCGGCTCGACGGCCTCGCCGGAGACCAGCAGCTTCGGCTCGCCCCCCGCGGAGGGCATCGCCCACAGGTCGAGCTTGAACTGGTTGACCGCCTCGGGTTTGAGCCAGGTGACCCAGGCGCCGTCGGGAGAGACCTGCACGCCGCGCGCGGCCGGGCCGATAAGCGAGGGGCTGGCGAAAGCGCGCTCGGGCGTCAGGGGACGGCTGTCCGGAGCCGGCGCGGCGTGAGCGGAAAGAGCGGTCATGGCGAGGCCGATCGCGGCGAGGATCCTCATGGACGGCCGCTAAAGCACAGCCGGGCGGGCGCCGTCCAATGCGTGCCGCAGTATGCGACTTCGTCAGCGCGACGCGGTGGGCGAGGCCGGGCGCAGGCGGGCGAACTCGGAGGCGCCGTTCCAGGTGGGCCACGCGTCGGAATCGGCAAGCCTGTGGCCCACTTGGTAGAACAGGTCCACGTCCTGAGCGGCCCCGCGCAGGTCCCAGGCCGGGCTCCAGGCGTCGCAGGTCTTGTGGTAGCAGCGGGCCGTATAGCCATCGACCCAGCGCTCGCCCGCATCGCGGCCGCCCTGCAGCAGGTCCGGACCACCCGCCATGCCCATCAGCAGCAGGGTTGGCACGCCGCGCTTGGCGAACGAGAAGTGGTCGGCGCGATAGAACAGGCCCTTTTCCGCGTGCGGATCGGGCGTGACCGTACGGCCCTGGGCGGCGGCCGCACGATCGAAGTCGCGCTCCAGGCTGTCCTGGCCGGCGCCCACCAGCACCACGTCACGCGAAGGGCCGGCGGTCTGCAACACGTCCATGGTCAGGTTCGCGACGGTCTTGGCGAGGGGATAGACCGGATGGCTCGCATAGGTCTCCGAACCCAGCAGGCCGCGCTCCTCCGCCGTCCAGACCGCGAAGACCACCGTGCGCTGCGGGCGCGGGCCAGCCGCGAAGGCGCGGGCGATCTCCAGTTCACCCGCCACGCCCAGGCCATCGTCATTGCCGCCGCGGCGGATCGTCTGGCCCGTCGCGTCCGGCGCGCCGACGCCGTAGGCGTCCCAGTGGGCGCCGTAGATCACCGTCTCGTCGGGCCGCTCGGAGCCCGTGATCTTCGCCAGCACGTTGCGGCTCTGGACCACGATGTGAGTCACCGGAATGTCCGCGGTCAGGCGTGCCCCGCCCAGCGCCACTGGATGGAAGTCCGAACGGCGCGCCGTGCGCTTCTCCGCTTCGAACTCCAGGCCGGCGCGACGGAACAGCTCGACGGCCTTGTCGCGCTGGATCCACCCCTGGAGCAGGACCGGCTGGGGACCGTCCGCGGACCGGACGATGCCATAGGTCTCGCCCTGGGGTGCGACAACCGTGGACCATCCGTAGCCGGCGCCGGGCGTCTCATGGACGATCAGGGCGCCGATCGCGCCACGCCGGGCCGCTTCCTCGTACTTGTAGGTCCACCGGCCGTAATAGGTCATCGCCTTGCCGCCGAACTTGCCGGCCACCGGCTCGTCCGGCGCGGCCTCGAAGTCGGGATCGTTGATCAGGAAGACGGCGATCTTCCCCT
>DATBEN010000099.1:0-24100 GCA_036276055.1 Caulobacteraceae bacterium
CGTCGCGCGCTCGACTACATGGGCCTCGAGCCGGGACAGCCGATCGGCGAGGCCCGGATCGACCGCGTCTTCATCGGCTCGTGCACCAATAGCCGCATCGAGGATCTCCGCGCCGCCGCGGCGATCGCCCGCGGGCGCAAGGTGGCGTCTCACGTGCGCGCCATGGTCGTCCCGGGCTCGGGCCTCGTGCGCGAGCAGGCGGAGGCCGAGGGACTGGACCAGATCTTCAGAGAGGCAGGCTTCGACTGGCGCGAGCCCGGCTGTTCGATGTGCCTGGGCATGAATCCGGATCGGCTCGCGCCTGGCGAGCGTTGCGCCTCGACCTCCAACCGGAACTTCGAAGGCCGCCAGGGCCGCGGCGGGCGCACCCACCTGATGAGCCCCGCCATGGCCGCCGCCGCCGCCATCGCCGGTCACATCACCGACGTGCGCGACTTCCTGTGATCGCCGGCTTTGCCCGGATCGACCTCGCCGCGCGCGACGCGGCCAAGGCGGGCGAGGCCTATGCGGCCTTTCTCGGACGCGACCCCGCCGAGGCGGCGAGCGGTTTTCGGCTGGCCAATGTCACCTTGCGCGTACGGGCGGCTGCGGCGGGCGAGCGGGAGGGTCTTGCCCGCGTCGCATTCGCGGCCAGGGACTTGCCCCATGCCCGGCGGCTCCTGGAGCGACGCGGGGTCACGACGCGTGAGGAGCAGAGCGAGGTCGTGCTCGAGCCGTCCGCCAGCCATGGCGTCGGACTGGCTCTCGAGGCTGCGAACGCCAGGAGCGACGGCGAAGCGTCGGCGGCGGGCGATCGGATCGTCGGCCTCGACCACGTGGTCATCCGCACCGGTGATCCGGAACGCGCGATCGCCCTGTACGGAGCGAGGCTGGGCCTCGATTTCCGCCTGGATCGGTCGAATCCGGCGTGGGGCTCGCGCCTGCTCTTCTTTCGTTGCGGCGACGCCGTGGTCGAGATCTCCACAGCCCTGGACTCCGCCCGGTCCGACGCACCGGACGCCCTGAGCGGGCTCGCCTTCCGCGCCGCAGATTCCGACGCCGCCCAGAACCGGCTGGCCAAGGCGGGCTTCGATGTTTCGGAGGCGCGCACCGGGCGCAAGCCGGGTACGCGCGTCTTCACCCTGCGATCCGGCCTTGTCGGCGCACCGGCTCTGATCATCGGCGGCCAGTCGCCCGACGACTGACCCGCCGGGGATCCTCGCCGCCGCCGCCCATATCTGCGCAAGAGTTCACGTCATGCAGCCCTTCGACACTCTCACGGCCCGAGCCGCGCCGCTAGACATCGACAACCTGGACACCGACCAGATCATCCCCAAGCAGTTCCTCAAGACGACGGAGCGGGCCGGTCTCGGAAAGGGCCTGTTCTACGACCTTCGCTATGACGAGGCCGGAGCCAAGCGGCCGGGTTTCGTGCTCGACGATCCCGCCTATGCAGGGGCCGGGGTCCTGATCGCGGGAGCGAACTTCGGCTGCGGCTCGAGCCGGGAGCACGCGCCATGGGCCCTGATGGACTTCGGCATCCGCTGCGTGATCGCCGAGGGCTTCGCGGACATCTTCTACAACAACTGTTTCCAGAACGGCCTGCTGCCCATCGCCCTGCCCGCCGAGGCGGTCGAGGCCCTGATGGAGGAGGCGAGGGGCGGCAACCACGTCTTCACCATCGACCTTGCCGCTCAGACGGTCTGCGCGCCCTCGGGACGAAAAATCGCCTTCGAGATCGATCCCGGCCGCAAGGCCAAACTCCTGCAGGGGCTCGACGCCATCGGCGAAACCCTGCGAGAGGCGCCTTCCATCGATGCCTTCGAGGCCCGCCGGTCCCTTCAAGAACCCTGGATGTCCTGACCATGAGCCTGATCATCGCCGGCACGGTGCGCGTCGCGCCCGACAAGCTGGAGGCCCTGAGGCCGCATGCCATCGAGATGATCCGCGCGACGCGGCAGGAGGACGGCTGCATCGCCTACGCCTTCTCCGACGACCTCGCCGACCCCGGGCTGATCCACATCTTCGAGATCTGGCGTGATGCCGAAGCCCTGAAGGGCCACGGGACGAGCGAGCACATGAAGACCTGGCGCGCCGCCGCCGGCGAGGTCGGCCTCACCGATCGCCGGCTGAAGACCTACGAGATCGCCTCCGAAAGCGAGCGGCCCTGATGGCGCGGCTCCTGCTCCTGCCCGGCGATGGGATCGGGCCCGAGGTGACGGCCGAGGCGCGCCGCGTCGCCGAGCGGCTCGACCCGGAACTGGTGATCGAGACCGGCCCGTTCGGCGGGTCCAGCTACGATGAGTTGGGGACGCCGCTCTCCGAGGAGACGCTGGCGACGGCCCGCGCGTCCCAGGCCGTGCTGATGGGCGCGGTTGGAGGACCGCAATGGGCCAAGGCGCCTCGCGAGTTGCGGCCGGAGGCGGGCCTGCTGGGCCTGCGCGCCGGCATGGGCGTGTTCGCCAATCTGCGCCCGGCGATTTGCTTCGCCGCCCTGGCCGACGCATCCACCCTCAAGCGCGAGGTGGTGGAGGGGCTGGACCTGATCATCGTGCGCGAACTGACCGGCGGGGTCTATTTCGGCCAGCCGCGCGGCGTAGAGACGCTGGCGGACGGCGTTCGCCGCGCCGTCGACACCCAGGTCTATGACACCACCGAGATCGAAAGGGTGGCGCGGGTCGCCTTCACCCTTGCTGCGGGCCGCCGCGGGAAGGTGACGTCCTGCGAGAAATCCAATGTGATGGAGACCGGCCTCCTGTGGCGCGAGACCGTCACGGCGCTGCACGCCCGGGAATTTCCGGACCTCACCCTGGAACACATGCTGGCCGACACGGCCGCGATGCAGCTGGTCAAGTCTCCCCGTCAGTTCGACGTCATCCTCACCGACAACCTGTTCGGCGACATCCTGTCGGACGAGGCCGCTCAGCTAACCGGCTCGCTCGGGATGCTCCCGTCGGCGGCGCTCGGCGCAGCCGGATCGCCGGGCCTGTACGAGCCGATCCACGGCTCCGCGCCCGACATCGCCGGCCTTGGCCTGGCCAATCCCCTGGGCGCCATACTCTCGCTGGGCATGGCGTTCCGCTGGTCGCTCGAACGGCCCGACCTCGCCGAGCGCGTGGCGCGCGCGGTGGAGAAGGCGCTTTCGCGCGGTGACCGGACGCGCGACCTGGGCGGCTCCCTGGGCACCCAGGACATGGGTGAAGCCGTCCTCGCGGCGCTGTAGGGCGACGGGTTGGTGTCATCGCTCTTTAGCGCTGCAGTCTCACAGAGAAGTCTCTGGCGCCGAATACGCTTTTCTGGGATCACGCCCGGCCGGAGGGCTGCCGACGGACGGGGTCTTCGGGGGAAGCGGGCTGCGATGGCGGGATTCTCTATCCAGGACGCTGCGCTCGGCGGGTTCGCCGCCGTTCGGGCGCATCCGCGCGCCCTCCTGGTCTGGACACCCCTGGCCTTCGTCATTTCCCTGGTGGCTGAGGTCGTCCGCATCCCGGCGGGGGGCCAGGAGATCGACATTTCGATGCTCGGGCAGGACCCCGCACGACTCGTCGCGATGGCTGAGAAGATCCTGCCCACCGAAGCGGCCTTGCTTGCGGTGGCTCTCGTGGCCACCGCCTTCGTCCAGCCGGCGATGATCCGGCTGGTGTTCGCCTCCGAGGACGGCCGCTTTGGCTACTTCAGGATCGGGGCGCACGAGCTGCGACAGCTCGGCCTGGAGCTTCTTGCCACCGTCGTTCTGTTGGGGGGCTACTTCGGCTGCGCCGTGGGGGTGAGCGTCGCCGTCGCAGCGGTCTCGAGCTTGGGGAATCCCGCAATGATGACGGCCCTTACCGCCGGCGTGGTGGCGACTTTTGCGGGCCTCATCGTGGTGATGGTGCGCCTGTCGCTGGCGCCCGCGCTCACCTTCGACTCAGGGAAGGTGGACCTGTTCGGCTCCTGGCGCCTGACAGAGGGGCGTTTCTGGCCACTCCTCGGAACCTATGTTCTGGCCATCGCCATGGCCGCGGTCGTTCTGGTCTTCGCCAATGTCCTCTTCTTCGGCCTTGCCAGCCTGGTCCTTGGCCGCGAGATGACCGTCCTGACGGATATGCCCCGCGACATTGCGGGCGACTTCACGCCCCTGAGGCTGATCGCAGCGCTGTTCAGCGCCTTCGTCACGGCGCTGATCTGGCCGGTGATCCTCACCCCGTCCGCCCGCATCTACCGCAGCCTCAAGCCCGCCACGCCCCCGCGTTTCGTCGGCCCCGGCCCGCAGCCCTGGGCGTGAGGCGGACGACATGAGCCTGGCTTCGCCCGCGCAATCCGCTGCGCCCATCACGCCGCGCCAGGTGGCGGCAGCCGTGATCGGCAACGCGCTGGAATTCTACGACTTCACGGTCTACGCGACCTTCGCCGACCAGATCGGCCACGCCTTCTTCCCCAACCCCACCCCGTTCATCAGCCAGATCGAAACCCTGATCACCTTCGGGGTCGGGTTCCTCCTGCGGCCCCTGGGAGCCATGGTGATCGGCCGCCTCGCCGACCGGCGCGGGCGTCGGCCTGCCATGATGCTCAGCTTCTCGCTCATGGGCGCCTCGATCCTCGGGCTGGCCCTGACGCCGACCTACGCCCACATCGGCGTCATCGCGCCCTGCCTGGTGCTGATCTGGCGCATGTGCCAGGGCTTCGCCCTGGGCGGCGAACTGGGGCCGACCACGGCCTTCCTCGTCGAGGCTGCTCCCCCAGAGCGTCGCGCGCTCTATGGGGCGTGGCAGGGGGGCAGCCAGAACCTCGCCAATATCGTCGGCGCCCTCGTGGGCATCGGGGTCAGCCACGCGTTCGGCGACATAGCGCTCGCGGCGTGGGGCTGGCGCGCCGCCTTCCTCGTCGGAACAATCGTGCTGCCCTTCGGCCTGCTGCTGCGGCGCAGTCTTCCCGAGACCCTGCATCGCCACGAGCCGCGCAACCACGCTCATCCCGAGCACGCGACGCTGATCGCCGCCGCGCCGGTGCTGCTACGCGGCTTCGCTCTGGTGGCGGCCACCACCATCCCGACCTACGTCTTTCTGTACCTCACGACCTACGCCATCCAGACCCTGCACATGGGAAAGCAGGTGTCCCTCGCCGCGACCCTGGTGAGCGGCGTGTGTGGCTTCACCGCAGGTCTCCTCGGCGGCGTCATGTCGGATCGGTTCGGGCGAAGGGCCATGCTCATCTGGCCAAGGGTCTTCTTCCTCCTCGTCACCTGGCCCGTGTTCGACTGGATCGTCAGTCGCCATGATGCGCTCAGCCTGCTCGGCGGCACCGCGGTGCTCGCCTTTTCAAGCGCCCTCTCCACGGCCTCGGTTTTCGTCGCGATCACCGAATCCCTGCGCAAGGAGGTGCGCGTGACGGGCCTGGGGGCGATGTACGCCATCGCCGTGGCGGTGTTCGGCGGCACGACGCAGCTGGTCGTGCGCTGGCTGATCGAGGTGACGGGAGATCCGAGGTCCATCGCCAGCTACACCATAGCTGCTACGCTGGTGGGCCTCGTCGCCTCCGTGGCGATGCGCGAGACGGCTGTGCGGCGGGTGGGGGTCTCCGCCGCCGCGCCCGCTCCAGGATCCTGAGAGGAGATCGCCGATGTTCGTGGAGATCGACGGCGCCCGAATCTTCTTCGACACGGTCGGTTCCAAGCTGGAGCTTCAGGGCGCGGCGATGGTCGAACGGCCATCCCTCCTGGTTCTGCACGGAGGGCCCGGCTTCGATCATTCCCTGATGAGGCCGTGGTTCGATCGCTTCGCCGACACCCACCAGGTCGTCTACGTCGATCACCGCGGGAACGGACGCTCGGGCGGCCGGCCGGACACCTGGACGCTGGCGCGCTGGGGCGACGACATCGACGCCTTGTGCCGGATCCTCGGGATTGAGAAGCCCGCCGTCCTTGGCCTCTCCTTCGGCGGGATGGTCGCCATGTCCTACGCGGCCCGCCATCCGCTGGGCCCCTCCCGGTTGGTCCTGTCCTCCACCGCTGCGCGATTGGACCTTCAGGCGACGAACGAGATGATGGAGCGGCTCGGCGGACCGCAAGCGCGTCGGATCGCCGAGCAGTTCTGGGCCGATCCCTCGCCGGAGGTCATGGCCGACTACCTCGCCGTCTGCATGCCTCTCTACAATCCTTCCGGCGCCCTGGGCGAGGAGGCGCAGGCGCGCGCCATCGTCCGGCCGGAGGTGATGTTCCACTTCATCCGGGGCGAACAGCGGACGATGGACCTGCGGCCGGGCCTCAAGCGGGTCGAATGCCCCACCTTGATCACCGCCGGCGCGCTCGATCCGATCACCCCCGTCGCCTGTTCCGAGGACATCCTCGCCGCCCTACCGCCAGGCGTTGGCGAACTGCTGGTGTTCGACGAGGCCGGCCACGGGGTCCACCGCGACCTCCCCGACCGCGCCGAAGCCGCGCTCCGCCGCTTCCTCGCCGCTTGAGCGTCAGCCCAGGAACGATCCCGACGATGGCGCGGGGTTGAGGAAAGATCCCGTGGTCGTCGCCTGGGGCTGCGCCACCGGCTTGGGCGGCGGGGGCTGCCAGAGCTCGACCTTCACGCCTGCCGGATCCATCAGCCAGGCGAACCGGCCGTAGTCGTTGTCCTCCGGTCCGCTCCATTGGGCCCCCGCGGCCCGCGCGCGGGCAAGCACGCCGTCGAGGTCGTCGACGATCAGGTTGATCATGAACGGCTGGCCAGAAGGATCGAAATAGTCCGTATCCGGCGCGAACGGCGAGAGAACCCCATAACCGATGTCCGGGTGCTGAAAGGAGACCCCGCCCCAGTCGTCGAAGTTCACGCCCAGGACCCGGGCGTACCAGTCGCGCCACGTATCCGCGTCCGCGACCTTGATGAACACGCCGCCAATGCCAACGACCCGCGCCATAGCGTTTCTCCGCTCCGTTGAACGCCGGATATCGGCGCAGCAGGGGTTCAACGCCAGAGACGGAAAACCAGCGCCGTGTTCAGACCGCCAAAAGCGAACGAGTTGAGAAGCATCGCCTCGGCGTCGATCGGTCGGGCCTCGCCGAGCACGAGGTCGAGGGCGGCGCATTCGGGATCCGGCTCGAGCATGTTGAGGATCGGCGGGGCCAGTCCTTCGCGCAGCGCCATCAGCGCGATAACGCCTTGAATCGCCGTCGCCGCGCCGATGAGGTGCCCATGGGCGCTCTTGGTGGCGATCACCGGCTGGCGTTGGGCGCTGTCGCCGAACACCTTCTGGATGGCCGCCGCCTCGTTCCTGTCGTTGAGCGGGGTCCCGGTGCCGTGCGTGGAGATGAGGACGCTGCGCCCATCCAGCACGCCGCTCCGTTCGCAGGCCCGCCCCATGGCCTTGACCGCGCCTTCCAGACTGGGCTGGGTCCAGTGGAAGGCGTCCGAGGACAGGCCGATCCCCGTGAGCTCCGCCAGGATGGTCGCCTCGCGGGCCTGGGCGTGCTCCAACGCCTCGAGCACAAGCACGGCGCCGCCTTCGCCGATGGCCATGCCGTCACGCCCCACCGAGAAGGGACGGCACGTGGTGGGCGACATCGCCTGCAGTCCCTCCCAGGCGCGCAGGCAGCAGGGGGTGACGATGGCTTCGCTGCCGCCCACGACGGCCACGTCGCATTCGCCCGAACGGATGTAGCCCGCCCCTTGGGCGATCGCGTGGCCGGAGGAGGCGCAGGCGCTGGACACGGCGAACACCGGCCCGCGGATCTTGAACTCCATCGCCAGGGCGCTGACCGGCGCGCTCACCATCACCTTGGGCACGGTCAGGGGGTGCATCCGCGTGCCCTTCTGGCCGAAGAACCGCTCGTAGCCGATCTCCAGGGTGTGAATGCCGGCGAAGCCGTGCCCGAGCACGGCGGCGGTGCGGTCCTCGAGGACCTCTGCGCCGATGAGGCCGGCCTGGGCGAGGGCCTCGTGCGCGGGGCCGAGCGCCATCAGGGCGAACGGATCCAGGGACGCGCCAATCTTCCGCCCGAGGGCGGCTTCGGTGTAGCCGAGCAGGTCGCCTCCGACCGTCGCCGCGGGCGTGTCGCGCGTATCCGGCGCATGGGGGCCGGCGTCCAGATGATGGAGGCGGATCGCGCCGCGACCGTCACGGGCGCCTTCCCAGGTGGCTTGCGTCCCCAGGCCCAGCGGAGAAACCGCGCCAAGGCCGGTGACGACGATGCGGCGAGGCGAAGTCACGCGGCGCGCTTGGTTTCGACCACGCCCTCGAGCACCGCCAGGAACGAACCGAAATCGTTCACGTCCTTGAAGGCGTCCTCGGCGATCTCGACGCCATATTTCTCCTCGACCGCGAAGACGACGCTGACCACGCCCACCGAATCGAGGCCGAGGTCGGCCAGGGTCGCACCCGGGACGAGCTTCGCTTTGTCGATCAGCGCTTCCTCGGCGATCAGATCGACCAGCTCCTCGCGCAGATTGGCCATGCGTGCTCTCAAACTCCGTGGCTTCGCGCCCTCGGGCCCTGCTCTAGCAAGGGAGTGGCCCAGGCGCCACAGGCGCGCAAGCTGCCGCTTGTTTCATTGAACCGTCATGTAAACGTAGCCTTGGCGTCATGAAACAAAGGCAAACGCCCTCTTGCAGTTCGGCGGTGAATTTCGCTCGCGAACGCAACATTGAGGGGATTCATGAAAAGAATTTCAACGCGCAGCCGCTTGGCTGCGTCCGTGGCCATTTTTGCCGTTACCATCGGAACGGCGGCCACCGCGGCGGAGGCCGGCGCCGCGCCGACCGACACCCAAGCCACCGTCGCCGGCAACGGCTCCTACGGCACCAACGTGGAAGAACTCATCGTCACCACCCAGGCTCAGAGCCAGGCCTCGGACGTCGCTCCGCTGAAGGCCAACCTCGGCCAGACGCAGCCGCAGTCGCTGATCAGCGGCAGCTTCATCCACAATTTCACGCCCGAGATGGGCGACTACACCTCGGTTGTGCTCATCGCGCCCAGCGTCGCCGGCATTTCCTCCAACGGCGGCGGCATCGGCGACACGAACAAGGCCACCCTGCGCGGGTTCCAGGACGGCCAGTACAACCTCACCTATGACGGGATCGCCTTCGGCGACACGAACGACCCGACTCACCACCCGGCGGACTATTTCCCGCCCTCGAACATCGGCGCGGCGGTCGTCGACCGCGGCCCCGGCGAAGCCGGGGACCTCGGCCAGGCCAACTACGGCGGCGCGATCCACCTCTTCTCGCCGGTCGTGAGCGACACCTTCAACGTCGACCAGAAGGCCACCTACGGGACCTGGAAGAGCTGGGAGCTGGCGACCACGGTCAACACCGGCGAAATCGCCCAGACCAACGGGACCAAGATCCTGGCCGTGTTCGATGGCCGGGGGTCGGACGGCGAACTGAGCTATTCGGGTGGGATCGCCTGGAACGGACTGCTCAAGATCGTCCAGCCAATCAACCCGAACTGGACCATCACGGCCTTCTCGGCGATGGAATACACCCAGTTCTACCAGTCCGACGCCAACAGTGGCGAGTCGGTCGCCCAGGTGCTCGCCTATGGCAAGAACTTCGGTCTCACCAACGATCCGACCAACGAAAACTATTATAAATACAACCACGAAAAGAAGAATACGGACTTCGAATACGTCGATCTTCGCGGTGATCTCGGCCATGGGGCCACGCTGGAAGATCAGGCGTACACCTACTTCTACAGCAACAAGACGATCTCGGCCGACGACAACTCCGATCTGATCGGTGGGATCAATACGTCCGCTCCGAAGTGCTCGTGTAATTCGCCGAACGACATCGGCGGCTACAACAAGGGCAACCGCTACCGCGTCGCCGGCGACGTCCTGCGCGTCAACGACGACTTCAAGTGGGACTGGTTCACCGGCACTCTCAAGGCAGGCGCGCTGGTGGAAGGGGCCGTCACCGACCGTCACAACATCCTGTACGACCTCACCACCGGCGCGATCGACGACAACAAGAAGTATGGATTGACCACAAGCGGTCCGCTGTTCCCCGGTCCGAACGGTAACGTGAAGACGGCGGAAGACTCGAGCTGGCTCCAGTACCAGCTGTTCGCCGACTTCGTGCTGCGGCCGACCGACAATCTCACGCTGACGCCGGGTATCAAGTACGTCGATTTCCGGCGCTCGGTCGAGGGTGTCGAGAACAGCCTGAACGGACCGCAGGCCCGCGGCTACATAAGCGGCAGCAACACCTATACCAGCCCGCTCTACTTCTTCACGGTCAACTACAAGTTCCTGCCGTTCTGGTCGGTGTACGCCCAGTATGCGACGGGCTTCCTGACGCCGTCGCTCTCCTTCACGTACTCGGATGCTCTCAGCCTGCAGAACCTGAAGCCGGCGACCACCACCAACTATCAGGTGGGCACGGTGTTCAGCCGCGGCCATCTGGCGGCTGACGCCGACGTCTACTTCATCCACGGCAACGGCCTGGAGCAGCCGTGCCCCGGCACCAACACCGACGGCGCCTACTGCAACATCGGAACGTCGGACTACTCGGGCGTGGAAGGCGAGATCACCTACGCCCTGCCGTACGGCTTCACCGCCTTCGCCAACGGCTCGATCAATACGGCCAAGAACAAGACCTTGGACCAGACCGAGCTCAGCGCGCCCAAGTGGACCGACGCCTTCGGCATGATCTGGGATTATCGCCACTGGCAAGCCGCCGTCACCTACAAGGAAGTCGGCGCGCAGGTCGGCTATGTCGACGCGACCAACGTCGAGCATGAAATCGGCGCGTACAATACCACCAACGCGATCGTCGCCTACGATTTCGGCAAGCTGAAGGTGAAGCTGACGGCGCTCAACATCTTCGACCACCGTGACCTGACCTCGATCGCCGAGGGCTCAACGAACCTGAACTCGTTCGTGACCTTCCAAGCTGGTCGCGAAGTGCTGGTCACGCTGGAAGCGAAGTTCCACTGATCTCTTGACGGGTCCGCACGGCCTCTCTCCTCCGAAACGGAGGGGAGGGGTCAGTGCGTGATGTAGGTCCGGAGCACGTCCTCGATGATCCGCTCGAGCTCTGCCAATGAGTTGCAGGGCTTGGCCACCGTACAGAAGCGGGCGTAGTCCAGCGCCTTCGAGTCGCCCTGGTTCCAGTAGGTCTCCGGCTCCGGGTTGAGCCAGATCACCGAGCGCGCACGCTCGGCGATGGAGCGCATGAGGTCCAGGCGCGGCTCCGCATAGTTCGAGCGGCCGTCGCCCAGGACGATGACCGTGGTCCGGCGGTCGAGCTTGGTTCCCTGCGTCTCGAAGAATGCGGCCAATGACCGGCCGTAATCCGTGGGCCGGAAGCCGACCCGGTCGAGGATCAGGGTGATGGCGTCGTCGACGGTCTCGTCGTTGAGGAGGTCGTTGACGCTCACCGCCACGTCGGAAAAGGCGTAGGCGTCCAGCCGCTCCACCACCTCGTTGAGGCTGTAGAGGAACAGGAGCAGGAACTGAGCCGCCGAGGCCACCGAGCGCGAGACGTCGCACAGCACCGCGATCTTCGGCTTCTCCACCTTCTCGCTCTTCCAGACGATGTCGAACGGCACGCCGCCATAGCCCATGCTCTTGCGCAGGGTGCGGCGCACATCGAGCCGGCCCTTGTGCGCCCGGTGACGACGGCGCGCGTACTTGGTGGCCAGCCGCCTCGCCATTCGGCGGACGAGGTTCTCCATCGCCCGCATCTCTTCGGGATCGATGTCGGTGAGCTTCTGGCGCGCGAGGATCGCCTCGCGCATCCGCCGCCCGCTCTCGGGTGTGAAGAGCTGGACCTGCCTTTCGACATAGGCCTGGGCCTGTTGAAAAAGTTCGGCGCGCCGCTGCGCCAGGCGCTCGGCGAGGGCCTCGTCCCGCGGGCGCCCGGAGGCGCGCAGGGCCTGGATCATGGCCTCGACGTCGCGCAGACCCATGTCGTCTAGAAGGCGGCGGGTCATCAGGCTGCGCTGGCTGGCGAGACGGATCTCCGAGGCGCCGACACGCGCGGCCGAAGCCTCCATTGCCGTTTCGAGCGCTGCCTCGTCGCCGGAGAGCAGCTGGGCGGCCAGTTCGGGCGCGTCCGGCGGCGTTTCGGAGGCCGCCGCTCTGGTCTCCACAGCGCGGCGTGGGGGCGCGGCCGACCGAGCGAAGAAGGCGTCGAAACAGGCGTCGAAGCGGGCGACCTCGTCGGCGCTCTTGGCCAGGGTGATGCACAGGCTGTCACGGAGGGTCTCGCGATCTTCGAAGCCGACCGCCGCCGCCGCCCGATGGGCGTCGATCGCCTCCGCGGGCGAGACGCGCACCTCGTTGGCCCGCAAGGCGCGGAGGAAACCCTCCAGCGCCTGCTGCATGGGCGCGTCGGGGACCAGCGGCTCGTTCACTCGGGTCCGGCGAGCAACTCGCCGATCTTCGGCTCGACCGCCGCGATATCCGCTTCGAACTTGAGGATGACGTTGAGCGTCTCGCGCACCAGCTCGGCGTCGAGCGCGCGGGCGTGCAGCAGGAGCAGCGCGCGCGCCCAGTCCACGGTCTCGGAGATCGACGGCAGCTTGCGCAGGTCCATGGTCCGCAGGCCCTGCACGAAGCGCACGAGCTTGGCGCGCAGGGCGTCTTCGACGCCCGGGACGCGGGCGGCGACGATCCGCTCTTCCAGCGCCTGGTCCGGCAACGGAATATGCAGGTGCAGGCAGCGGCGCTTGAGGGCGTCGCCCAGGTCGCGGACATTGTTCGAGGTCAGGAACACCACCGGCGGGATCTTGGCCCGTATGACGCCGATCTCGGGAATCGAAGCCTGGAAAGCGGACAGCACCTCGAGCAGAAAGGCCTCGAACGCCTCATCGCTCTTGTCGATCTCGTCGATCAGCAGCACCGCGCCGCCTTCCGCCCGCAGGGCGCTGAGCAGGGGCCGGGGTTCGAGGAACGGTTCGGAGAAGAAGAGATCGCCGGCGCCGTGCAGCCGCTCCATGGCGGTGGTCATGTCGGGCGCGTCGGCGAGCGAGCGGCCCATGTGGTCCTTGAGGATTTGAGTGTACAGCAGCTGCTTGCCGTACTTCCACTCATAGAGGGCCTTGGACTCGTCGAGGCCCTCGTAGCACTGCATGCGGATCAGCGGCAGGCCAAGCAGCGCCGCCGAGCACAGCGCCAGTTCGGTCTTGCCGACCCCCGCGACCCCCTCGACCAGGATCGGCTTCTGCAGGTGCAGGGCCATGTAGAGCGCCGTGGCGATCCGCCTGGAAGCGATGTATCCAACCCCGGCAAGACCGTCGATCAGGGCCTCCACGGAGTGTGTGGCGTCTGACGCGCCAGCGTGAACGGTGGAAAGCTTGGTTGTGGAACCTGGCAAGGCTTGAATCTTTCGGGACTCTTAAATCTCAGGTCTTATGCCCCGCCCGAACACTGTTGCAAAACCCTCCGCTCGTTTTTTCCCGCAAGCCTCCCCTCGCGGCTTTCGCAGCTGGATCCCTAAGTCGCTGCGTCCAGGGGGGTTCCCAAATGATTTATTCAACCACGAACAACACGAACACCCAATAGAAATCTGCACCTTCAAGGTCCGGTAAATCGCGAAGAAGGCGCACTAATAGCTCTCCTTCCGTTCGTAAGGTTCGCGAGGTTCGTGGTTTAATAATTCTCCGAGGCTGCCGCGAATCTGCTAATTCGTCGCCGACTGGAGAAACCTTGCATGGCGATTGATCACCGGGTTCTCGACGACATGCCGGCCGAGCCGCTCGACCAGATCGTCCCGAAGATCCGCAACGGCGATCTGCTGCTCTGCTCGGCGACCGATCCGTTCTCGCGCCTGATCTCCTGGAGCACCAAGAGCCCATGGACCCACGTCGGCTTCGCCTGGCGCTGGCCGGACGGCGGGCGAATCCTGGCGCTCGAGTGCGTCCAGAAAATGGGCGTCCACGCCGTCCCGATCGACCGCTTCATCAGCCAGACGAGCGACGGCGAGCGACCCTATCCAGGCAAGATCCTCCTTGCCCGCCACGCCCAGCTGTCGGAGGACGCCAACCTCGCCGCCATGATCACGTGCGGCATCGACCACATGGGCGATCGCTTCAGTCCCGCGGAGATCCTGAGGATCGGACTTCGGATCGTCGCGGGCCGCTGGGATCGGAAGACGCCGCGCCCGCTGAGAGCGAAGGACGAGATGATCTGTTCTGAATACGTCGACAAATGCTCCAGGGCCGCCGGCGTCGAGATCCCCTGGGACGGCCTCGGCTTCATCGCCCCGTGCGACGTGGCCGCCGACCCCCAGGTGAGCGCCGTGGCGCGCTTCGAGACCCGCTGAGCTTGGGGCCGCAGCCCTTACAGATCCTTCCCGTAAACCCGATAGGTCTTGTAGATTCGCGCATTCAGGCCTTCGAGGATGTGGCGCATGGCCATGTTGTCCTCGAGGATCCAGGAGTATTCCGCCTCCTGCATGCCGCGCGGGACCGCTCTGCTGCGGATTGCGTCCACAAGCACGAACGGAGCCAGCATGCCGCGCCGATCGCGGGTGAACTTCTTGCGCACGCCCATCAGGGGCACGCGCCCGCGCCGGATCTTCTGCGTCTTCAGGCGCCACAACATCTTCGCCCAGCCGAACGGCAAGATCTTGCCCTTCATGTCGCGGATGGCGTGGTTGAGGTCCGGCAGCAGGATGATGAAGGCGGCCGGCTCGCCGTCGATCTCGTAGAACCAGACCCACTCGGGGATCAGGATCAGGCCCAGCGATTCGCCCAGGTGCTTGGTCTCGGCCTCGGTGAGGGAGAGGCCGCCCCAGTTGTCGGACCAGGCGTCGTTGACGATGTCCGCCAGGATCTTCACCTCGCGGTCGAGGTGCTTCATCTCCGCGTGGCGGACCGTGACCCCCTCGGGCAGGCCCCGGGCGAGCCGCCGCTCGACCTGGTCGCTGAAGCGGAATCCCTCCTCGTTGATGTAGGCATAGACGTCCTTGGCCTTGACGTAGCCCTGCTCCTCGACGCGCCGGGCGGTCCAGCGCGGGTCGTGCGGCATCATGATCATCGGCGGGCTGTCGAAGCCGTCGACGAGCAGGCCGACCTCCTCGCTGATCGACAGATTGAACGGACCCAGAACCTTCTTGCGACCGCGCGCGCGCAGCCAGCCTTCGGCGGCGGCGAAGAGGGCCGTGAAGACCTCCGCGTCATCCTCGGCGGCGATCATGCCGAAGAGGCCGGTTGGGACCTCTGGGTCGAACTTCGCCAGATGATCGATCTGGGCGCTGATCCGGCCAACGTCCCGTCCATCGCGGCGAGCGAGGAAGAACTGGTACTCGGCGTGCTGGAAAAAAGGGTTGGTCTTGGGCGAGAGGGCTTCGCGCCGTTCGAACATCAGCGGGGCGATGTACTTCGGGTCGTCCGCCATCAGGCGCATGGGCACGCGGATGAACCGCTCCAGCTCCGCCTTGGACTGGACGGGTATCACGTCGACCATCAGGTCCTCTCGAATTAGCCTTCGGCGTACAGCAGGAGGCTCACCGCGCCGGCCGCAAAGCCGACGGGCGCGCCCCAGGCTGCAAGCGCTGCTGGTAGCACGCCGGTCGATCCCATGGCGGTGAGCAGTCCGTCCGTTACCAGGTACAAAAGGCCGCAGCCCAGTCCGAAGATGATCGGGGCCGTACGATTGGATCGGGCGTGGCCAAGCGCCGTAGGCAGAGCCAACAGCAGCATGATGATCGGCGCCATGCCCTCGGCGACCGTGCGGTAGAGGCGGGTGCGGAACTCGCTGGGCGCCTTGTCCACCGGCCCCTTGCCGAAGAGGGACCGGAAGGCAGTCTCCGAAGTGATTTCATAGGCGTTGGCGAACAGGCGCGCCGCGTCGCTGGGCCGAAGCGTGGTCCGCCAGTCGGTCTGGGCCACCGCGATCTCGGTGGCCTTGTCCTGGTTCACGTCGGTGATCTGGGCGTCGCGCAGCAGCCAGCCATCCTGGTTCCAGCTGGCGCTGGCCGCCTTGATCCGGCGGTCGAGCAGCTTGTGGTCGTTGCGCTCGTAGATCGTGACGCCCTTGAGCATCCGGCCTTTGGCGCTCGCAGCGTTCACCATCACGACGTCGCCATCGATGCGGAACCAGCGCGGCTCGTCCGGCCGATCTGCGGCCCCCGGGTCGGTGGCGTTCCACCAGGTCGCGATAGCCTGTTCGGCGCGGGGCGTGACCTGATCGGTGACCGCCATGTCGAGCACCGCCACCGAGAGAGCCACCGGCAGGGTGCGCAGGAAGATCTGGAACAGCGACATCCCGGTGATGCGCATCACCACCAGCTCGCTGTTTCGGGCCAGCTGGCTGAATGTGAAGACGGCGCCGGCGAGGACGGCGAATGGCGCGACTTCCTGGAACAGGAACGGCATGCGCAGGAGCATGTAGCGGCCGATGTCCAGCACCCCGCCCCGCTGCAGGATCTGGCTGGTGCGCTCCAAAAGGTCGATCAGCTGCAGCAGCCCGATAAGGGCCGCCGCCGCCGCGAAGGTCCGGACGGCCATCATCCGCGTCAGATAGGCCGAGAGGCTGAGCGCGCCGCGCCGCCTCATGGCGCCGGTGTGGGCGCGGACCTTCGGCCGGCGTTCCATCAGAACGTCGATCCGGTGGAGCAGGGCGGAAATCGGCGTGTCGCCGGGACGCTTGCGGCTGGACAGGAACAGCCAGAGGCTGAAGCCGAGGATCAGCGAATAAAGCGCGCCCATCCCGATCACGGGGTCGATCGCCCCCTCGTCGGCGAAGCTCTTGCACAGGGTGACGCTGTGGTGGAACGTCACCAGGATCACGGCGCCCACGATCATGCCGGGCGTCCGCCGGCCGCGCTTGGCGGCCAGGGCGAGGGGCAGGGCGATCAGCGGAAGCAGCGGGATCGCCAGGGAGCGGGTCAGCCGCGCGTACAGCTCCGCCCTCAGCGTCTGGTGCGGGATCAGGGCGTCGGGCCTGTGGCTCTCGGCGATCAGTTCGGGAATCGTCAGTTCCTGCTCGTCGCCGCCGCGCGGGCGCAGATCTCCCTCGCCCTTGACGATCTCGTGGTCGGTGAGGCCTCCGAACCGCAGCAGGCGGGGGCCCTTGTCGGCGGTGTCGGAGAGGATCATCCCAGCGCCAAGGCGAAGCTCGGTGGTCTTGCGGTCCGGCAGCATGCCCAGCTGCCCCCGCTCGGCGGTGACGATCTGCTCGCCGCCGCCGGTGTTGCGGCGGATGAACACCCCCTCGAGGGAGCGGCCCGTCGCGTCCGCTTCGTCGGCCGAGATGGTGATCTGGGGCCCGGCGTTGATGAACACCTGCGGATCCAACCGGGCCGTCCAGCCCGCCTGGGTGGCTGCGTTGAGCACCGCGCGGTAGCCGAACCGGCTGTAAGGCTGGAGATATCCGGAGAGCAGCAGGCTGATCCCAGCCAGGACGATCCCCGCGCCAATGAGCGGGGCTACGATACGCTCGAACGGCACGCCCCCGGCGAGGAAGGCGTCGATCTCGCTCTCCTCGTCCAGTCGGCCGATGACGATGAACATGGCCGCGAAGAAGGCGGCCGGCAGGGCGAGGCCGAGCTGGTAGGGAATGAGATTGGTGACGAGGCCGAAGAGATAGCCCATCCGCGCGCCGTTGGCGGCGAGCTGGTCGATCAGCCGTAGGGTCTGCTCCAGCAGGAAGGCGACGAGGGTCACCCCCAGCACGGCGGCCGCCGGCAGGGCCAGCATACGCAGGATGTAGACGTCCAGGATCGCGGGTCGCCAGCGTAACCGATACGTGGCCGGACGACCCAGCGTCAGGGATGCCACCGTCTTAGAGCGCTCCAGCCGCGCGCCTGGGCCCCTCGACGAAGAAGCCGAGTTGGCGGCCCACGTCGGCAAAGATGTCCAGCGCAGTGTCGATCTGTGCAAAGGTGTGGGCGGCGCTGATGCTCGTGCGCAGCAGGCGCACGTTGTTCGGCGTCGCCGGGGGCACCGCGAGATTGAGGTAGAGCCCCGCTTCGATCAGCATCTTCCAGAAGATCACGGCCGTCTCCTGATCGGGCATGGACACCGCCACGATCGGATTGGGCTCCGGGCCGGTCTCGAAGCCCAGCCGTTGCAGGCCTTCGTAGAGCCGGTGCGCATTGCGCATGAGGGCATGCCGCAGGTGCGGCTCGGTCCGCAGCTTCTGCAGGGCGGTGAGGGTAGAGGCGACCACGCCAGGCGGAAGCGAGGCCGTGAACATGTACGGCCGGCACACGATCCGCATGATGTCGAAATCGGGACTGTCGGAGACGCAGAACCCGCCGACGCTGCCCAGGCTCTTGGAGAAGGTGCCGACGATGAAGTCGACGTCCGCCTCGACGCCGGCGGCTTCGGCGAGGCCGCGGCCGGTTTCGCCCAGGACGCCCATGGAATGGGCTTCGTCGACGAGAAGATAGGCACCCGTCTCGCGTTTGACGGCGGCGATCTCCTTGAGAGGGGCCGTGTCGCCGAGCATCGAATAGATGCCCTCGACCACGATGAGTCGCTCGCCCGGCGCGCCCTCGAGGCGTCGCAGGCGCTTGTAGAGGTCATCGGGGCTGTTGTGGCGGAAGCGAATCACCTCGGCGTGGCCGAGTCGCGAACCGTCATAGATGCTGGCGTGGCTGTCGGCGTCCAGCATCAGGTGGTCGCCGCGCCCCACGAGAGCCGAAAGCACGCCCAGATTCGCCTGATAGCCGGTGCTGAAGACCATGCACTGCTTGCGGCCATAGAAGTCGGCCAGGGCCGTCTCGAGCGCCGAATGCCCGAGGTAGGTGCCGTTGGCCATGCGCGAGCCCGTGGTGCCGGTGCCCTGGCTGCGCGTCGCCTCTACGGCGCTTTCGATGCAGTCCGGATCGAACGTGAGCCCCAGATAGTTGTTGGTGCCCATCAGGATGGTGCGCCGCCCGTTCAGCACACCCTCTGTCGGGGAGATGACGCTGTCGAACTTCAGGTGCGCTGGATCCACGCCGCTTTCGCGCAGCTCGTCGTAGGCCTGCTTGAGCGCGGCGTGCTTGGCGAGGATTGTCATGCCGGGACCCCGCTCCGGAGCTCCTGCACCGCGCGAATCAGGTCCGCGACCGTCTGGATCTGGGCGATTCGATCCAGCGGGATCGAGAGGTCGTAGTAGTCCTCGATGGCCATGACGAAGTTCATCACCCCCAGAGAATCCATCCCGAGATCCTCGACAATATCCGTTTCGTCTTCAATTGAGACCGGATGGCCGAGAACCTGCTCGAAAATGGCTGAGATTTCACTGCGAATCGACGCGTTCGGAGCGGCGTCCGTGCCGCCGACCACAGCGAGTTGAGTGTTCTGACGCATTCGTCCCGACCTCCTTTCGATGGTCCAGGCCGAAGCAAAGCCCGGCCGCCACCGTAACAGGATTGACTTGTCCGCTTCAACAGCACGCTGACTAGCGGACTCCTCGACACGAACCAGCCCCCCGACGGGGAGCTCCGGGCTCCCGTCAGAAGCGACGGGCCTTTTTGGGCGCCTCGCCGCGCAAAGCAAGCCGTCTCTCGCGAGACGGACGCTTTCGTCGCAGCTTCAGGCCTTCCAGGCTCGCTGACGATACCACGCAAGTGACCGTGAGAAGCCTTCTGCAAGGTTAATTGGCTCAGGGCGCCGTCCCGGCGGCTCGTCGGCCGGATCGCAGCTCCAGTCGGGGTGCAGCATTTCCCGCGCCTTGCCGACGGTGAACATCGAGGCTCGCCCGGTGAGTCGCTGGACCCATTCGGCGATGCCGCCGGCGCCCAGCAGCGCGCCCGGGGGTATGCGGACGAGCGCCGGATGACGGCCGGCCGCGGAGGCCAGGGCGCCGGCGATCTCGTCCCAGGAATAGCCCGATGGGCGCGCCCCTCCGGTGGTGAAGGGGCCCCTCCCGGCCGGCGCCAGGGCGAGGTCGGCGATCGCCTGGGCTGCGTCCTCCACGAACACCAGGGCGAGCCGCGCGCCGGGCGAGTCGGGGATCGGCAGGACCGGGCTGGTGGCTGCGGCCCGGAACAGGCCCAGCGTGGCCGCATCGCCCGGCCCGTAGATGGCGGGGGGACGGACCACGCTCGCCCGCTCGCCCAGGACCTCCCGCGCCGCGGTCTCTCCGGCGCGCTTGCTCGCAGCATAGGGCGACAGGTGCGGCTCGCGCGCGCTGAGGCTGGAGACCAGCACTATTCGCGCGCCGGCCCGCCCGGCCGCCTCGGCGACAGCGCGGGCGCCCTCGGCGTTGACCGACATGAAGGCCTCCTCCGAGACCGCCTTCACCGCGCCTGCGACGTGGACCACTACCTCGGCGCCCTGCGCCAGCCGCGCCAGCGCCCCGGCGTCCGCCAGGTCGCCGATGAGCGCCTCCACGGGGGCGTCGTCCCAAGCGAGTGGGTCGACCGGACGGCGGACCAGAGCCCGGACCGCGAAGCCGCGCTCCACGAGCGCGACCACCAGCCGCCGGCCGAGGAACCCGCTTGCGCCGGTGATCGCTGCGAGCCGGCTCACCGAGGTGTCGGAGTCAGGCTTCGACGGGCGCGCGGGCGAACGCGCCCGCAAGGTACATCGCCTTGGCGCGCGTGCGGCTGAGCTTGCCCGAAGAGGTCTGGGGCAGGCTGTGGGGCGGGGTCAGCACGACCTGGACCTCCAGTCCGTGCCGCGATCGCAGCAGCCGCTCGACGTCGCCTTCCAGGGCGCTTCGCGCTTCCGGATCGCTGGTCCGGCATTGCACGAGCGCGATCACCCGTTCCTGGTCCGCGTCGGACAGGGAGAACACGGCCACGTCGCCCGACCGCAGGGCGCCGATCTCGCGCTCGGCCGTCCATTCGAGGTCCTGAGGCCACACGTTGCGGCCGTTGACGATGATCAGGTCCTTGGCCCGGCCTGTGATGACGATCTGCTCTCCGAGCATGTAGCCAAGATCGCCGGTGTCCAGCCAGCCGTCCGCCGAAAGCACCTCCGCGGTCTCCTCCGGGGCGTTGAAATAGGCCTTCATCAGGCTCGGGCCCCAGGCGAACACGCGGCCCACCTGCCGCTCGCCGAGCGCCTCGCCCGCCTCGTCGCGGACCTCGAGCCGGTGGCCGGCGAGGGGGCGGCCGCACACGGCGA
The DNA here is from genome assembly GCA_036276055.1 of Caulobacteraceae bacterium. Classification (GTDB taxonomy): domain Bacteria; phylum Pseudomonadota; class Alphaproteobacteria; order Caulobacterales; family Caulobacteraceae; genus Acaudatibacter. The sequence goes on from DATBEN010000099.1 coordinate 20,956, forward strand.
ATTCGCGCACCCGCTCCGCTCCGGCCCGGGGGGACTCCGCGCGCGCCCTGGACTCCAGTCGCTCGACGTCGATCAGGTCCGTGCCGAGGCCCCAACCCAGCGGGCTCATGCTGAGCGCCAGGGTCGCTTCGGCCATGCCGTAGCTGGCGGTGTAGGCGCCCGGATCGAAGCCGAACTGCTGATAGGCGGCGGCGAAGGCGCGCAGGGGCTCGGGCCGAATCATGTCGCCGCCGAGTCCGGCGACGCGCCAGCTCGACAGGTCCAGGTCGCCCGCCGCGGCGCCGACGCGGCGGGCGGCGAGTTCGTAGCCGAAGGTGGGCGCATAGGAGATCGTGGCGCGCCCCCGGGAGATGATGTCCGTCCAGAGGCCCGGGCGGCGGACGAAGGCGCCCGTCGGCAGCAGGTCGATGGAGCACTGGAAGCCGACGCTGCACAGCATCATCCCGACCAGCCCCATGTCGTGGTAGAGCGGTAGCCAGCTCACGGCCCTGTCCTCGGGCGTGATCGCCAGGCCGTCGCGTCCGATCGCGCGGATATTGGCGATCAGCGCGCTCTGGGTGACGGCGACTCCCGTCGGGAAACGCGTGCTGCCGGACGAGAACTGCAGGTAGCACAGGCCGTCGGGATCGGGCGGCGGCAGATGTCGGGGACCTGAGTCGGGCAGGGCCGAGAGATCCCCGCTCACCACGAGATCGAGGCCTTCCCCCGCTTCGGTGAACCAATCGGCGATGGCTCCCGGCGCGAGGGCCGCACGCGCGCCCGAAGAGATCAGCATCCTGCGTACGTGCTCGACGTACGGCGCGCGGCCGCCCAGCGGCGCAGGCAGGGGTGCGGGCGCCGGCACGAGGGCTGCGTACTGGCACGCGAAGAAGGCGCGCAGGAAATCGCCATCGCTTTCGGCGGCGATCAGCACCCGATCGCCCGGTTCCAGTCCGGCGGCCAGCAGCCGGGCGGCCAGGGCCTGCGCCTGTTCACGCAGGGCTGCATAGGGCAGGACTTCGACGAGCTCGCCGCGCAGGGAATGGACGTTGACGCCCGTTGGCGACTTCGCGGCCACGTCCAGCGCCTCGGCGAGAGTGGCGGATTCGGCTGGTCGAAGGGTTCGTCCTGGCGCGGTCGGGGTGGGTTGCAAGATCGGGAAGTTCCGTGTGAGGGCTGCCGCGAGGCGCGGGTCGATCGGCCATCATGTCATGCGCGTGATTATTGCGTCATCATCGACAAGGCCACCGGACCTGATAGTCGATTGACGCGCCCCGCGTCGAGCGCACGCTTTGTCACCTTTTGAATCGGAATTCTTCGACCCTATGACCAAAACGGCCGCCAACAGGGCGTCCACGGCAGGGCGGCCCAGCCTGGGCGCCATCATGAAGGAGGAGTTCCTCGCCGACGCGTTCCGGCGCGAGCGGCGGGCGGACCTCCGGCCGCTGAGCCGCCTGCTGCCGTTCGTCTGGACCCATCCCGTCGACGCCATGCTCGGCGCGTTCTTCATGCTGGTCTCGTCTGGCTCGATCCTGGCGATGACGGACGGCGCGCGCCGCGTGATCGATGGCGGTTTCGCCTACCGCGGCGAGCTCGCCCTCCTGCAGCTGTTCGGGACGGCCGTGGCCCTGACGGTCACCCTGGCCCTCAGCACCGGCCTGCGGCTCTATTTCACCTACAAGCTGGGCGAGCGCGTCGTCGCCGACATGCGGCAGGTCGTCTTCCGCCACGTCCTCGGCCTGGACCTCCCCTATTTCGCGCGGCTGCGGACCGGCGAAGTGCTGTCCAGGCTCACCACCGACATGACCATGGTCGAGGGGATCGTCGGGGCGGTGATTCCGGCCGCCCTGCGCAATGTCATCACTCTCGTCGGGGCGCTGGGCTGGATGGTCATCGTCAGCCCCAACTTCACCGGCTTCGTGCTGGTCCTGATCCCCGTCCTGCTCACCCCCCTGTTCCTGATGAGTCGCCGGCTGCAGCGGCTGTCGCTGCGCGCGCAGGACCGATTCGCCGAGGCGGTGGGCTATGCGGGGGAGGGGCTTGGCGCCCTCGACACGGTCCAGGCCTTCGGCCAGGAGGACGCTGTCGCCGGCCGGTTCAACGCGGCTGTCGAGAGCGCCTTCCTGGCCTCCCGCTCGCAACTGCGCGCGCGAGGATTTCTGTCTGCCCTGATGATCCTCCTGGTGTTCGGGGGCATGCTGGGTCTCCTGTTCCAGTCCGTCGTGGCGGTCGTCGTCACCCACACCCTGACGGCCGGCCGGCTCGTCCAGCTGCTCGCCTTCGCCTTCCTCGCGGCGAACGCCGTGAAGGACCTCTCGGAGGTCTGGGGCCAGATCCAGAAGGCCTCCGGCGCGGCGTCGCGCCTCGCCGAGATGATCGACGCCGCGCCGGCGATCCGAGCGCCCGCCCGTCCCACGCCCCTGCCGGTCCCGCCGCGCGGAGAAGTCGCGTTCGCGAACGTCCGGTTCGCCTATCCGGGTCGTGGGGGGCCGCCGGCGCTGAACGGCTTCACGCTGAAGGTGCGCCCCGGCGAGCGCGTCGCCCTGGTGGGACCTTCGGGGGCGGGCAAGAGCACCGTCCTTCGGCTCCTGCTTCGGTTCTACGACCCCGACGCCGGCAGCGTCCGGATCGACGGGGTCGATCTGCGCGACGCCGATCCCGCCCAGGCCAGGGCGCGTCTGGCGCTGGTGGCGCAGGAGGCGCCCCTGTTCTCCGGCTCGGTGCGCCAGAACGTCCTTTTCGGCGCTCCCGACGCAAGCCCCGACGATGTCGAGGCGGCTGCGCGCGCCGCGCAGGCCTCGGACTTCGTGCGCGCTTTGCCCCAGGGGTTCGACACGGTGGTGGGGGAGCAGGCGAAGACCCTCTCGGGCGGCCAGCGCCAGCGCCTGGCGATCGCCCGGGCCCTCCTGCGCCGCTCGCCCATCCTGCTCTTGGACGAGGCCACCAGCGCCCTCGACGCCGAGAACGAGCGCCTTGTCCAGCAAGCCCTGCGCGAGGCCATGCGCGGGCGCACGACCCTGGTGATCGCCCACCGCCTCGCCACCGTGCTGGAGGCCGACCGCATCGTGGTGATGGACGAGGGCCGGGTCGTTGAGGAGGGCGCGCACGCCGAGTTGCTCGCCCGCGGCGGCCTCTACGCCCATCTCGCCCGCCTGCAGTTCGCCGC
>DATBEN010000100.1:0-12943 GCA_036276055.1 Caulobacteraceae bacterium
ATAGACGGCGTGGATGGCGGATTCCGGCCCCGGGGCGATGGACCAGCGCCTGTCGGTCATCAGGACCTCCAGCCGGCCCGACTGCAGGTCGTTTGTCAGGATCCACGTCGGGAGAAGGCCGACGCCGAGCCCGTCCCGCGCAGCCTGCAGCAGAACGTCGGAATCGTTAGCGCGAACATCGCCGCGGATCTCTACCGCGGACGCCTCCGCGCCAGGCGAGCCCTGCGGACGGTGAAACCAGGCGTCGTCGCGCCACTGGATCGAGAACAGCAGGCAGCGATGGGCGCTGAGATCCGCGGGCTCGCGGGGCGCCCCGTGGCGGCCCAGGTAGGCGGGACTGGCGACGAGGAGGCGACGGTGCTCCGCCAGGCGTCGCGCCACCAGGGAGGAATCCGGCAGGGCGCCGATGCGGACGGCGACGTCGAGCCCGGAGTCGATCAGGTCCACCGTCGCCTCGGCAAGCGAGAGGTCGATGCGGATGTCGGGATAGAGGTCGCGGAATTCCTTGAGGTGCGGCGCCACGTGGCGTCGGCCGAACGCGCCGGGCGCGCCGATCCGCAACAGCCCCTGGGGCCGCGCGTTGAGCGCGGTCGTTTCCAGCCGCGCATCCTCCACCTCCGCAAGGATGGCGGCGGCGCGCTCATGGAAGGCTGTGCCCGCTTCGGTCAGCCGCAGGGCGCGCGTGGAGCGGTTCAGCAGCGCGGCCGAGAGGTCCGCCTCCAGCGCGCTCACGTAGCGCGAGACGGTCGAGACCTTCACGTCCAGCTCTCGCGCGGCCTTGGAGAAGCTGCCTAGCTCCACCGCGCGCACGAAGGCCCGCATCGCCGCCAGATAGTCCATCGCCAAGGTGAATTCGCAGCGGAGCTGTTCCCGGCGGCGCCCGCCCCACCCATCCTTGGGCGCATGGATCGGGGTTCGAGCAGAGGTGAGACATGATCGAAGCCCTGGCCCTGCTGCTGGGCTGTCAGTTGGCCGGCGAGGCGCTGCGCTGCGCCGCCCATCTGCCGGTCCCGGGGCCCGTGGTCGGCATGCTGCTGCTAGCCGCTCTGCTGCTCGCCCGGCCGCAGCCGCCTGCGAAAGCTGAACCGACGCAGCCGACCTCCGGACTGGACCGGGTGTCCGGGACGCTGATCTCGAACATGGGGCTGCTGTTCGTGCCCGCCGGCGTCGGCGTGATCGCCCAGCTTCCGCTCCTCCGGGGCCAATGGACGCCGGTCATCGTCGGATTGCTGGGGTCGACCCTGGTCGGCCTGCTGGTCACGGCGCTGGTGATGCAGCGGGCTCTGCCGAAGAAGGACCCGCGGCCGGAGGTCGTTCCGTGATGCGCGAACTCGCCGCAGTGTGGTCGCCGCTGGCGCCCTCGCCGCTGCTGTGGATCGTCGTCACCCTGGTCGCCTACCTCTTCGGCCGTCGCCTGCAGAGGCTCCTGGGCGGATCGGCGCTCGCCAACCCCGTGCTGATCGCCATCGTGCTGACGGCCGCCGCCGTCCTGGCCAGCGGCGCGTCCTACGCCACCTATTTCGCCGGCGCACAGTTCATCAACTTCCTCCTCGGCCCCGCCACCGTGGCGCTCGCCGCGCCTCTGGCGCGCAACATCCGCCAGGTGCGCGGCAGCCTCAAAGGCCTGGTCCTCGCCTTGGTCTGCGGCTCGCTGGCCTCGACCCTCAGCGGACTGGCGCTGGCCCGGGCCTTGGGCGGATCCCGCACGATCGCCCTTTCCATGGCGCCCAAGAGCGTCACCACACCCATCGCCATGGCCGTGTCGCAGCAGATCGGCGGGGCGCCCGCCCTCACGGCCACGCTGGCGATCGTCGGCGGCATCTTCGCCGCCTCGGCGGGACGCCGCCTGCTGACCATCCTGCGCATCCACGACCATCGGGCCCACGGATTCGCGGCCGGCGTGGCGGGGAGCGGGGTGGCGGCGGCCGAAGTGGCCAGCCTGGGCGGCCTCGCCGCGGCCTTCGCGGCGCTCGGCGTCGCCCTCAACGGCGTCGTCACCGCCCTCGTCACCCCCGCCCTGGTCTCCTTCGCCTGGTGAAGCGCCTCACTTCTTCCCCTGCAGCACCGCCTCCGGATGCCGCTGGAGGTAGTCGGCCAGGGAGCGGATGGAGCGGGCGGCGTCGCTGAGCTGGTGGAGGGCCTCGGGCACGCTGGAGTCCTGGGACGCGCCCTGGCCGCCGAGCATGGAATTGGCCGAGGCCGCGGTCTGGTCGAGCTGGTCGGCGGCGTGGCGCAGGGAGGCGATCAGGGGGCCGACCTGCGGACGCGCCTCGCGGACCATCTTGTCGGCCTGGTCGAGGGTGTCGTCGAGCTTGTTCACCGCGTCGTCGATCTTGGGCGACTTGAGGATCTCGGCCAGCCTGCCGGTGGCCTGGCGAGCGTTCTCGCCGATCTCGACGATGGGGACGGCGTTGAGGTGGTCGAGCAGGGTGTTGGCCTTGTCGCCCAGCGCCCCCAGGTCGCTCGCGGGCGCGGCGGGCACGCGCGGATAGTCCGCGCCGAGGATCAGGCGCGCGGGCCCCGCGCCGGCCACCTTGTCGAGGCTGACATGGCGCGCGCCGATCAGCGGCGGCGACTGGTCGAGCCGCGCGCGATAGCCGCGGGCGAGCAGGGAATCGAGTGTCCGATCGACGATCGGACGCCAGTTCCCGTCGGCCGGGGGTGTGATCCGCTGCAGGTGCAGGCGGAGCGGCTCGATCGAGACGGTGACCGGCGAGGCGATCCGGCCGGTGGCGGGATCGACCTGGACCTCCACCGCCTTGACCGCCCCGACCTGGAAGCCGCCCAGCATCACTGGAGCGCCGACGGCCACGTCGCCGACGGCCTGGGGAAAGTCGACGGCGTAGAGCACCTGAGGACCTACGCCCTCGCCGAATGCCCGGTCCTGGTTGGCGTAAAGGGCGAAGGTGGCCCCCGCGGACGCAGCCGTCTGGCCACGGAATTCCTCGGGGGTCTCGAACGTGACCGCCCCCAGGGCGGCGGCCGGGTTGAAGCTGGCCCCCACGCCGCCCCCGGACAGCGAGATCTTCAAGGGCGATTCCAACCAGAACAGGGAGCCGGGGCGCACGAGCTGGTCATAGGGCTTGAACACGAACATCTCGGCGCGGAGGTCGTTGGCCCCGCGCACCTCCACCTCGGCGACCTTACCCACCTGCATTCCCCGATAGATGATCGTGGAACCCTTCTGGATCGCCCCGAGGTTGTCGGTCTTCAGCCAGAACGCCGTCCCCTTGGCGTCGGGCATGACGGCCGGCGGGCTGTCGAGGCCGACGAAGCGGCGCTGCCGCTGGCCGCCGGCGCCGGAAGCCATGTCGATCGTGACGCCGGCCACCGCCGCCTTGATGGAAGAGAGGTCGGTGAGGCTGAAGGTCGCTCCCTCGATCCAGAACACTGTGCTGGTGTTGAGCTGCCGGCGCATCCGCCCATCAATCCGCACCTTGACGTCGACGCTGTGCCCGTCCTTGTCGAGCCCGACGCTGACCACGTGGCCGACCTGCACGCCGCGATAGACCACCTTGGTGTCGCCGGGCGTCGCACCCGAGGCGGTGGTGAAGACGATCACAGCGTCCACGCCTGGATGCGCCAGGGCGCTGAACGCGAGGTAGAGCACGACGATCAGGGCGGCGATGGGGACCGCCCACACCAGGCCTGGCCAACGGCTGCGGATCTCGCGCGCGCTCAGGCGCGGAGGGACGGATGGCGTGTCAGTCATCGTGGCGAACCTCGGCAGCGTCCCACATCAGCCGGGGATCGAAGCAGCGGGCCGCGAGCATGGTGCCGACCACCACGAAGCTGAACGCCCCGGCCGCCGGCTCGGCGCGCGCATAGACGAAGTTGTTGTAGTGCATCACCGGCACGAAGCAGCCTATGACGAACGGATCGATCATCGACCAGCGGCCGATCTCCTCGATGGCCCGGTAGAGGCGCGTCCTGAGGACGAGCGCCCTCCGCGAACGGCGCACGACCGAGGCGATGAACCAGGTCATGCCCAGGAGCTTGAGGACGGGGATCAGGAAGCTCGCGCAGAAGATCACGACCGCCAGGCCGAAGAGCTTGGCCTGGAACAGGTCCTTCACCCCCTCGAGCACAGTGTAACGGGCGGACGAGAAGCCGATCGGCAGAGTGGCGATCGGATAGAGGTTCGCCGGAATGTAGAGCAGGAAGGCGGCGAGTGTCAGGGCCGCCGCCCTCCGCACTGCGCCCGGCCGGCGCGCATGGATGGTGTTCCCGCAGCGGGGACAGTGGCCGCCATTCATCGACGCGGGCAGGACGAGGCTGCAGGCGTTGCAGATCACTGCCGGACCGGCGGGCGCGTGGCTTGGCGAAGGTGAGATCGCTTCCCAGACCGCGCGGCGATCGAGGAAAGCCCGGGTGAGCAGGGTCGTCAGCCCTGCGGCGATGAAACAGTAGGCGCCGGTGTCGAGCCGCACGGAGATGCTGGTGGCGAGCCGGGCATAGGTGACCATCAGCGCCAGCAGGAAGACGTCGGTCATCGCCCACGTCTCCAGCTCCTTGTCCAGGCGGAACGCGCGTCCGGTGTGATGGGCGATGTGTCCCGAGCGCACCTCGGCCAGGACCATGCTGAGGATTGCGAAACGGACGAGGGGAATGATGATCAGGAAGAGCGAGACGAAGACCCCGACCCAGGGCCGGTTGTCGCGCCACATCGCGGCGGCGGTGGAGGCCAGATGGCTGGTGCGCGTGGAGCCCATCGCGGCGGTGGTCATCAGCGGATAGAGATTCGCCGGAATCAACAGCAGGAAGGTCGCTCCGGCCGAGGCGAGCGAAGCGTCCAGGCTGCGCGCTGTCGTGCGTTCGAGCTGAGCCTCGCACACGCGGCACGCCACGAGGGCGCCGCCCGGCGCCGAACGGGGGGCGGCCTGCACCGCCCCGCAACTGGCGCACCCGATGGCGAAGGCGCCCGCGGGCGCGACCTCGACGCTCAACCTCTCATCCCGCTCCAAATCGCCGCGTCGCGACCCGCGCCCACGTCGAGCTCGACCGCCGTAACGTCCCGTGGGAACGCCAAACGCTCAAGTTAGATGCGACAGCTGCTTATGACTGCAAAGCGGCCCGCTGTCGCTCGCCCAATTCCTGCAGAAGGCAACGGGCGAGGGCGTCGCTCGAGGCAGGGTTCTGCCCAGTGAGCAGGGCGCCGTCGCGCGTTACGTGGGAGCCACCGGGTAGCAGGGCGTGTTCGAACTGCGCCCCGGCTTCGCGCAGCCGCGTCTCGAGCAGGAAGGGGACCACGGATTGCAGGCCCGCCAGGGTCTCCTCTCCGTTGGTGAATGCGGTGAGCTTGCGCCCTGCGACCAGCGGGGCGCCGTCCGCGCCCCTTGCGCCGAGCAGGGCGGCCGGCCCGTGGCAGACGGCGGCGATCACGCGCCCGGAGGCGGCGAACGCGCCGGCGAGGTCGGCGACGCGCTGGTCTGCGGCAAGATCGACGAGTGGTCCGTGGCCGCCGGGGAAGACGAGGGCCTCGCAGTCGTCGCTGCGAACCTCGGCCAGGGGCACGGTCTCGACCAACGCCTCCAGGGGCCGGCGCCAGCGCGCCTTGCCGGCCTCGTCCGGTGCGCTCTTGGGATCGAGGGGCGCAGGGCCGCCTCGCGGAGAGGCGACGACGGGATCGACGCCCGCCTCGCAGAGCGCGCTGAAGAGCACCGCATATTCCGCCAGCCAGACGCCGGTCGGGTGCGCCTCGTCCAGATGGTCGGCGCTGGTGACGACGATGAGAGCCTTCATGGACCGCCTTGTCCGTGCAGATGAGCGCCGCCGGAACGGCGCGCCGGGGCGCCCCGTTCCGGTCCAACAGGGAACGAGGCGCCGGCGCCTCCGTTTGCCGACCATCGGATCATGAGCGGGGGCTCGGATCGAATATGGAGGCTCATAGAGCCATGGAGGAAAATCGCATCGAAGGCGCCGCCAACGAGAGCGCGGGCCGGGTGGAAGACGCCTGGGGCGGTCTCACCGGCGATCCCGCAATGCAGGCCAGGGGAAAGTGGCGTCAGGCGCAGGGCGCGGCGCAAAGGCTTTGGGGCAAGGCGCGCGAGCAGATGCGCGGCCAGGTGGACCAGCGGACACAGCAGGCGCGAGAGCGTCTCGGCCACACCGTAGACCTGATCGAGACCAAGCCCCTCGCCGCAGTCGGCGTGGCCACCTTCGTGGGGCTGACCATGGGCCTGCTGATGAAGTCGGGCCGCTCGACGCGCGTGGTGTACGTCAAGCGCTAGGCCGCGCCCCGGCGGCGGCGCTCAGCCGCCGAGCTGATCGCGGCGACATTGCTCGGGCGCCTTGTCCGGGCGCCAGCGCACGAACCTCGTCCCGTGCCGGAACCGTCCGCCGGTCACCTGGTCGAAGCGCACCTCAGCCACCAGGTTCCAGCGGAGGGGAACCCACTGAGCGCTGCGCTCCGTGGACCAGCGGCTGGACCCGCCGGGGGCGTCGCCCGTGAAACCGGGGCCGCCCGCCAGCGCCTCCAGGCGACCGGTGAGTTCCGGCCGCTCGGCGTCGGAAATCGTCGAGGTGAAGCCGACGTGGTCGAGGCGGCCCGCCTCGTCGAAGAGGCCCAGCAGCAGCGAGCCGACCTGTTTTCGACTGGCGAGGTAGCGGAATCCGCCGACGACGCAGTCGGCGGTCCGCACGCGCTTGACCTTGATCATCGCCCGCTCGCCCGGCGCATAGGGCTGGTCCAGGCGCTTGCACACCACCCCGTCGAGGCGCGCCTCGAGATGATCCAGCCATGACTGCGCCTGCGCCCGCTCCCGGGTGCAGGGGGTGATGTCCACACCTGGCCCGAACCCCGACGCCAGGACTTCCAGGGCGGCGCGCCGCTCGGCGAGGGGAGCCCGCATCAAGCTCCCCTGCTCCGGCCCCGACAACAGATCGAAGGCGACGAAGGTCGCGGGCGTCTCCGCCGCAAGTCGCCGGATCCGGCTTTCCGCAGGATGCAGGCGCATCTGCAGGGCCTCGAAACTGGCCTCGCCGCCCACCTGGATCATCAACTCGCCGTCAAGGACAAACCGGGCCGCTTTCGCCCCCTGCAGGCGGAGCCCGACGTCGGGGAAGAACCTCGTGAGCGATTTGCCCGACTTCGCCCTGAGCTCGATCGCGTCCCCCTGCCGGAAGACGAGGCAGCGGAAGCCGTCCCATTTGGGCTCGAACTGCCAGCCGGAGCCCTCAGGCAGGACGTCGGCCAGGCGCGCCTCCATTGGCGCGGTGTCCAGGGGAACGCCGAGCGCGCTGAATTCGCCATCGGTCATACCCCCTATCCCCTCCGCCGCCCCAACGGTTCCAGCGCCTTCCGACTGTCACCAAACGTTCGAACTTGACGCGTACACTTCCTTGGTCTGCGGCGGGGGGATGACGCTATGACGGAAGCGGTGCTCGAGGCGGGTGCTGCCCCTCGGCCAAAGCTGGATCAGGGGACGCACGTCTCCGGCAAGATCGCCTTCCTGGTGGTCCTGCTGGGTGGCCTGGGCTTCGCCGCGTGGAACATCCTGAGCGACATTCAGGGCGCGGGCGAGACCGTCGAGATCGGCGTCTTCCTCCTGCTGGGTCTGGCGCTGCTGATCGCGCTGGGATTCGAGTTCGTGAATGGCTTCCACGACACGGCCAACGCCGTGGCGACCGTGATCTACACCCACAGCCTGCCGCCCATCGTTGCGGTGGTCTGGTCGGGCGCCTGGAACTTCCTGGGCGTCCTCGTCTCCACCGGAGCGGTGGCCTATGGCATCATCACCCTTCTGCCGGTCGAGCTGATTCTGCAGGTCGGCAGCACGGCGGGATACGCAATGATCTTCGCCCTGCTGATCGCGGCGATCGTCTGGAACCTGGGCACCTGGGCCCTGGGGATTCCCAACAGTTCCTCCCACGCCTTGATCGGATCGATCATGGGCGTCGGCCTCGCCAACCAGCTCATGGCGCCGGCGGGCGCGGCCACCTCGGGCGTGGACTGGTCGCAGGCGGCGAAGATCGGCCAGGCCCTGCTGTTCAGCCCCCTCTGTGGCCTTATCGCCTCGGCCCTGCTGCTGCTGGCGATGAAGGTGCTGGTGAAGGACCGGAGGCTCTATGAGGCTCCCAAGAGCGACGCGCCGCCCCCGTGGTGGATTCGCGGTCTGCTGATCTTCACCTGCACCTCCGTCTCTTTCGCCCATGGCGGCAACGACGGCCAGAAGGGCATGGGCCTGATCATGCTGATCCTGATCGGCGCGGCCCCGACGGCCTACGCCCTCAACCGGGCGCTGCCGGAGTCGGCGACGCCGGCATTCATCCGCACGATCGAGCATGCCCGGCCCATCTTCGCCGCCCATGCCGTCGGCGTGGCTCCAGTCGCCCCCGCCAAGGCGCGCCAAATCGTCGGCGACGCCTTGCGCACGCACAAGCTGGACAGCCCCGTCGTCTTCGGCGCGATGGACGTCCTCGCGTCCGACATCGAGACGCAGGTCAGGCAATACGGCTCGGTCCGGCGCATCCCGGCCGCGGCCGTGCCCAACGTGCGCAACGAGATGTACATGGTGGGCGAGGGATTGCGACTGTTGGGCAAGCAGGCGGGCGCTCTCAGCGCTACCGAGGTGAAGCCCGTGGCTGCGCTCGGCAAGAGCCTGCAGGCGAGCACCCGCTTCATCCCCTATTGGGTGAAGATCTCCGTCGCCATCGCCTTGGGCCTTGGAACCATGGTCGGCTGGAAGCGGATCGTGGTCACGGTGGGCGAACGGATCGGCAAGACCCACCTGACCTACGCTCAGGGCGCCGCAGCCGAACTGGTCGCCGCCGGGACGATCAGCCTGGCCGAGATCTATGGCTTGCCCGTCTCCACGACCCATATCCTCTCGAGCGGCGTCGCTGGGACGATGGCGGCGAACGGATCGGGACTGCAGTGGAGCACGATCCGCTCGATCGCTTCGGCCTGGGTCCTGACCCTGCCCGCCGCGATTACCCTGGCTGGGGTGCTCTACTTCATCCTGCGGACGATCATGGGCGGCTGATGCGTCGGGCCGGCTGGCGGACAGAAAGAGGGCTCGCCGGTCCGCGCCCCGTTCCACCTCTGCGCGGCATTGGACAAGCCCCGCTGAGCGGACCTAGAGTGTCCGCAACAAAGACGGAGGGACGGTCAATGGGACTTCGCAGATTTGGCGTCGTTGGGGCGGCGCTGGCGCTTCTTGCCCTGGCGTCGAGCGCCGGAGCCCAAGCCAACATCAAGGCGGCGGTCGCCGACTCGAGCCGCCCGGCCGCCGACACCGCGCGCGACACGGCGCGCAAACCCACCGAGACCCTGGCCTTCGCCAAGGTCCGGCCTGGAGAGACCGTCCTGGAGATCGCCCCCGGCGGCGGCTACTTCACGCGGCTCCTCAGCAAGGCGGTGGGGCCCACCGGCCACGTCTACTCCGCGACGCCCCCACAGTTCGCCAAGGCCGTGACGGCGATCGCCGCCGAACCGGGGTATTCGAACGTCACAGTCGTCGGCGTCGGGGCCGAGGCCATGGCGGCCGTGCCGAAGGTCGACCTGGTGTTCACGGCCCAGAACTACCATGACCTTCAGAATCCCGCCGCCAAGCTCGACGTGCCGGCCCTCGACAAGGCGTGGTACGCGCAACTGAAGCCAGGCGGCCTGTTCGTGATCATCGACCACGTCGCCAAGGCCGGGGCTCCGGTCCCGGAGACCGCCTCGACCCTGCACCGGATCGATCCGGCCTTCGTTCGCAAGGAGGTGGAGGCGGCGGGCTTCAAGTTCGACGGGGAAGCGAACTTCCTGCGCAACCCCGCCGACACTCATGAGCTCAAGGTGTTCGACCCCTCGATTCGCGGGCACACGGATCAGTTCGTCTTCCGTTTCCGCAAACCCTGATCCTGCCTTTGTTCCGTTAGGCGCGGTCACAAAGGGTTGAGATCGGCCGCAACCGGCCGGCGATTGCGACGTTGACCCCCCCGTCGCCTCACTGCGGCGTGAACTGCGTATCCACCAGAGGGATCACCTATATGTCCACTGCTTTGACCAACAAGCTGCTCATCGCCGCCGCCGCGGCGGCGGCGATTTCGGTCGCCGCCTGCCACAAGGCTCCGGCGAACACCGCGGCCAACGCCGCCTCGACGGCAGCCAATGACGCCGCCGCCGCCCAGTCGGACGAGAACAACGCCATGAACGCATCGGCCAGCGGCAACGTCTCCTCCGCCGCCGACGCCTCGGCAGCGGCCGCGAACGAGGCGGCCGGCGCGACCAAGGCCGCCGGCAAAGCCGAGAAGTCCGCCGCCGGCGCGAACGCGAACGGCCCCAGCCAGTAAGCTGGAGCGGGCTCTCGCGAGAGAAGGGCCGTCCCGCGGACGGCCCTTTCTTTCTGCCTCCTTACCGGCGCGCCAAGGCGTCGTTTGGACGAAATCGCTTGCGCGCCGGCCCTCCCGTTGCTCGTATCCGGCGCGAGCGGGCGAGCAAAGTCCCACCAGGAGGAAGGGCTCATGAGCGACGGTTCGATCGACATCCGCCAGGAGCTTCGCGCGAAAATCTTCGCCGAACCCATCGACTCCCTGAACCCGGCCCAGCCGGAGCTCTTCCAGAACGACGCGCACTGGCCGCTCTTCGAACGCCTGAGGGCGGAATCGCCGGTCCACTACAGTCCCGCCAGCAAGGACTACGGGCCTTTCTGGTCGGTCAGCCGCTACAACGACATCATGGCCATCGACACCAATCACGAGGTGTTCTCCTCGGCCGATGGCATCACCCTGCCGAGCATCGAGGCCGAGGCGGAGATGAAGCGGCGCCCGCAGCGCAGCAGCTTCATCTCGATGGACCCACCGCGTCATGACGAGCAGCGCAAGACCGTCAGCCCGGTCGTCGCGCCGGCCAATCTGCACCGGATGGAGCCGCTGATCCGCGAGCGCGCGGGAATCATCCTGGATGGCCTGCCCGTCGGCGAGACCTTCAACTGGGTCGACATGGTCTCGATGGAGCTGACCGCCATGACCCTGGCGACGCTGTTCGATTTCCCGTTCGAGGAGCGGCGGCGGCTGACCTACTGGTCGGACATGATGACCAATGCGCCCGGCTTCGGTCCGGTGACCAGTTGGGAACAGAAGCGCGCCGAGCTCGACGTATGCTTCTCCGTCTTCGACGACATGTGGCGCGAACGCGCGAACGCGCCGCCCAGGTCCGATCTTGTCTCCATGCTGGCCCACGGGGAAGCCACGCGCGACATGGACGAGCACGAGTACCACGGCAATCTCGGCCTGCTGATCATTGGCGGCAACGACACGACGCGGAACACCATCTCCGGCTCGGTCTTCGCCCTGAACCGGTACCCCGCCCAATACGCCAGGCTCCGCGAGAATCCCTCGCTGATCCCCTCGATGGTGTCCGAGACCATCCGCTGGCAGACGCCCCTGGCGCACATGAGGCGCACGGCGCTGCGCGACTTCGAGTTCGGCGGGAAGACCATCAAGGAAGGCGACCGGGTGGTGATGTGGTACGTTTCGGGCAACCGGGACGACACTGTGATCGAGGATCCCGACGCCTATCGGATCGACCGGGCGAGGCCGCGCCAGCACCTGTCGTTCGGTTTCGGCATCCACCGCTGCGTGGGCAATCGCCTCGCCGAACTGCAGCTGACCATCATCTGGGAAGAGATCATGAAGCGCTTCCCGGTCATCGAGCTGGCGGGCGAGCCTCAGCGGACCCACTCGATCTTCGTGAAAGGCTACGAGCACCTGCCAGTGGTGATCCCCTACCGCAACTAAGGTACCCTCCTTGGGGGCTTTGCCGTAGGGCGGCCGCGCCGCATATTGGGGACGACGCAGAACGGAGTGCTCGTGTTCGTCTCCGCTCGATCCTCTCGGTGGACAGATTCGCGCGTGCGCATCTTCCGGCCATCCCGGGATCTGGTCCTGAGCATCGAGGGACTGGGTCCGCAGATCGCTCTGGCGGCGGGCCTGACCGTCGCCGCCGGCCTGGCGCGCCTCCTGCTGGGCATGATCGACCCCGACGTCGTGCCTTCGGCGGTGTATTTCCCAGCCATAGTCGCAGGCGCTCTGCTGGGCGGATGGCGCGCCGGCGGCCTGACCCTGGCGTTGTGCTTCGCGACCAACTACGGCCTCTTCGGGGACGCCCTCGCCTCGCGCACGGCCAGGCGCCCGCTGAACATCGCCCTTTTCTTCCTGCTCTGCTCCGGCTCCGTCGGCGTGTGCCAATGGCTGGGGACGCTCGTGCTCAGCCTGCAGCACAGCCGTGAGCGGCTGGCGCAGCGAAACCTGAACTATGACATCCTCTTCGAGACGATCACGGAGGGGTTCGCGGTCTGCCAGGCCATCCGGGACTCTTCGGGACGGCTGATCGACTACCAGGTCCGCGAGATGAATCCGGCCCTGCGGCGCGTGCTGGGGCTCACGCCCGAACAGGCCCTTGGCAAGATGAGCGATGCGCCGGGCGACCGGACCGAGTGGCTGGCCCTTTGCGAGCAGGTCCTGGCGAGCGGCCGGCCCGCCGCGTTCGAGACACGCTCCACCGAAGAAGGCCGTTGGTGGGAGATCCGCGTCAGCCGCGTCACTTCCGAGACCATGGCGCAGCTCTTCATCGACATCACCGATCGCAAGACGGAGCAGCAGCGACAGGCGGCCCTGTTCGACGAACTCAACCACCGGGTGAAGAACAACCTCGCCATCGTCTCGAGCGTGCTGACGATGCAGGCCAGGGGCGCCGATCCGACGACCGCCGAGGCTCTGCGCACGGCGGTGAACCGCGTCCACTCGATCGCGGACCTGCACGCGAGCCTGTACCGCTCCCACCGCAGCGAGGCGGTGGACGTCGGCCTCTACCTCCAGGAGCTTGGCGAGAACCTGTCGAAGTCGCTTCTGGACGAGGCCGAGGGCGTCACCATCCGGGTGGAGGCGCCGTCCGCGACGATGGCCGCCGAACACGCCGTGCCCCTGGGCCTGGTGGTGAGCGAGCTGGTCACCAATG
>DATBEN010000101.1:0-2837 GCA_036276055.1 Caulobacteraceae bacterium
CCGCGGGCGCGCAACGGGCCGCCGATGGCGTGTTCACTTTCGCGGCGGCGCCGGGCGAGGGCCTGAAGCTGGGCTCCGATGGCAAGCCGGAGGGCGTCGGCAGGTTCGTCGGCGAAGTGCGATGCGAAGCGCACGGCGGGATGCTCAAGGTCTTCCTCGCAGACCCGAGCGTGGAGATCGGGCCGGCGGGCGCCGTTCTCTCCGTCGCCGACACGCCCGCCCGCGACCGCCGGGTGCAACTGGCCCTACTCGACCTCGCCGCCGCGACGATCGCAGACGATGGCGAGCTGGTGATCCCGACGAAGCTCTCCCGGGACGGCTGGCAGGTGCTCGGCGATCACTACCTGCCATCCACGCCGCTCGACCCCGTGCGTCTGAAGCTGGCGCCGCGATAGCGCGCGCTGCGTTACCGCCAGGAGGCTACGGCTCGCACGCCTTCAGCGTCTTGGCGGCCTGGTCGAACGCCGCCCAAGTCCGGCTGGCCAGGCTGCCGCCCACGCTGCACCGCCGGACACCGCGCGCGGCAAATTCCCCGATGCTCGCGTCATAGTCGTGGATGACCACATTGACCGGCTTCGGCGCAACGGCCGCCACCAGCTCCGCGACGGCGCCAGGATCGAGGATGAAGGGGACAAACAGGCAGTCGGCGCCGGCCTCGGCATAAGCGACGGCGCGGGCGACGCTCTCGGCGACGGACATGTCCGGTACGCGGAAATTCTCGTTGCGGCCGATCAGCATGACGGTCGGATCGACTGCGTCGATCGCGGCGCGCGCGGCGGCGATGCGTTCGACGGCGAGATCGCGCTCGTACATCCTCGAGCCCGACCAGTCTTCGACCGAGACGCCGGCGATCCCCGTCTCGATGGCCATCGTCACGTTCGCAGCGACCTGCGCGGGATCATCAGCAAAGCCGTTCTCGAAGTCCGCATTGACCGGCAGGGGCGTGGCGGCCACGAGCATCCGCAGGTGTGCGAGCACCTCGTCACGGCTCATTTCGCCGTCCTTCTTGCCGACGGCCCACGCCGCCCCCGCACTGGTCGAGGCGATCGCCTTGAAGCCGAGCCCGGCCAGGCGGACGGCGCTGCCCACATCCCAGGCATTGGGGATGATGAAGAAACCGCCCTCGTGCAGCCTTCGGAAAGCGGCGCGCTTTTCTGCGATCGTCGGCATCCTGGTGTCTCCCTTTACCAGTTGTTTCACGCGGCCTCGAACACCGCGGTCACGACGCCGAGGCGGCCTTCCATGAAGTTTCGTCCCAGGTTGGCGGCAAGCTGGGCGAAGTCCGGACCCATCACCACGCTGAGATTGGGCGAAGGAGGTGGTCCGGCGGCGCGCAGCTGGGCGAACCAGGCCTTGGCGGTCTCGGTGTCGTCTCGCCACGCCAGGGCGTGGAAGCCGGCCGCTTCGATCGCCTCGCGTGTCGCTGAAGCGGTCAGCAGGAAGCTCGTGTCCGGCGTTCGCGCCCAGGGGACGGGATAGTGCGGCTCGCCGCCGGTCAGCACGACGTCGAAGGTCGCGAACCGCCCGCCCGCCGTCAGCACGCGGCGGACCTCGCGGTAGAGCCGAGCGCGATCGGCGATGTTCATCGCCACATGCTGCAGCAGCACCACCTCGAAACGGGCGTCGTCGAAGGGAAGGTCGAGCGCGCTGGCGGCCTGAAATGACACCCGGCCGCCCTGCCCTGTGCGCTCGGTCAGATAGCGCGCGGCGTCCACGAACGCCTCGCTGAGGTCGACGCCGGTCACCTGGCAGCCATAGGTGGCGGCCAGGAAACGCGCCGGCCCGCCGACGCCCGAGCCAACATCCAGCACCGACATGCCGGCGGTGATCCCGGCGAGTTTGGCAAGCTCGGAGGTCGCCGCCAGCCCACGGGTGTGAAACTGGTCGAGGCCGGCCAGTTGTTCGGGCGAGAGCAACTGGTCCTCCGGCCCGAGGGCCGCAAGAGCCATCCTGAGCCGCTCGGTCAGGCCGGCCGCGCCATAGTGGTCCCGCACGCCGTCAAACTGATCGGCCATCGGCCGGCCCTCCGTGACTAACCTGTTGTCGCCTCGAACGGATTAAGGAGCGGAACTCCGAAAGGCTCGAAGTCCCGGACGTTGCGCGTCACGACCGTCAGGTTCCGGATTATCGCGGTGGCCGCGATCATCGCGTCCTCGATCACATCGTCTGAGCGTCGATGCATGAGGCGAGCCCAGCAGCGGAACGCTGGCGTGTCCATGTCGAGGATGTTGAAGGCTCCGGCCACCTGTTCCAGCCACTCTTCCAGCTCCGCCGCCCGCGCCTGATCCTGTTCCCGAGTGATCTCGATGCCGGCCTGGATCTCGCCGATCGTCACGACTGAGAGGTGGAGGTCGCGGTCCTCGACGCCTTGCAGCCACTCCAGCACGGCTCCGTGCGGCCGCGCACGGCGCAGTTCGGAGACGACGTTCGTGTCGAGGAGGTACACGCCGGTCAGGCGAACGGGGAAGGGCGCCGCCGACGCTGGCCGCCGCGTTCGGGGATCGTCATCTCGCCGCGCGCCTGGTCGGTCAGCAGCAATGCCTTCAGGGTGGGCCTGGCGAATTGGAGACGCCGCCACTCGTCGGCCGGCGCGATGACCGCCGCATCGGCCCCGCGCCTCGTCACCATCTGCGGGCCCTCCTTCAGGCACGTGTCCAGCAGTTCGCTGAAGCGCGCCTTGGCGTCCTGCACCGACCACTTCCTCATGTGCGCGCCGTGTCCGCCAGATTGGATCTGGTCAGATATCTAGTCAGCACACGCCGGAGGCGCAAGGCTTGCGCGGTTACGTGAGGATCCGACGTCCCTCACAAGGTCAGGAGGAACAGGATCACTCCGGT
>DATBEN010000102.1:0-4345 GCA_036276055.1 Caulobacteraceae bacterium
GCCGTCGACGGGATGGTTGGACAGGATCGCATCGCCCCGAACGCCGTAGGCGAAATCCACGCCACCGACGGACTTGGCGGCCGAGTCTGCTTCGTAGCGATGGAACAGGTAGATCGGGACGATCGCCCGCCGCAGATCCGAGAGCGGCGCGCCCTGCGGAATGTTGTCCGGCCCGAACTTCGCCAAGGCGATCTTGCGGACGTCCATCACGTGCAGGAGCGAGACGACGCTGTCGGGACCATCATCCCAAAGCGCGCCGTAGGGCTGGGCCGAGCCGGTCGGCCTGGCGTCCTCGTCGCGCACATAGCGCAGATGGTCCCGGGCGTAGCTGTCGCGGACGATCGCATCGAGCGCGGCCTTGCCCTCGGCTCCGGGAGGAACCTCGCTGTAGAGCCATTTGATCATGAAGCGGTCCCACGCGCCGACGCCGACCTGATAGGCGTCGGACATGTCAAACCCGTCGCCGACGATCTTCACCCGCGGCGCGGGGTAATCCATCACCGAGGCGCGATCGTCGTAGGTGCTGCCGGCGAAGTTGTGCTCGAGGCCAAGCGCGTGGCCGGTCTCATGCACCGCCAGTTGGCGAAGACGCGCTAGGGCGACCTGGACCGGGTCGTTGGGTCCTCCGGCGCCGGTCTTGTCCGCGCCGACGAGGCCCTGGAAGATCATGATGTCCTGTCGCACACGCAGGGAGCCCAGCAGAACGTTCCCCTTGACGATCTCGCCGGTGCGCGGATCGGACACCGCGTAACCGTAGGACCAGCCGCGGGTCTGGCGATGGACCCAGTTGATCACGTTGTAGCGGGCGTCGAGCGGATTCACGCCCTCGGGAAGCACCTCCACGCGGAAGGCGTCCTCGAATCCGGCGGCGTCGAAGGCCTGCGCCCACCAGCGCGCGCCCTCGACAAGCGCAGAGCGAACCGGCTCGGGCGCGGCGCGATCTACGTAGAAGACGATCGGCTTCTTCACCGGCGACCTCGCGGCCGTGGGGTCGGTCTTCTCCAGGCGGAAACGCCTGGCCAGGCGATAGATCGATGGGGCGCCCAGCGGCGCCGAATAGTCCGCCACCACCTCGTCGAAGGCGCCTGTCCGCGGATCGGCGAAGCGCGGGACGAAGCCCGGGTCGGGCAACTTGATCAGCGAGTGGTGCTCGATCAGCGTGACGGCGTGGGCTTCGGGCGCGACATGGCCCACTTCCTTGCCCGGATCGTCTGAGACGAAGGTCTGGCGCGCCTCCAGTTCGAGGTTCTCGGGAAAGGCGTGCGCTTCGGCCAGGTCCGCGTAGCTGCGGTCGGCGGCGAGATGGAAGGTCCCCTGTTTCGCCTTTTTCAGGGCGTCGGCCACGCCGAAAGCGTCGCGGGTGAGGAAGCTGGAGATGTCGACCAGGACGGTCCCGTCCGGACTCGTGGCCGCCACATCGCCTGACCAGACGATCGAAGGGGGAAAGCTGTCGCGCACGGCTTGCCGCTCGTCGTCCGAGCCCCGCTCCGCCCGAAAGGCGAAGTTCTCGAGTTCGGCGTAGACCTTGGGCCCCACGCGCCGGAATTCGAGGATGCGGGTAGGCCCCGGATTCGACCGGTCGATCCCGATCGGCGTCGAGCCCAGGCCCGCGCGCATGTAGATCTGATAAATGAACTCGCCCGCCAGGCCGTCAGCGTCGGGCTTGAGCGCGATCAGGACCCGGCCGCGCTTCTGGTCTAGATAGAGCGGTCGCAATCCATCGACCCGTGTCAGCCCGGCGGTGGCGCTGGCGAAGGTGTCCGGCGCATCCTTCGGCGCGGCCGCCGCCGGCGAGGCCTGGCCAACGACGATCGCCGCTGCGAGGAGGCCCAGACCGGCCATCCCAAATCCCGAAGTCCTCACGCACCCCCCCGATTCACATCACCCGCGTACGGCCCCGCCGACAGGTCGAAGCTTTGGCGCCCCCGCCCTGCCGCGCCAAGCCCCTGCCCTGTTTCGGAGAGAGCTGCAATCGCCTCAAAGTTGAGTTTTCTTTGAGGCTGTATATATCTTTGTTCTACAAACCTTTTATTTCAACTGCTCTTGCGTTCGGTTCTTGACAGGATCGCACATTACTGTTGTCTTAATGATCATCTCAAAGAGCGGGGAATATCGTGGAGAATTCTGAAAGGTCCTGGCGCAATCTCGCCGTCGCAGTCGGACTGGGCGCGGTCGCCTCGGTCGGCGCCGGCGCCGTGGCTTCCCTGGCGCTGGAGATGATGCTGGGGGGGTCCTCCCTCGACAGCGTCTATCAGCGACTCGAAGCCCGGGAGCCCGCGGTTGCTTCCACGAACGTCCACACGATCACGACGGCCTCCATCGCCCCGACCTCGTCCAGCTCCCTCCCGGAGCCGAGCGCCTGGGCCTTCATGATCATGGGCGTCGGCGCAGTCGGCGTCCGGCTGCGCGCCCGCCGCACCCAATCGCACGGCTGATCCGTAGGCGCCCAGAACCGGGCGCCTTTCTGGAACGATGCCTCGTCCTGTTCCGGACGAGGCATTAATCTTTTGCGCGGACCGTGCTTGGCTCCCGCCCTCCGCAGGTTTGGACGGGGAGGCGCGAGGCTGGGCCAGAATGAGACACGGGCGCGCCT
The DNA here is from genome assembly GCA_036276055.1 of Caulobacteraceae bacterium. Taxonomy (GTDB): domain Bacteria; phylum Pseudomonadota; class Alphaproteobacteria; order Caulobacterales; family Caulobacteraceae; genus Acaudatibacter. The sequence goes on from DATBEN010000102.1 coordinate 2,594, forward strand.
TCGCGGCCTGACCGGTCGCGCCAAGCCCCTCAACATGCTCCTGGGCCTGCCCGAGCCCTGTCCCGGGCCGCCGGGCGATCCGGGGCTGTTCGGTCCGGGATCCATGGCGTGGCGAGTCCACGCCAATCCGGTCGTCCTGGCTGTCGGCGGCGTCACGGCGGTCGTGCTGGAACTCGCCGAGCCGCGCGTCCGCACCGGCGTCTGGGCGCATTCGACCTTTCGGACCGACCCTCTTCGACGGATGCGGCGGACTGCGCAGGCCGCGCTGCTTACCACCTTTGGGCCAACGGCCCTGGCGCGGGCAGGCATCGAGGCCGTCGAGCGCCGTCATGACAGCGTGACGGGCATGACTGCCGACGGAGAGGCCTATTCCGCCCGGGACCCCGTGCTCGCCGACTGGGTCCACGTCACCGCCGCCTACGGTTTCCTCACAGCCTATCGCAGACTGCTTGCGCCGCGGCTCCCGGCAGAGGATGCGGACCGCTACTGGGCCGAAGGCAGGGAGGTGGCGAGAGCCTATGGCGCGGGCTCCCCGCCCGGGTCGCACGCGGAGGCGCTCGCCGCCATCCGGACCATGAAGCCGCGCCTTCGCCCGAGTCCGGTGATCGACGAATTCCTCGACCTCGTGCGACGCGCCTCGCCGCTCGGCCCCGCCGGGCGGCCGCTGCAGGGGCTTGTGGTGGAAGCAGCCCTCGCCTGCCTCCCGCCCTGGGCCATAGGCCAGCTCTCCCTGTCGGACAGGCCGGTAAGACGGGCGGGCGCGATCGCCGCCGCGAGGACACTCGCCGTGGCGGCCGAGACCACGCCGCTGCCGATCGTCAGCGAGGCCTATGGACGAATGTCGGAGCCACGACCGCGCTAGAAATCTTCACCTGTCCCGGTCCGGCGTGGGGCCGGCAAGGCTCACGCCGGTCTCCAGTTCCCATGGAAGCCGAACGGCACCCGCCGGGGAATGCGCGCGCTGGCGATCGGTCCCGCGGCTACGTCCTGGGCGTCGAGCACGACGAAGTCGCTCTGGTCCTCGCTCCCTCGATAGACCAGCGCCACCAGCCAGCCGTCGCCTTCGGCCGCGCCCGCCTTGCGCGGCACGAACACGGGCTCGCCCACGAAGTCGCCGGATGGAAGCTCCCATGCCTTCCGCGTCCCGCTGGCGAGATCGATGTGGGCCAGCGAATCGAAACTGATCGACCCGGGACGGCTGCTCGCGGCGAACCAGCCGTGCCTATAGGCGAGGCCTGCGTGGCGCTCGTCGAAGCGGGGAAACTCCCCGGCCATGTCGTCGATGGGCTCGCGCCGGAAGCTGTCCGAGGCGTCGGACAGATCGAAGGTCCAGCGCGTCAGGCGAGCGTACGGGCGCTCCATCGGGCTGCCGCCGTCCGCCAGGGGGAACAGCGGGGCCACCGGATATTCCATCACGTCGGCCACGATCCGCGAGCCTTCCTCCCAGGCGTTCATCGGGTGGAAGACATAGCAGGGATCGGTCTGGAACCAGCGGATCGTGTCCACCGACGCATCGCGCTTCATTACGCCGACGAACGAGCCCTTCTCGGGTTCCCACGCGAACGGCGGCGCCCCTCGCATCGCCCGCTCCAGACTGCCTGTCAGGGGCAGGATGGGAAACAGCACGTGATTTCGCGTGACCAGGAAGTCGTGGACCATGCTCGAATAGGGCGCCTGGAAGTCGTCGCGGCGCGTGACCGTCCCGTCCGCGGCGGTGACGCCATAGGACATCCCGGTGGAGAAGGGCATGCT
>DATBEN010000103.1:0-1624 GCA_036276055.1 Caulobacteraceae bacterium
CAGTCCGCCGAACTCATCGCCGATTCACGGGCGCGGAAATTGATCGAAGCAGCGTACGCTTGCCTGTAGGTCCGTCCCTCGGACGGATTACGCCAACGCCAGCCGGCGCCCCGCTCGCCAGGCGCCGAGCGCGAACACCCCCGCCCCCGCCCAGATGAAGAGGAACGAGAACAGGCGCAGCGGCGTCAGCGGCTCGCCCACGGCCAGCCCGATCACAAAACCCACCGTGGGGCTGACGAACTGCAGGAAGCCGAGCGTCGAGAAGGGCAGGCGACGCGCCGTCCAGGCGAAGATCGCCAGGGGGGCGACGGTGGCTGGCCCGACGACGGGCATCAGCAGGGTCACGCCAAGCCCATGGCCGAAGACGCCCGTCCCGGTGAGCGCCAGCCAGGCGACATAGGCGACGCCCGGCGTGGAGATCACCAGGCACTCGACCAGCAGGCCCGCCTGGGCGCTCACCTGCACATGCCGGCGCACCAGGCCGTAGATCCAGAACGTCGTCGCCAGGACCAGCGAGACAATGGGCAGGCGGCCCAGCGCGAGGGTCTGCAGGGCCACGCCGATCGCCGCCAGGGCCACCGCCGCCGCGCCGAAGCGGTCGATCCGTTCACGGAACAACACCGCGCCGGCGGCCATGTTCATCAGTGGAGTGATGTAATAGCCGAGGCTCGCCTCGAGGTTGCGGTGGTCGTTGACCGCCCAGACGTACAGCGACCAGCCGGTGGCGATCGAGATCCCCGACAGCGCGAGCAGGCCGAAGGTCCGCGGGGAGGCGAGGATCGCACGCACCTCGCCCTGCTGGCGCGCCAGCAGCACCAGCGCCGCGGCGCAGGGGACCGACCACATCGCCCGCTGCGCCACGATCTCCCACGAGCTCGCGCCCAGGTGGCCAAGGCTCATGAAGAGGATCGGGACCGATCCCCACAGCAGGTTGCAGGTCAGTCCCGCGAAGACCGCCGTGCGGGAGGCGGCCGCGCCCCCCGCGGAGGCCATTTCAGGCGAGGACCTTGCGCCCGATCAGGCCACGCTCGGCCAGCAGCTCGGCGATCTGCACCGCGTTGAGCGCCGCGCCTTTGCGCAGGTTGTCGGCCACCACCCACATCGAAAGGCCGTTCTCCACCGTCGGATCGCGGCGGATGCGCGAGACATAGACCGGGAATTCCCCCTGGACCTCCTTGGGCGTGATGAAGCCGCCGGCCTCGCGCTTGTCGACCACCAGCAGGCCCGGCGCCTCGCGCAGGATCTCGCGCGCGTCGTCCTCGTCCAGCGGCTCGTGGAACTCGATGTTCACCGCCTCGGAGTGGCCGACCATCACCGGCACGCGCACGCAGGTGACGGTCAGGGCGATGGCCGGGTCGAGGATCTTGTGGGTCTCGTCCCACATCTTGGCTTCCTCGCTGGTGAAGCCGTCGTCGCGCGCCTCGCCGATGAACGGGATGACATTGAAGGCGATCTGCTTGGTGAACACCTTCGGTTCCGACGGACCCAGAACGAACACGCCCTTGGTCTGGTCCCAGAGCTCGTCCATGCCCTGCTTGCCGGCGCCCGAGACCGACTGATAGGTCGCCACCACCACCCGCTTGATGCGGGCCGCGTCGTGCAGGGGCTTGAGCGCCACCACCAG
>DATBEN010000104.1:0-4542 GCA_036276055.1 Caulobacteraceae bacterium
GCCGTGGCTGATGGATCGATGGCCGTTGTCGCCTCGCTACGCGACAAGGTCTCTGAGGAGGAGTGGAAGGCGAGGGTGGATCTCGCCGCCCTCTACCGGCTTGTCGCCCTCTATGGCTGGGACGACATGATCTACACCCACATTTCGGCGCGGATCCCCGGGACCGACCACAACTTTCTGATCAACCCGTACGGCATGTTCTTCGAGGAGATCACCGCCTCTTCGCTGGTGAAGATCGACCTCGACGGCAAGATCCTCCAGGAGACGCCGTACTTCATCAATCCGGCGGGCTTCACCATCCACTCGGCGATCCACGCCGCGCGGGACGATGCGCATTATGTGATGCACCTCCACTCGGACCAGGGCGTGGCCGTATCCGCCCAGTCGGAGGGGCTCCTGCCGCTCAGCCAGCACGCCCTGATCTGCCTGCCCAGGCTGGCCTATCACGACTATGAGGGCATCGCCCTGAACCCGGACGAGAAGACGCGTCTCGTCGGCGACCTGGGCGACAAGTCGATGCTGCTGCTGCGCAACCACGGCACGCTCACGACAGGCGCGACGGCGGCGGACTGCTGGGTGAACATGTTCTATCTCGAGCGGGCCTGTAAGCAGCAGGTGATGGCGCTCGCCGTAGGCCGCGAACGCGTGCGGATCGCCTCCGACGCCAGTCAGGCCGAGGTGCGCGGCCAGACCAGCCGTGGCATCGGCGGCGGCCTCGCCTGGCCCGGCTGCCTGCGTCGCCTCGACCGCGAGAACCCGGGTTACGACGCCTGACGGCAAGACCCGGCGCATCGCTTTTGCGGTGGGCCGGGACGGCCGAGGCCGCGGGATCGATGACGGTGACGCCTGGCGATCCCCTGTGGCTTGACGACGCCCTGGCCGAGGCCGTCGAGCGGGCTGCGCGCGCGAGCGGACCCGGGGGTCAGCACGTCAACAAGACCAGCACCGCGGTCGAGCTGCGCTTCGACGTTCGCGGCTCATTAGCGGTGCCGGACGAGGCGAAGCCCCGGCTGGCGCGCCTCGCCGGCGCCAGGATGACCGGCGAAGGAGTCATCGTGCTGTTCGCGCAGGAGCATCGGTCTCAGGCGCTCAACCGCGAGGCGGCGAGAGACCGACTGGCCGCTCTGTTGCGGCAGGCTGCGATCCGGCCGAAGCGCCGGCGTCCGACCCGACCTACCCTGGCGTCGCGTCGCGAGCGGCTCGAGGGGAAGGCCCGTCGATCGGGCGTCAAGGCGCTGCGCGGAAGGCCTGCCAACGACGACTGACCCGCGCTTTACCTGGCCCGGTTCACCCCGATAAGAGCTTGGCGCTGCAGCGGCGGCCGGGAGGAATGTCGATGAACGAGGCCGACTATCGCGCGCATGATGCCGTCGGCCTGGCCGACCTGATCCGACGGCGCGAAATCACGGCTTCGGAGGCGCTCGAGGCCGCGATCGCGCGCGCGGACGCGGTGAACCCCCGCATCAACGCCATCAACGTTCCTCTCTATGAGCGGGCGCGCGCGTCCGTCCCTAGCGCCGCGGGCGACGGCCCGCTGGCGGGTGTGCCCTTCCTCCTGAAGGACCTCGGCGCCTACCTGGCGGGGGTTCCCACCTCCGCGGGATCGAAGGTGTTCGCCACCACGCCGGCGGCGGGCGACAATGCAATCGTGACCGCCTACGGGGGCGCAGGCCTCGTCATCTTCGGCAAGACCAACACGCCCGAGTTTGGGCTCGAGCCAGTGACCGAGCCGGAGCTGTTCGGTCCCAGCCGCAATCCATGGGATCTCCAGCGCACGCCCGGGGGATCATCTGGCGGAGCGGCGGCCGCTGTCGCGGCCGGTATAGTCCCCGCGGCCCACGCCAGCGACGGCGGCGGATCGATCCGCATCCCAGCGTCCTGCTGCGGGTTGTTCGGCATGAAACCCTCGCGCGGCCGCGTGTCCATGGCGCCGGGCGATGAAGGGTGGGGGGGCTTTTCGATCCAGCACGCGGTCAGCCGCACCGTGCGCGACAGTGCGCTGCTCCTGGACATCGTCTCCCGCCCTCAGGCCGGCGATCCCTATTGGGCCGAGCCGCCGGAGCGGCTCTTCGCCCAGGAGGTCGGATGCGAGGTCGGGCAGTTGAAGGTCGCGTTCACGACCCAGGCGATCGCCTCGGGCGCCATCGACCCGCTGTGCGCCGAGGCGGTGAGGGATGCGGCCCGTCTGTGCGAGGGGCTCGGCCACCACGTCGAGGAGATCGCCCTGGACTGGGACTACGAACCGGTGCGGGAGGCGGGGGGGCTGATCATCGCCGCGAACATCGCCACCCTGTTGAACAACGAGGCGGCGCGCCGGGGCCGGGAGATCGGCGAGGACGAGGTCGACGCCTACACCCTCGCCCTCTACCGCCGGGGCCGCGAGATGACGGCCAGCGACTACATCCGCGCCCTCCAGACGGCCCACGCCTTCGGCCGGACGGCGGCGCGCACCTTCGAGGGGTTCGACGTCCTCCTGACCTCGACACTCGGCTGCCCGCCGCCGCCGGTCGGGTGGCTGCGGGAAGGTGGTCCGGGCGAATATGCGAAGCGGCTGTTCGACTTCATGCCGAACACCCAGGCTTTCAACATCACCGGTCAGCCCGCCATGACGGTTCCTCTCGTGCGGACGGCCGAAGGGCTGCCCCTGGGAATCCAGTTCGTGGGTCAGCCGGCAGGCGAGGGCGTGCTGTTCCGCCTCGCCGCGCAGCTCGAAGAGGCGCGCCCCTGGGCGTTCCGTCGGCCGACGGTCTGACGGGCTGATATCGGACTGTTGTGCGCCTCTGCGCCCTGTTGTTGCGGGGCGCACGTGACGTCGCGGCCATCTTGGCCTAGAGGAGCGCAATCGGGGCGGGGGCCTCCCCGATCGATTCCCCCCTCAGAGCCGCCCTTGACCCTCCCCGAGACGCGCAACGCCCTCACCCGAGCCATCAAGGACTCCCTTGCCGAGGCCTTCGCGGCCGCGCGTCGGGACGACGTTCCGTATCTGCATTGGACGGTGGCGCCCGTCTTCCCGTCAGGCCTTACCGACCAACTGCGGCGCCTGCCGTTCTCGCCTCCCGATCTCCATGGCCTGTCGGGCAAGCGCGAGCTCCACAACGACCAGCGGCACTATTTCGATGCGACGAACAACGCCCGGTTCGACGCCTGCGCCGCCGTGGCCGACGCCTTTCAGTCGTCGGAGGTGGTGGGGCTGATAGAGCGTGCGACGGGCGCCAGCCTCTTAGGGTCCTATGTGCGGCTGGAGTACGCGCAGGATACCGACGGCTTCTGGCTGGAGCCCCATACCGACCTGGGGGTCAAACGCTTCACCATGTTGATCTATCTTGCCGAGGGCGAGGATCAGTCCGATCTCGGCACGGACATCTACGCCGCCCCCGGCGCCTGGGCGAAGCGGTCGCCGTTCATCGATAATTCAGCGCTCGTCTTCGTGCCGGGCTCTGATACCTGGCATGGCCTTTCCAGTCGGCCGATTCCTGGAATCCGGCGCTCGGTGATCATGAACTACGTCACCGACGAGTGGCGCGAGCGCGACCAGCTCTCCTATCCGACGACTCCAGTCCGCGCCTGAAGGAGGCGTCGCACTGCGGCGGCGGCGATCTGTGTCGAGTCGAACGATCCCCGTGTGCGGGGCGGGGTCGGGTCGCCCTCGAACCGTCGCGCCAGCCCCTCGTCCACCAGCTCCTGCACGAACTCCACGTGGCGTCGGAAGCCGAGGTCCAGCAACTCGACCGGATGGCCCGTCGCGATTGCTTCGGAGACCATGGAGACGCTGTCGGTGGTGACGATCAGGCGATCGGCCAGGGCCAGGATCGCTCGGTATGGATTTTCGCCCTCCAGGTCCCAGAGGAAAACCCGGGCGTCGCCCGCGAAGGCGTGGGCTAGGAGCGCCCGGACCGCGGCCGGCGTCCGGCGCGAGGGGGTTATCGCAAGGCCGACACCCGCCTCGCGAAGGCGCCGCAGCCCCGCAAGGAGGCGCTGCCCGTCCTCGAGGGTGAACGGGCGTCCGCGAAGATCGCCGCCGATGGCGACGCCGGCCAGAGGACGGTCAAGCCGATCGAAGCGCTGCCTCCATCCTTCGGCCGCCACGGCGAGGGCCGTTGGCGTGATGTCATGCAGCGCCGTCGCCACCTTGATCACGCCGGGCCCCTCGGCGATCCGGTCGTGGTCCATGGCGATGATGAGGTCGAATTCGCTGCGGAAGGCGCGAGGATCCTGCACGTGAACCGCCAGCATGCGGCCGCCGCTCGCGCGCTTGAGTGACACGGCGTAGGGCGCCGAGCGTCGTCCGCACGTGATCAGGATGTCCGGCCAGGGCGGTGAAAAGGCCCGGGCCAGGCTCGGCGCGGCGGTAAGCGCGGCGAGGGTCGCGGCGAAGGTCCGAGGCGGAGCGATCTTCTCGACCACAGTGCCTGCCACCGCCTGGGCCAGGCCTCGAACCTGGGTGCGCATGCCGTCCTCTCCCGTCGTGAGCGCCCAGGCGGTTATGGCCGGAGGGACGATGACGGGGCCGAGCTCGTCGCGGGTCGCGATCGTCAGGACCAT
>DATBEN010000105.1:0-18674 GCA_036276055.1 Caulobacteraceae bacterium
GCCGTCCACGTACAGGCCGACGATCTCGCCGGTGTTGCTGATGCCGAGCGCCTGAGCGGACGACGAACCGAATGGGTCAAGTTTCGTGATCACGTCCCCGACGTCGAGGAACCCGAGAGAGGTCGTGGACGTAGGCGTATAGAATCCGACGATGTCGCCGGCGTTGTTGATCCCCACCGCCTGGCTGTTGACGTTACTCGGCAGCGTGAGGTTCTTGAACACCCCGCCGAATTGACTGTAGGCGACCTCGCCAGTTGCGCCCGTCAGGTCCGTCGCCGACGAGTAGCCCACGGTCTCCAGGCCGTTGTTGATGCCGAGGGCCTGATTGAACACCGTGCCCGGTTCGTCGACCGTCTGGAAGACGCCGCCGACGTCGGTGTAGCCGTGGCTGGTCGCCATGGCGTCCACATAGATGCCCGAAGTGTCGCCGTTCCCATTGATCCCGGTGACCATGCTCGTGCTCGAGCCAGGGAAGTTCTGAGAGGTGAAGGTGGCCGGAAGCGTGAAGGTGAATCCCTGGGGGGTCACGGCGCCGTGGAATCCCCCGATGACGTCCGAATTGTTGATGCCCAACAGCTGGGTGAAGGTGTCGCCGGGGTACTGAACCGTCTGTACGGTGTAGGTGGGCGGCCCAGCTGTCGCGGTGGTCGCCGCGGCGACCGTGATGATGCCGACCAGGGGCAGGACTTTGCGCGTAGCGTGCAACTTGTTCATGATTTGAACGCCTTTACGCTACGAATGCCACTAACTGTACGATTTTTGACACAAAATCGCCGCCGCCAAAAGTGGGGAATTCGATTTCTCCCCCGTTCGATGAACGAGGACAGAAGTCCGGCTGGCCTTTCCGCCGCGCCGAGCGCCGGAAGTCGGCGCCTCAGTATTCCCCGTATCGTCCTTGTACGGAACGGATCAGCCCCTGGGGGTCGTAGCCGACGCCGTCCTTGAAGACCAATTCCACATTGGCGATGTCGTCGATCGTCTTGGTGGGGTCGCCTCGCACGATCAGCAGGTCGGCGTCCTTGCCGGCCGCGACCGAGCCGATGCGGTCCTGCAGGCCCAGGTAGGTCGCGCCATTGAGGGTGGCCACGCGCACGGCCTGCTCCAGCGGAAAGCCGCCATCCACCAGCAGCTCGATCTCCCGCAGGTCGCCGAAACCCGGGACGATGCCGCCGGTCGAGGTGGGATCGGGGCCCGCCAGCAGCAGCCCGCCGGCGTCGAAGAAGCGCTTCTCCATCGCCACGCCGTGCCGGTACATCGTCTCGCGCTGGGTTCGGCGTTCGGCTGGCGCGGCGATGGCGGCGCCGCGGACGTAGAGATAGGACTCGCGCGCTTCGGGGCTCATCGAGGCGAGTGACTCCGCATAGAGCCGCGAGTGCTGGGAGAATTCGGGCTCGAAGGCGGGGAGGGTAGAGGTCAGCGCCACATGGTGGTCGATCAGCTTGCGGATCAGGCCTGTCGCCTCCGCGCCGTCCGGGTCCATCGCCGTCAGCGTCGCCGCCCCGTCGCCGGGCGTGCAGACGTCGGGCGTCTTTCCCGGATCGTCCGTGGTGTTGACGAAGAAGCCGTGCTCGAGGTCGTCGATCCCCAGGTCGACCGCCTCGGGATAGGTCACCGAGCACAGGTGGCCGGTGAGCTTGAGGCCCCGCCGGTGCGCCTCGTCGATGGCCGCCTTCAGCTCCGCGCGGGTGATGTTCATGTAGGCCTTGAACGAGGTCGCCCCCTGGTCGGCCCAGAAGGCGACCGTGCGCCGCGCGTCCTCGGCGTCCTTGAGGTGGTGCATCTGGATGAAGACGCTCGTCAGGCCCTCGAGGTATGGGCCGGTCACATCCATGTGCGGGCCCGGCTCCTCGCCCGCGTCGACGGCCTGCTTGAGGTTGAGGTCGGTGTACGGCTCGACGCTTCCGGTCGTACGGATCGTCGTCACGCCGTTGGCGAGGTAGAGACGCGGCGCCGAGAAGGTCATCTGTGGCACGATCAGCGGCGGATCGCTATGGCCGCTGGCGTCAATGTTCGGCCGGGCGATGTGGAACAGGTGGTCGTGCATCCCCACCAGACCCGGCAGCACCGTCGAGCCCGTGAGATCGATGACGGAGACGCCGCCAGGAACGGGCGCGTCCCCCGGCTGGATCGCGGCGATCCGGGCGCCGTCGAGGATGATCGTGCGGTCAGCAACGGCCGGCGCGCCCGTGCCGTCGATCAGCTTTACGTGCGTCAGGGCGATCCGCCCCGGGCTGACCAGCACGAACGGCTTCACCACCGGCCCTGGCGCGGCGGGCGCAGGCAGGATGATCGTCTCGAACGACTCCGCTGCTGCGGCTCGCGCGAAAAGGCTCAGCGCGGCCGCCGCGGCGCCCGCCAGGATCTTCAGGCGCATGATTGCTTCATCCTCCCCGTTTCGGGGGCCGAATAACCCACGGGAGGCCGAGCGGCGAGAGGCGCTGTCTTTCGTGGGCGGCTCGCCCGCACACATTTTCTGTTGTCATATACGTACGTTATCGTATCTTTACGCCTTCGTGGCTTGAGCAGGGGCGTTCACATGACCTCTCGAAATCTTTGGTTCGTCGCCGCGGCGGCGGCGACATTGCTGGCCGGCATTATTCCAGCGGCCGTCATGGCCCAGGCCTCGGTCCAGGAGATCGTGGTCCATCCGAGGAACAACCCTCTGGCCGAGACACGCCAGAAGAAGGTGTCCTACGCCGATCTCAACCTTCGCTCGACGTCGGGCCAGGAGGCGCTCGTGCGGCGCATCAAGGCGGCGGGCAAGGCGGTCTGCACGCCGGAGCCCAACTCCCGGGAGATGAACCGCAAGGACTATGCGGACTGCTATGACGGCGCGGTCTCCGGAGCTCTCGCGGATCTCGGGAACAGCGACGTCTCGGCGATGTACGCCAAGATGAAGTGATCGACGCCGTCGTCGGTTATTCCCCTTTCGCCGTTGATCACCGCAGACGCGGTGGATCGGATCGCGGCGGCGGCGGGCGGCGCGTCTCCCACTGCCGTCGATCCTGTCGCACGACCCGGCGGCTAGGCTGGCGCGCGGATCGGAGCTAAGCGGGGAAAAACGCCGCGAGGGGTAGAAATCGATGAAGCTTCGTTTGATGGGCGTCGCCGCGGCGGCGCTGGTCCTGGCTGCCGCTCCGAGCTTCGCCCAGCCCTCAGAACCGCCCGGCGGCGGCGATATCCCCGTCCACCTCGACCTTCCGACCAGCCAGAACGACTACGTCAAGCGCGTGGAGATGATCCCCATGCGCGATGGGGTGAAGCTCTATACCGTCATAGTCATCCCCAAGGGCGCGCACGGCGCCCCGATCCTCCTCACCCGCACCCCCTACAACGCCAAAGGGCGCGCCGAGCGGATGAATAGCCCGCACATGGTCGACCTGCTGGGGACCGGCGACGAGGTATTCGTGCGCGCCGGCTATATCCGCGTGTTCCAGGACATCCGCGGCAAGTACGGGTCCGAGGGCGATTACACCATGACGCGCCCGCCGATCGGGCCGCTGAACCACACGAACACCGACGACACCACCGACGCCTACGACACCATCGACTGGCTGGTGAAGAACGTGCCCGAATCCAATGGACGGGTGGGCATGATCGGCTCCTCCTATGAGGGCTGGACCGTGGTCATGGCCCTGCTGGGTCCGCACCCGGCGCTGAAAGTCGCCGCGCCGGAGAGCCCGATGGTGGACGGCTGGATGGGCGACGACTGGTTCCACTACGGCGCCTTCCGCAATCCGGGGCTCGACTACATCGCCCAGCAGACCAGCGCGCGGGGCGAGGGCAAGCCGGTGCAGCGTCCCGCCTATGACGACTACGAGACGTTCATGGCGGCGGGATCCACCGGGGCCTACGCCGCCGCCAACGGCCTGGACCAGTATCCGTTCTGGCGGGACCTGCACGACCACCCCGCCTATGACGGTTTCTGGCAGGGCCAGGCGCTGGACAAGCTGCTCGCCGCCAAGGGGAACAAGGTGCCCACCCTGTGGGAGCAGGGCCTGTGGGACCAGGAGGACGAGTGGGGCGCCATCCACGTCTTCGAGGCGCTGAAGGCCGCCGGCTACGGCGACACGAACTACCTCGTTATGGGACCCTGGCGGCACAGCGGGGCCAACTACAATGGCTCGAACCTGGGGCCGCTCTCCTTCGATGGCGACACCGGCCAGCAGTGGCGGCGCGAGGTCCTGCTGCCGTTCTTCAACCAGTACCTGAAGTCGGGCTCGCCCGACGCCCACACGCCGCGCGCCTTTGTCTACGACGTGGGCGAGAACCACTGGGACCGCTTCGACCACTGGCCAGCGGCGTGCGACAAGGGCTGCGAGAAGCCAATGACGGCCCTCTACCTCGAACCCGACCGCGCCCTGGGCTGGGACGCCCCGGCAGGTGGCGGCGACGCCGGCGACTCCTATGTTTCCGATCCCGCTCATCCGGTGACCTATCTCACCCGTCCGGTCGCCTTCTCGGATGGCAAACGCTGGCAGACCTGGCTGCTCACCGATCAGCGTACTGTCGCCGATGGGCGTCCAGACGTCCTGGTCTACGAGACCCCGGTGCTCGACCACCCGGTGCAGATCGCCGGCTCTCCCGTCGCCGACCTCTACGCAACCACCACCGGCACGGACGGGGATTTCATCGTCAAGGTGATCGATGTCTATCCGGGGCAGGACGCGGACGACCCGACCATGGGCGGCTATGAGCTCAACGTATCGATGGACATCTTCCGCGGCCGCTATCGCGACAGCTTCGAGCATCCCACGGCGATCCCGGCCGGCCAGGTCCAGCGCTACCGCTTCGCCCTGCCGCCGACCAACCACGTCTTCGTGCCGGGGCACAGAATCATGGTGCAGGTCCAGTCCAGCTGGTTCCCGCTCTATGACCTCAACCCCCAGACCTTCGTCCCGAACATCTTCGACGCGAAGCCGCAGGACTATCGCGCGGCGACCGTGACGATCCTGCACAGGCCCGGCGCGGAGAGTAAGGTGTCGTTGCCAGTGGTCGGAGAGTAGCCGGCGCCAGTTGCTGTCTCCACGATCTGCGTCCGGGTCGGCGGGCTCGGTATCAAGCACTGCGATTCGCCAAGATCGCCCGCTTCACCAGCGTCATGAAGACTCCGCTGATCGCTCGACGCACCCCTCCGGGCGCACGACAGGATCGTAAGAGGCAATCCAAGGACGATCGGCAAAGCTTTTGGTGGAATGATCGATCTCGAGGAGGAAGCCAATGAAGACAACTTGCCTGGTGGCTCTGGTCGTGTTCGCCGCCTTGTCGTCTCCGGCCGCCGCCCCCGCGCAGAACACGGCGCCGCCGCGCGCAGCCCCGCCGACCGAGCGGAACGGACTGAACGAGCAACTCCACAGACTGGATGTCAGCATCGACCGGCGTCTGGCGCACGGCCATATCTCGAAGCACGACGCGGCCGCCGCCCATCGTGAGGCCTTCGACATCCAGTCGGACCTCGCGGACGCGCGGCTGCGCAACGGAGGCCAGGTGCCGTCCGACGAACACTTCAGGCTTCAGGACCGGGTCAACAAGCTTCAGGAGCAGATCGACAGCGAGCGCATTGGCGGCACGCCGCACTGACCAGGCGCCAACCGTTCCGTCATCCCTTCCCCCACGCGCTCGTTCGCCAGCGAGTCCCGCGCGCACGCTTCTGGTTCCCCGATCCCGGTCCTTTTGGCGGATTACAAACTCGCGGCCGACCAAACCCTTACCAATCTTCGCTGCGGACCCTAGATGCGGCTGGTCGCGCCGGGCTCGGGTCCGGGGTTTGAACCTTTCGCGCGCCCGCGGGCACTCCCGTTGAGTGAGGTGCACATGGCGTCCAGCCAGAGCGTCGCGGTGCGCGACCAGGACAAGGTGAAACTGCGGCCTGCGCCCGAGGACGAGGCGCGCCTGCTTCAGCGCATGGCCGCTGGCGACAGGCGGGCGTTCGAACGGCTCTATCGGATCTATCACCCGAGGCTGACCCGGTTCCTGTCCAGTCTGGTCCGCCGACCGGAGGTTGTGGAAGAAGTGCTGAACGACACGCTCATGGCGGTTTGGCGAAAGCCGGACAGTTTCAATGGGGCCAGCAAGGTCTCTACCTGGATCTTCGCCATCGCCTATCGCAAAGCCCTCAGGGCCCGCTCAAAGCTCGACGAACCGGTGGAGGACAAGGATGCCGAGGGGCGGCCGAGCGAAGAGCCGGGTCCCGAGCAAAGTTTCGGTGCGCGACAGATCCAAAAGGTGGTGCTCGACGCCATGAACGGGCTGTCGCAGGACCATAGGACTGTGATCGATCTGACCTATTTCCACGAATTCGGCTACAGAGAAATCGCCGAGATCATGGCCTGTCCGGTCGACACCGTGAAGACACGCGCGTTTCACGCCCGACGTAACTTGAAGGAAGCGTTGTCGGGCTCGCTCGCGGATTGGCTGTGAGGTCGGTTATGGCACAAGGCGTCATCCAATTGCCGGGCAACGACCACCGCGATATCCAAGCTTTGCTGCCTTGGTACGTGAACGACACGCTGGACGACAGCGATCGGACGCGTGTGAAGCACCACCTCAGTCATTGTGCGGAGTGCCAGGCGGAGGTGCGCCGCGAAATGCTGTTGGCCGAGGGCGTCAGCGCAATTGCGACCGAATCCGGAGACGTCGACGCCGCTTGGGCGCGCATGAGCCGCCAGCTCGATGAAGAGAGCGCAGCCGCGTCGCCGCGCTGGGCTTGGCTCGCGAAATTGCGTTCGGCGCTGGTCGGTGAACCTGCAGCCAGCCGCGGGATGGGATGGTTGGGCTGGGTCGCCGCGGCACAGTTCGCAGCTATCCTTGTCCTCGGCGGAGCGCTTCTGGCGCCCCCAGCGCCCGCGCGTTACCACGCACTGAGCGCGGCGCCGGTCGACGCCACCGCCAACCTGATCGTGATCTTCCGCCCTGACACGCGCGAAGAGGCGTTTCGCGCGATACTGAGGGCCAACAACGCTCGCCTCGTGGGCGGTCCCACGTCGGCGCACGCCTATCTTCTTCACGTCGCTACGGCCGAGCGGGCGAAGACCCTGACGAAACTGCGTCGTCAGGCCAGTGTGGTCCTGGCCGAACCCCTCGATGGCGAGGGGCCATGATGCGCATGATCGCTCGCCTGGCGATCATGGTGACGATGATCGCGTCGCTGGCGACCTCCCAAGCGGCTGGGCAGGGGCATGCACCCCCTGTGGTGGAGCAGGCGGGCGGGCGACTGCTTGTGATGCTTCGAATGCCGCCGCCGCACGCAGGACCTGGCGCGGACTACGGCGGCAGCTACGGGGACGCCGAAGGCCGCAATGCGCGACGCAGGATCGCTCTTCGCCTTGCCCGGAAGCAGGGAGTCGCGGTGGTGGACGAATGGCCCATGCCGCTTCTGGGCGTCGATTGCTTCGTCATGGCGACACCCAAGGGCGGCGACGTCGATGCGGCGGCGCGCCGGCTTGCGGCGGACTCCGCGGTCTCCTGGTCCGAGCCCGAGCACCTCTTCCGGGCGCAAGGGGAAGCGACCCACAATGATCCGCTCTATCGCGCCCAACCCGCGGCTCGGGAATGGGGCCTGGCGGATCTTCACAGGATATCGACGGGGCGAGACGTCCGCGTCGCGGTCATCGACAGCATGATCGAGCGGGTTCACCCCGATCTGGTCGGCCGCGTGGAGCTCGTCGAGAATTTCGTCGAGAGTCGCGCTGACCCGCCGGAGGTTCACGGCACCGCGGTGGCGGGAATCATCGCCGCGCAAGCCGACAACCACATCGGCATCGCGGGCGTCGCACCCGGGGCGCGGCTGATGGGCTTGAGGGCTTGTTGGCAGGAGCCCGGGGCTGCGGCGCTGACAGTGTGCGACAGCCTCAGCCTCGCCAAGGCCTTGGAGTTCGCGGTCGAGCACGGGGCGCAGGTGATCAACATGAGCCTCAGCGGGCCTTCGGATCTTCTGCTGAGCCGGCTCATCGAGGTCGCCCAATCCCGCGGCGCCGTGGTCGTCGCCGCCTATGACCGAGGTCAGGCGGAAGGCGGGTTTCCGGCTTCGCAGCACGGCGTGGTCGCGGTGATTGACGAGGAGTCAGGGCCAGCGCCGCCGGGTGTGGTAAGCGCGCCGGGGCGGGAGGTGCCTACAACCGAACCTGGAGGACGATGGTCCGTCGTCAACGGCAGCTCGTTCGCGGCCGCGCACGTAAGCGGCCTTTTTGCATTGATGCGGCAGAGGACGCGCTTGCTCCAGCCCGCCTCGGCGCTGATCCTCGCGCCTCCGGGAAGCGAGATCGATGCCTGCGCGACGCTGCTGCAAAGACGCGACCCATGTCATTGCGCCTGCAGTCGGTCGAACGCGGTGGTCGCCAGCGCCGCCCGCTGACGTGACGCTCCCGAGGTGGATTTGCCTATCTGTCGCGGCCGCGTGTCTCAATCTTGCAGAGCCCGACCTCGCTTCGGCCCAGGTGGCCGGCTCGGCCACCGTCGAGACGGACTACAGGCTTCAAGGCTACGATCTGACGAACGGCCACCCTGACGGTCGATTCGAGGTCACCTATGACGGCGCCAGCGGGATCTTCGCCGGCGCATCGGCGATCATCGGCGAGACGGCAGGTGGGGGCGTTCATCCGCTGGGTTATCTGGGCGAAGTCGGCTTCGCCAAGCGGATGGCGAGTGGTGTAAACTGGGACGTTGGTGTCAGTGATGCACAACTCGCCTTGTACATACCTGCAACGCGGTTGGCGCCAGGCGCGACGGTCTATTCGCAAACCTATTTCCATCGCTACAACCTCGACTATGCAGAAATCTATGGCGGCGTCTCCACGACACACCTGAGCGCCCATCTCTACATCTCGCCCGATTATCTCGGTCAGGATCTGCGCATCGCCTATCTCGACCTCGACGGCGCGATAAGGCCGGTCAAGCATCTGCGCCTGTTCAGCCATTTGGGCGCCCTGGCGCCGCTCGGCGGCGGATCCGACATTCCAGGCGCGCATCAGGTGCGGGTCGACGCCGGAGTTGGGGCCGCGTGGGAAGCGCCATGGGGCGAGTTGAAGGTCACCTTCAGCGCCACGACTCCTCGGCTGCCCTATCCGGTCGACTACGACCAGCACCGCGAGGCGATCAGCGTCAGCCTGACCCGGTACTTCTAGGTCCGACGAATTCGCCTTCCTCTTTGAACGCGCGAGCTGGCGCCCGGCACTGATGCTGCGGGATGCGAGATGCTCCCTTCGATGAGGGAAGCTTGAGCATGGGAGCGTCTCGATCCAATTGGGCCGTGCTGGCGACCAGCGCGAGCGCGCGGACGTTCGCCGTGTGCGGCCACGGTGGTGGCGACCCGACCAGTTCGTCGATCAACACGCCGGCTGCAGCGGCGCCGACGGTCTCGACGAGTTCTTCGCGGCCGCTTGGATATTGAGTTGGCGATGCGCCGTCGATCGCGACCAACCCCGCGCGGTTGGCGGTCGCATCACGCCGGCGGGGGCGCGGTCGAGAGGCCGCGCCCCATGGCGGCTTGTCTGGCTGTGGTCTTTGCCGCCGCCTTCGCGTCCGGCGCCTCGGCTCAGGTGTTCGAGGTGATCGGTGGTGGACTTCAACCTGTCGTGGAAAGCGGGTCAGCGCCTCTCCCGTCAGTTGGGCGCACGCAGGGCTTTGGCGACGCCATCCGCACCGCCGCTGCGCGCTACCGCCTCGCGCCTGAGCTCCTCGACTCCGTGGCGCGGCGCGAGTCCGGGTACCGGACCGAGGCGGTATCTCCGGCCGGGGCTGTCGGCGTCATGCAGCTGATGCCGGACACTGCCCGCCGGCTTGGAGTCGATCCGCACGATCCTGTCGCAAGCATATTCGGGGGGGCCGCGTATCTGCGCAGCCTCCTGGATCGATTCAACGGCCGGATCGATCTTGCGCTCGCCGCCTACAACGCGGGGCCGGAAGCGGTGCAGCGCCACGGTGGCGTACCGCCCTACCGGGAAACCCGCAGCTACGTGGCCGCCAATCTCGATTGGCTGGCCCAACGCAGCCTGATCGTTCCCTCCACCCTCCATCATGGAGATTAACCGTGAAGAGCCTCCATTCCCGATCCATCGCCACAGTGCTCGCCGCTCTCGCACCGTCGCTCGCCCGTGCGGCCACGCCGGCGGGCGCCGGACCCATTCTGGGCGCGGTCACCTGGGTGCAGGACACGCTTCTCGGCCAGGTCGCGAGCGGGGTCGCGGTCATCGCCGTGGCGATGGTGGGCTTCTTGATGCTCACGGGGCGGCTCAACTGGCGCTACGGCGCGACCGTCATCGTCGGTTGTTTCGTGCTGTTCGGCGCTGCGACCATCGTCGGCGGTATTCAGGCGACAGCGAGTTGAGACGATGACGGAACTCGTCCGCGCGCCGATCTTCCGCGCCCTGACCCAGCCGCAGATGTTTGCCGGCGTCACCTACAGCTTCTTCATCATCAACGGGGTGGTGACCACGGAGGCCTTCCTGGTCACGCGTTCCTTCTGGGCTTTCGGAGTTGCGCTGGCCGCCCATGCGATCGGCTATTTTGCGTGCCTGCGGGAACCGCGGATCTTCGATCTCTGGCTGGTCCGGGTGAGCCGCTGTGGTCGGACGCGGGACTGGCGGCGCTTCCGCTGCAACACCTATCATCCGTGAGACGGTCGGTGGCGAGTGCTCAAGTCAGCAAGGCGGGCGATCGTCTACCCTACGCGCGTCTGCACGAGGAGCGGACGGTGGTGCTGCGAGACGGCTCGCTGATGCAGTGTCTCCATCTGGAAGGATTTGCCTTCGAGACGGCGGAAACCGCCGACCTCAACCACCGTCAGCACATGCGCGACGCAGCCCTGAAGGCGGTGGCCAGCTCGCGTTTCGTGGTTCACCACCACATCCTTCGCCGTCGCGTGTCAGTGGCGCTGGCGGCGGAGTTTCCAGACCCGGTGTCCAGCGAGATCGACCGACGCTGGGCCGAGCGGCTGCAGACGCGCCGCCTCTTCGTCAACAACCTCTTCGTCAGCCTCATTCGGCGTCCCGCCAAGGGCAAGGTCGGCTGGGCTGATCGGGCGGGCGGGTTGTTCTCTCGCGGCTTGAGCTCCATCGAGCGGGCTGCGGCTTTCGCACGGGAAGTGCGCGAGCTCGACGGCGCGAGGGAAGCCCTGCAGGCTGGACTGTCGGCGTACGCGCCACGTTTGCTGACCGGCTACGACACCGCCTATGGGCGCTGCTCGGAACCGCTGGAGATGCTGGCGGCGCTCTACAACGGCGAGCTCCGTCCCCTCCTGCAGCCGGAGGGCGATGTGGGGCGTCACATCCCTCAAAAGCGGACCAGCTTTGGCGTCGAAGTCCTGGAACAACGAGGGATAGGCGGGGATCGCAGCTTCGCCGCCATCCTCGCGCTGAAGGAGTACCCGCCGCACGCACAGCCCGGCATGACCGATGCGCTGCTCCGGCTTCCCTACGAGATGACGCTCTCGGAGAGCTTCGCTTTCGTGGATCGTCAGATCGGGAGCGAACGGGTCGGCTTGGCGCTCCGCCGCTTCCGGGCGGCCGACGACGACGCCCAGAGCCTGAAGCGCGGTTTGGCGGAGGCGAAGGACGACCTCTCCTCCGGTCGCTCGGCCCTGGGCGAGCACACTTTCAGCCTGATGGTGCGCGCATCCTCGTTGCCGGAGCTCGACCGGGCCGCCGCCGACTGCGCCTCGGCGCTGGCCGACATCGGCGCGGTGCCGGTGCGCGAAACCCTGACCCTCGAGCCCGCCTTCTGGGCGCAGTTTCCCGGCAACGACGCCTACGCGGCGCGCAAGGCGCTGATCTCCACCAGCGCCTTTGCCGGATTTGCGAGCCTGCACGGTTTCCCGATCGGGCAGGCTGATGAGAACCATTGGGGACAGGCGGCGACGGTGTTCGAGACCACCTCCGCGACGCCCTACTTCTTCAACTTCCATCGCGGCGATCTTGGCAACTTCACCGTCATCGGTCCGTCGGGTTCCGGCAAGACCGTGGTGCTCAACTTCCTCGTGGCGCAGGCGTCGCGGTTCCGGCCGCGCACGGTGTTCTTCGACAAGGACCGCGGCGCAGAGATCTTCCTGCGGGCGATCGGCGGTCACTACGCCGTGCTGCGTCCGGGCGAGGCCACAGGCTTCAATCCGCTGCAGAACGAAGGATCGCCGATCGACCGCGCCTTCCTCCGATCGCTGATCGCCCGTCTGGTCTGCAAACCTGGCGAGCGGCCGACGCCGGAAGAGGAGGCGACCATCGCTGCGGCAGTGGCGGCCAACTACGAACAGGAGCCCGGGTATCGCCGGCCTCGGTATTTTATCGAACTCCTCGCTGGCGGACGGCGCCCGCAGGAGGGCGACCTCGTCTCCCGGTTCGCGCCATGGGTGGGCAAGGGCGAGCATGCGTGGCTGTTCGACAACCCTGTCGACCGGCTGGACGCCTCCACCCGCACGCTTGGCTTCGACATGACCGCGCTGCTGGAGGACCCGGTCCTGCGCACGCCGGCGATGATGTACCTCTTCCATCGGGTGGAGCAGCGGCTCGACGGCGAACCGACCCTGATCCTGATCGACGAGGGCTGGAAGGCGCTGGACGACGAGGTCTTCGCCGCCCGCATCCGCGACTGGATGAAGACGCTGCGCAAGCGCAACGCCGTCCTGGGGTTCGGCACGCAGTCAGCGCGGGACGCGCTCGACAGCCGCATCGCCTCCGCCATCATCGAGCAGGCGGCGACGCAGATCTTCATGCCGAACCCTCGCGCCCAGCACGAGGACTACTGCGTCGGCTTTGGCCTGACCGAACACGAGCTCGAACTCGTCCGCGCCCTGCCGCCGCAGGCGCGCGGCTTTCTGGTGAAACACGGCCAGCACAGCGTCGTGGCGCGCCTGGATCTGTCCGGCATGCCGGATCTCCTGATCGCTCTGTCCGGGCGTGAGTCATCCGTTCGCCGGCTCGACGAGATCCGCGGTCGGGTTGGCGAGCAGCCTGCCCTCTGGTGGCCGCAGCTTATCGGCTCGCCTTGGCCTGGCCCTCCGGCGGACGAGCCTACGTCATCGCCTCGCCTGAGAGTCGTGCCGTGAGCGTCGCTGCGTGTCCGGCACTGGAGGACCAGCCGCTCGGCGTCGTTCACGCCCTCGCGTCGGTCGACTGCCGCGTCGGGCTGGTCGTGACGTCGAGCTACGGGCGTCTGTTCGGCGAGCATGGGGTGTTCGGCACGGTCCTGACCGTCGTGCTGACCCTCTATGTGGCGTTCATCGCGCTCGGGCTCATGACCGGCCGCACCCGTCTCACGCTGTCGGGCCTGGCGCCCAAGGTGCTGGCCATCGGTCTCGTCCTTACTTTCGCGACCTCATGGCCGGCCTATCAGACGGTCATCTATGGGCTTCTCGTCGGCGGTCCGGAGCAGATCGCCACGGCCCTCGCCGGGAGCAACGGCAACGCCGTCCATTTCGCAGTCCGCCTTGACGACCTGCTGACGCGGTTCGCCGATGTGACCAAGGCGTTGGGCGACAGCGCCCCCGGCGCGTCCAAGGCCCTAGGTCCTCTGGCCGGTCCCCAGATGGCGTCGGCGCTCGTCTGGGTGAGCGGAATGCTGATCCTCCTGGGCTCCGCCGGGGCGCTGGTGCTGACGCGGATCGTGCTCGCGCTCCTCCTCGCTGTCGGACCCGTGTTCGTTGTCCTGGCGCTGTTTCGCCAGACGCGCGGGCTGTTCGAGGGGTGGTTCCGCACGGCGCTGCTCTTCGCGATCGCGCCGACGCTCACGGTGCTGGTGGGCACGGGAGCGGTCGCCGCTCTTAGCCCGCTGGTCGACAAGATCGCGGACAATCCAGCGGCC
Organism: Caulobacteraceae bacterium; assembly: GCA_036276055.1. GTDB lineage: Bacteria > Pseudomonadota > Alphaproteobacteria > Caulobacterales > Caulobacteraceae > Acaudatibacter. The sequence goes on from DATBEN010000105.1 coordinate 13,789, forward strand.
GCGGTCAATGATCTTCAACCGATCCTCGAGCTGTTCATGGGCTCGGTCGTCTTCGTCGCTCTGATCGGGATGCTGACGTGGACCTCGGCCAGCCTGGTCCGGGGCTGGCGCTTCGGGACCGCAAGGGAGGAGGGTGGCGTCGGCGCGAGCGCGTTCTCCGTCGCGGCGGCGTCCGCCGCGGACATCTCGGTCACCGGCGGCTCCCGCGCCAGCGCGCCCCCGGCGGACCCTCGCGTTGGACAGGTGGTCACCTCTCTTGCCCGCGACGGGGCCGGCTCCGCGCCCGTGTCCGTCCGCGTCGAGCAGGCAAGCGCGGTTTCGAGGGCGGACCTCCCTGCCAGCGCCGGCGCGGGCGTCGGTATTGGCCCACAGCGCCGCACCGAGGGTCTGGGGCAGGGCTTCCGCGCCCCCGTCCGTCCCGCTCGCCTTTCCGGAGCGCCTTCATGAAGCCTGACGCCTTCCTTGCAGCCGCCCTGGCGACCGCGGTGATCCCCCAGGTCGTCGTCGCCGCGGACGCGCGCATCCGCGAGGTCGCGTATGACCCAACGGCGGTGACGACGCTGCACGGCTGCTTCGACTATCAATCGACTGTCGTCTTCGCACCGGGGGAGAGGGTGGAGAACGTCGCCCTTGGCGACGCCGGGATCTGGCAGGCCACGCCCAACAAGCGAGCCGATCTCCTGTTCCTGAAGCCATCGGTGCGGACCGGCCGCACGAACATGATGGTGGTCACCGATCGACGGCGTTACGCCTTTGATCTGATTGCGCGGGACGACGCCGCGTGTCGCGGCGACCGCACGGTCTACGAGCTGCAGTTTCGCTACCAGGAAGAACCGGCGCCTCAACCTCCACCCGCCCCGGCGACCCCCGCGGCCCCGGTCGCCCCAGCTTCCCAGGCTGACAATGTGCCGCCGCCCGCGAGCCGCAACACCGCCTACACCTTCAGTGGGGCTGCCGCGAACATACCGATGCGCGCCTTCGATGATGGCCGGTCCACCTATCTGCGGTGGGCTGAGGGGGTCCCTGCGCCGGCGATCTACACGGTCGGGCCGGATAAGAAGGAAGTCGTCGTGAACTACGCGATCAAGGGCGACTACGTCGTCATCGACGGGGTCGCGCCGCGATTCATCCTGCGCCGTGGCAACGCTGTGGCGGTGCTCTATGACGACGCCTACCAGCAGCCGACACTGGACGCCGAGGCGCCTCGGCCTCGCGGCAAGACCGATGCGACCAAGCCGCGCCGGCCGTTCCTGGCGCGACTGTTCCGCGCGCCGCCCGCCCCCGTCACCCAGGAGTCCGCCGGATGATCGCTGCAGGTTTCTACGGATCCTCCGAACCGGCTTCAGAGGCGGACGATTTGGCTGCGGCCGACGTTCGCTCCGCGCCGACGGTGGGTCGCCCCGCCAGCGCAGCCGAGGGCCTCGGCCTCGCCGCGGGACTGATCGGCGCGGCTGCGCTTGGCGGGTTCACCATTCTCAGCCTCGCCCATCACAAGCCATCGCCGTCGGCGCCGCCCGCGTCGTCGCCCGCCCGGACACCATCATCTGATACCCGTCCTGTGGCTCGTGCAGCGGCCGCGCCCCCCGCTCTTGCAGCGGCGCCATCAGCCGCCACTCCGGCGCCAGTTCTGGTGGTCGACAGCACCGCCGCAGTCGCACCCGCGCCGCCGGCGGTGCGAAGCGGTCCCGCCCCCACCGCTGCCGCGCCCGCGAAGGCGCAGAACTACTTCTCGCAGAACGAGGAGTTCAGCGCCCGCGCGGGGGAGGAAGGCGTTCCCACCAGTCACGTTCAGCGGATCGAGCACCCGGACAAGGTTGTGGCGCAGGGCGCGGTGATCCCCGCGGTGCTGGAGACCGCCCTCGACTCGGACCTGCCGGGTTATGCGCGAGCCCTGGTGAGCCGCGATGTCCGGAGTTTCGACGGCTCCCACGTGCTGATCCCCCGGGGCTCGCGCCTGGTGGGTCAGTACAAGAGCGAACTGCAGACCGGACAGACCCGGATGCTGATCGTCTGGACGCGCCTTCTACGGCCGGACGGCGTCACGATCCAGCTCGGCTCTCCCACCACGGATGAATCGGGTGAGGCTGGCCTCACCGGACGCGTCGATAACCATTTCCTTGAGCGCTACGGCTCCGCGTTTCTGTTGACTGCGATCAGCGGGCTCGCCAGCGTCGGCGGGGCAGGCAACAATACCGTCGTCATCGGCACGGCCACCCAAGGATCTTCGGTGGCGACGACAGCTCTTCAGACGGATGGAAAGATTGCCCCGACGGTGAGGATCATGCAGGGCGCAGCCATCCAGGTCTTTGTGGCGCGTGACCTGGACTTCTCGGAGGACGCTGAGTGAGCGCCGCGCCTCTGGCGCTCGAAAAGCACGTCTCCGATGGAGTTTATCTACGCGCCTATTTGAAGCCGTTCAGGCGGTTCCTGGACACGCCCGACGTGACCGAAGTCATGGTGAACCGGCCAGGCGAGGTCTGGATCGAGCGAAGCGGCCAGCCGACAATGAGCCGTACGGCGGCTCCGGAGGTGGATGAGCTCCTGCTCGGGCGGCTCGCCGCTCAGATTGCGCGCGCCACCCACCAGGGGGTGAACCGCGAGAGCCCGGTCCTGGCGGCCGTGCTGGCCGACGGCGAGCGCGTCCAGATGGTTGGTCCGCCAGCGACCCGAGCGGGTTGGGCGTTGTCCATTCGCCGCCATCTGAGGATCGAACGGCCGCTCGAGAGTTACGACCGCCCTCTGCCGGCGGCGAACACGGACGCGTTCAGCCTGGAGGGAGGGAGCGAGGCTCGCGAGCGTCCCATCGCCTATCTGCACGCGGCTGTGCGTGCGCGGAAAACGGTTCTGATCTCCGGCGGAACGTCGTCCGGCAAGACGACGTTCCTCAACGCTCTTCTCAAGATCGTCCCCATGGAGGAGCGGATCGTCACCGTCGAAGATACGCCCGAGATCGTCGTTTCGCAGCCGAACGCGGTCGGTTTGGTGGCGGTGAAGGGCGAACTCGGCGAGGCCAGGATCACGGTGGAGGACCTGCTGCACGCATCGCTGCGTCTGAGGCCGGACCGGATCATCGTGGGCGAGATCCGCGGACGCGAGGCTGCGACCTTCCTTCGCGCGATCAACACGGGTCATCCAGGGTCTTTCACCACCCTGCACGCAAACACCCCGGAGGGAGCGTTCGAGCAGATCGCGCTCATGGTCATGCAATCAGGATTGGGTCTCTCCCGGAGCGAAACCATCCGCTACGCCCAGTCGCTCATCGACGTGGTGGTGCAGCTTGGACGGGTTGGCGGTGAGCGCCGCATCGTCGACATCCGGGCGGGCGCGGAGGTTTCCGCGTGAGCGTCCCCCGTGTCCGGGCTCAGCGCTTGGATCGGTAGGCGGCGAACTTGGCGTCGCGGCGCGCTTTGGCATCGGTCGCGGAGACGGCCTTGCGTTGTTTCCGCTCGGTGCGCTTCGTCTCGAGCGCCGCCGCCTCGGACGCGGCGTGGGCCACTGCGACCGCCTCGGCCACCTCTCTCGCCGCTTCCTTCCTGGCGGCTTTCGCCTGGGAGCGGGCGTGGCGCACGGTCTCAAGTTCCGCGGCCCGAAGCGAGGCGCGATCGACCGGGGCTTCGGCGACCCGGGTGGGCTTGGGGCGCAACTGAGCCAGCAGGGCCGCCTTGGCCGCCGCGGCGGTCTTCAGGCGCTCGCTGTAGCCCGTCTTCTGGTCTTCCTTCATCGCAATCTCGGCCTTTCGGGGGACGGGCGCCATTCGCGCCATGGCGGGGCCGGCTGCGTCGCTGGACGCGGCGTGCACGTGGCAGAGCAGATGCATCTCAGGGGATCACGGATAGGGCGTGAGGACAATGGCCGGCGATGCTCGGCGCGTTCCTTGCCACCCCTTACTAATCTTCGCCGCGGACCTTAGATGCGGCCACAACGCCACCGCAAATCCCGGAGCCGACATGAGCGAGACGCCCGCCTACGAGCCCCCCAAGGTCTGGACCTGGAACAAGGAGAACGGGGGCCAGTTCGCCAACATCAACCGCCCCGTCGCCGGGCCGACGCACGACAAGGAGCTGCCCGTCGGGCGCCATCCGCTGCAGCTCTACTCCCTGGCCACGCCCAACGGCGTGAAGGTGACGGTGATGCTCGAGGAGCTGCTGGCCCTGGGCAAGACCGGCGCCGAGTACGACGCCTGGCTGATCCGCATCAACCAGGGCGACCAGTTCGGCAGCGGCTTCGTCGCCGCGAACCCCAATTCGAAGATCCCAGCCTTGGTGGACCGCAGCGGTCCCGAGCCGATCCGCGTGTTCGAGTCGGGCGCGATCCTGGTCTACCTGGCCGAGAAGTTCGGCGCCTTTCTCCCGACCGAGCCGGCCAGGCGCGCCGAGACCCTCTCATGGCTGTTCTGGCAGATGGGCAGCGCGCCCTATCTGGGCGGCGGCTTCGGCCACTTCTACGCCTACGCGCCGATGAAGATCGAATACGCCATCGACCGCTTCGCCATGGAGGTGAAGCGCCAACTGGACGTGCTGGATCGCCGCCTGGGCGAAAGCCAGTTCCTGGCCGGCGACGAGATCACCATCGCCGACTTCGCGGTTTGGCCCTGGTATGGCGCCACGGCCAAGGGTCAGACCTACGGCGGCGGCGAGTTCCTGCAGGTGCAGGAATACAAGAACCTGATCCGCTGGACCGAAGCCATCGGCGAGCGCCCGGCGGTGAAACGCGGGAAGATGGTCAACGCCGCTTTCGGCGATCCGGCCAAGCAGCTGCGCGAACGCCACGACGCGAGCGATTTCGAGACCAGGACGCAGGACAAGCTCGAGACGAAATAGCCACGCAAAAAGCGTCCCGGACGAAGCGCTCGCGACATCCGGGCCGCAGTCTCACACACTATGGCG
>DATBEN010000106.1:0-4285 GCA_036276055.1 Caulobacteraceae bacterium
GCCAGATTGCGGGCCCGCAGGCGCAGCTCGGCGCGCGGCGTCAGGTCGACGGCCCCCGTCCAGGCCTCGTTCTTGCCGTCGCCGTCGATGGCGGTGACCCGGACCACGGTCTCGACCTGGCGATGGCCGCGGGTGCGGCGATAGCCCTGGCGGCGGATCTTCTTGAAGACCTTGATCTTGTCGGCCTTGCGCGTCTCGATGAGCGTGCCGCTGACCTTGGCCCCGGCGATGAGCGGGGCGCCGACGGTCACCGCCTCGCCTTCGCCCAGCATCAGCACCTCGTCGAAGGCGAGCTCCGCCCCCGGCTCGCCGGCCAGCTTCTCGACCACGATGAGATCGCCGGCCTGAACCCGGTATTGCTTACCGCCGGTCTTGATCACAGCGTACATCGTCGGAGCGCCCTGAGAGAGGTTCACAAAAAACGAAATGCGCCCGCGGGAGGCCCCGGGGGCGAGGGGCCGCGATCTATACTGGCGAGGGCGCCGAGGTCAAGGCGCGAAGTCTTCAGCTTGGCTCCGGCGGGCGCTACACTCGAGGCGCGGGAGGGAAGCATTCGAAAAGAACGCCCGCATCCCCTATCTGCGCGGCTCGGGCGGGCGCCCGCCTTATCGTCTTTGGCCAGCCACGATCCTCGCCGCATGCTAGCGCATCGCTTCGGGAACTGAAGAGCCTCACCAAGTACCTCTAGCCAGGACGGCGCATGATCTTCTCAACCCCGGAGCTCCTCCTCGTCGGCGCTGTCGCAGCCGTTGGCGTGCTGCACACGATCGTGCCTGATCATTGGGTCCCGATCACCCTGATTGCCCGCCAGCGCGGCTGGTCCATCACCCAGACGGTCCGCGCCGCCCTGGTGGCGGGGACCGGTCACGTCCTCTCCACCCTGGTGATCGCCGTCGTTGTGTGGGGCGCCGGCGCGCTCGCCGCCCAACGGTTCGGTCATCTTGTGGACACCCTCGCCAGTTTCGCCCTCATCGGCTTCGGCGCCTGGATCGCGATTTCGGCGCTGCTCGACATGTGCAAGCCCGGGGGCGGCCACGCACACGTCCATGGCCATTCCCATGCGCACGACCACGATCACACCCACGGCCTGGACGAGCTGGTGACGGCCGATGGCGTGCCCCGCCCCGGAGACCACGGCCATGGCGCCCACGATCATCACCGCCATGCCGCCCGGCCCAAGACGGGCTCGCGCACGGCGCTGTTGCTGATCCTGGGGTCTTCGCCCATGGTCGAAGGCATTCCGGCCTTCTTCGCGGCCGGCAAGTACGGCGCGGGGCTCATCGCGGTCATGTCGCTGGTGTTCGGCGCGGCGACCATCGCGACCTACGTCGTGCTCTGCGCCGCCTCTGTCGCCGGCCTTCAGCGCGTAAGCCTCGGGCCGCTTGAAAGGTACGGCGAAGTCCTGAGCGGCGCGTTCATCGCGCTTATCGGCGTCGTCTTCTGGGCCTGGCCCCTGCACTGATCGAGGTCACCTCGGCGCCATCACCGCCTTGCCGCCTGCATGGCAGGGGGCGGGCGAGCGTCGACGTCGCCGTCACGGGACCTTTCGGACGGCGCTGATGCAGCTAAGCGCCGCCGCGGCCACCGGCGCCGCCGCGCTGTCAGGGAAGGGCGAGACGGCGCTGACGTTGATCTCGCAAAGGACGTAGGTGTCCTCGCCGTCGCCGGTCTTGGGGCCATAGAGGAAGTCGGCGTCCCACAGGACCGGCAGGGACGGCGTGGCGATATCCAGCAGGTTTTGCATCCCCGGAACCCATTCGGCTTCCATCCTGGACCTCAGCGCCTGGAACGGCGGGGCGTCGGGCGGATGCATGATGCGCGGGCCAGGCAGCGCCGCCTCCGGTCCGGCGCTCGCCGGCGGCGGCGGGACCAGCGCCTTGATCAGCTGATGGCCGTATCCGACGACCGCGCCCTGGGACATGTAGCAGCGGATCATTCCCTCCGGCAGGCGCGGCTGGAAGGCCTGGTCGATCACGGGTCCGCCCGCGGTGAAGTAGCGCTCGTAACGGGTCATGGTCTCGCCGAGCCCGATGTGCTCGACCTCGCTGCCCCGACGCGCATGCAGGACCTCCACCGGAGTGTCATCGTCGGCCGCGCCGGCCGCTCCGGACAATGTCACTTTCCAGACGCCGAGGCCGCCGTTGCCCCGATTTTGCTTGAGGACGCGCGGACCGGAAGCGGCCAGCCGGGCCGGAAACCGAGCCCGAAACTCCGCCGGTGTGGCGTAGAGGTGCGTGTCGGTTCCCCATCCCAGACTCCTGGTGCGGTAGAGCACTTCCTTGACGCCCATCTTCAGGATCACGTCTGGGTGGGCGCTCACCCACACGCCTTGGGCGGCGACCTCGCGCAACAGCGCGTCCAGCTGGGCCCGGTCGCCCTGCTCCGAGATCGGGTCCACCCACACCAGAACGCCGTCCTGGCGCAGGAGCTGGGCGCGGACCTCCTCGACCATCGCCTCGGAATAGACGGCCGGTTCCGCCGTGACGCCGAGATCGGCCAGCGCCGCGAAGATGAGGCTCAAGCGGTTGTTCTGCGGGCTCGCCTCAGCGCGGGTCTCGGCGTCGCCGCGCCACAGCAGCGCGATCCTTGTCGAGGGTCCGGGGGTCATCTGGCTCCATCCATGCCCAATCTCCTCTCCGCCCGGTTGAGGCGAAGACAGAAGCAGGTCTTGGACGGCGAGCCGTCTTCAGCCAGGCGCCCGCTTGCGGCCCGACGGCCCAGATGTAGCGCAGCCGTCCCCGATTGCAAAGACGGGACGGGTCATGCTCGCGTTTTTCGCCGGGCGCCGCACGCTGTGAGAACTGCTCTTCACCAGGCTGCCAGGAAGCGGACGTTAGGAACGTCTGAGATGAGCAGAGCCGCCCCCACGTTGGACCTTCTTCCCGGTCCCCCCTACATACCGCCCCATGACCCCCATCCCCGTCACCGTGCTCACCGGCTATCTAGGGGCCGGCAAGACCACGCTCCTCAACCGCATCCTCAGCGAGGATCACGGCAAGCGCTACGCTGTGATCGTCAACGAATTCGGCGAGATCGGCATCGACAACGACCTCGTGGTCGGGGCCGACGAGGAAGTCTTCGAGATGAACAACGGCTGCGTGTGCTGCACGGTGCGCGGCGATCTGATCCGCGTGCTGCAGGGCCTGGTGAAACGCCAGGCGAGCGCGGCGCGCGGCTTCGACGCCATCGTGGTGGAGACCACCGGCCTGGCCGATCCCGGCCCGGTGGCCCAGACCTTCTTCGTCGATGACGACGTCAAGGCCAAGACGCGGCTGGATTCGGTGACCACAGTGGTCGACGCCAAGCATATCCTGCCGCGTCTGGCCGACAGCCGCGAGGCCCGTGAGCAGATCGCCTTCGCCGACCAGATCGTGCTCAACAAGACCGATCTGGTGAGCGCGACCGAACTGGCCGAGGTGGAGCGGCGGCTGCGCCGGCTCAATCCCCTGGCCCAGATCCATCGCGCCCAGCGCTCCAACGTCGCCCTGGACGCCATCCTCGGCCGCGGCGGCTTCGATCTGGAGCGGATCACCGAGCTCGAGCCGGAGTTCCTCACCCCCGCCCATGGTGAGCCGGGCCACGTTCACGACGAGCATTGCGAGACCGACGGCCACCACCATCATGATCACGTCCACGACGACGACATCAAGGGCGTCGCCCTGCGTCTTTCCCGGCCGCTCGATGGGAACAAGGTCAATCGCTGGCTCTCCGACCTGCTTGCGGCCAAGGGCCCGGACATCCTGCGCGCCAAGGGCATCCTCGACGTCGCAGGCGAGGACCGCCGCCTGGTCTTCCAGGCCGTGCACATGATCCTCGAAGGTGACCTCCAGCGGCCGTGGCTGGACGGCGACACGCGCGAGAGCCGCATGGTGTTCATCGGTCGCGACCTCGACGAGGCGGCCCTGCGCGCCGGCTTCGAAGCCTGCGCGGCCTAGCTCAGGCCACCCAGATCTCCTTGAAGGCGCGGGCGAAGTTGGCGCCGAGAATCTTCTCGACGACGCGTTCGGAAAGGCCACGCTTCAGAAGCGCATCGGCGATCACCAGGGAGCGCAGGGGCGTGTTCAGCCCCACCACATAGGTCGGCCGGTCCTCGCCCGGCGCGGCGATGCCGGCCTTGATGCGCTGCTCCTCCGATTTCTTGAACGCCGCCATGCCGGCCGGCGAGGTGTCGAACGGCTCCAGGCCCTGGTCGCTGCCGACGCCGACGTGGTCCTCGCCGCACACCTTCAGGGCGTGGAGCATGTGGGCCAGGTAGTCGTCGAGGTCGGGCTGCCTGGGGCTGGCC